>JANYEI010000012.1 GCA_025363205.1 Frigoribacterium sp.
CGGGTGACCGTCATCGAGAACAGTCGCGAGTTCGGTGGGGTGATGGCAATGCCGGAGTGGAAGGACCGCCCGTCGCAGACCGGAGTCGCCAACTGTCGCAAATTTTGCGACAGCTGAAACCGCGACAGTCCGGGATGGCACCGACGAAGCGTTCGACGGAGCAACCAGCAACGATTCCTTTCAAGTTCGCTCGGGGCCCGCGACGTCACCCGGAGTGTCCTGCGTCACGACTTTGGCGCGATCATCCCAGTCGGCTGTGGGCTCACTCGCCTCGGCCGTTCGGCCGGGAAGCTCCCCGCTGCGCTAACCCGCTTGTGTTCGCCCGGCCGCCCTGTTACCGACCATGCCGCGCATGATCTTTGTACCATCCGTTGCGAGATAAGCTCGCGCTCGGGGTAGACACATCATTCTTCAGGGGGAACGTATGACGAACATCACGAACGGGAACGTGCGTCGCATCGTCCTGCTGAGTGCAGCGATCCTTCTCGCGACCACGCTGGCCGGTTGCACGCCAGTCGCGAATGGGCTGTTCAACGAGAAGCCGGCCGCAGTGGCGAAGACAGCCATGCCGACACCGACGGTTGCGGCGCCGAAACCTGGTGACACCCTCACCGAAGCTCAAGCCGTGGCGCTGCGAAAGTCGCTGCCGAAGAACGGGGACTGGGCGTACAAAACAACAGCTGGGATGAACGTGTTCATCAATTCGCATCAGCCGCTGCCTGACGTTGTGAAAACAGACCTCAGCGCCCAAATCATCGGTGCAGCCCAAGCGTCGAAGGCAGCCGGGGACCCGACTAACGGCCTGTTCAGCAAGAAGCTGAAGAACTTGCGTGGCACTGCCGGCAAGTCGATCGTCCTGATCACGATGGTCTACACCTACCTCGCTCCTTCATTCGAGAAGGAGGGGTGGGCGTGGGCAAATGGGATCCCGCGCACCGACGGGAAATCATCGGTGTATCCGACGAAAGCCGAAGCGATCAGCCTCGCGCAGACTTACATCAACGCTCAAGGCGATCCCTCGACATGGGAGATCGTGGTTGCCGAATGATCACCATCAACAGATTCACCTTCCTCGCCACAGCGACCCTTGTAGCCGTCACGGTTCTCAGCGGTTGCGCGCCGACCGGCGGGTTCGACCCTGGAGCACTCGGGAAGACTGCGAAGCCGAGTGTGTCCGCGACGCCGACACCGACCGCCGCGGCACCGAAGCCTGGTGACACCCTCACCGAAGCTCAGGCTGTCGCGCTCCGGAAGTCGCTCCCGAAGAACGGGGACTGGGTCTACACGACCTCGGCCGGAGTGAACGTGTTCATCAACTCGCACACACCGCTGCCCGACGTTGTCAAAGCCGATGCCGAAGCACAGCTAGTTGCATCCGCGCAGACAGGTCAAGCGGCAGGCGACAACAGCACGGTAACCGCCGCGGCGAAGAAGGTCTCGCTCGAAGTAGGCAAGAGCAACGTCGTCCTCGTCGTGCGGATATGGGTCTTCAACAAGCCGTCTTCAGCGGCGGTTGTTGCAGTCATCCAAGACGCCACCGATTGCCGACCACTGTCAGCCGTCTCAAGCAGGATCACCCCATGACCTCACCGCCCGTCCCGTTCACACCAACAACCCCGGTGACGGTCGGCACCCTTCACGGCTGGGTTCTCACCGTTGACGGGACGGATGTTCGAGTCGAGTTCGACGACGGGGATGTTCGCACGTACCCGGTGGGACGGGTGCGGGTCGGGCATCTCGTGGACGTGGAAGATGAGCCGGGGTTGGTAGGGAGCTTTTGATTTTCCAGCCGCCCTGCGGAATGAATCGAGGGCGTCCGGCGGTCCAACTAATAGTGAGGGGCGGGCGCCGGCGCTGGGCTTGAAAGGGGTTCGCACGAGGGCTGTCTTAGGATGCGTTACGTCTTTATGGGCTGTTACGAATTTGTGGATCGGTTACGTTCTTTTGGTCGTCTTAGGTGGCGGGTGTAAGGATCCAGCCGGATCGGAGCTCGCATCGCACCCCGCATCGACGCGGGAGAGCGGACCCGCCAATCTCGCCGCACACTTACGATCACATGACCGCCATTCGAGGGAACACGAAACAGCCAAGATCTTTGCAGGGACAGTGGGAGGGAAAACTTCAGAGCGCCCCGGAAACCGGGGTGTTGCTCACCGAAACCTCCGCGGAAGATGAAGCAGCGAGAGCCTTCAGGCTCCGCAAGGAGCGAACGCTCATCAGGCGCGAAACTGCGTTTCTCTACTCGACGCTGGGGGAGCCGGGCAGCAATCTCTTCGATTCGTTTGAACGCATTGGGGAGCTGGCCGAGGCTGAAAGCCTGCTCGGAGCAGCAGATTAAAGATCTTGCCCGGGCGAAGCCCAGGCGCGACGAATTTCGTCGGGACCGAACTCCATCGGCTAACGGGCAATGCCTCCGGCCAACAGTCCTCTGTGCACTCATCGAATTCGCCGGGTCGCTATTTCGCGTCACCGGTTCGTTCATCGAGCCGGGAGCCAATGCCGCACGCCGGGCGTACGCTCGTATCATGAGCGGTACGAGCGATTATGAGACGGAGTTCGAGGCCAAGCTTTCGCCGCGCGAGCTTGAGCAGTGGCGGCAGATGAAAGCGGAATCGCCGCGTGTCGAGTCCGCGGAAGCGCTCCGCTTGCGCCGGCGTCGAGAGGCCTGGGAGCGCGCTGCACGGGAGTATGTAGACGGTTCGATCTCGGCGGCGGAGCTGGTTGAGCGTGCGGGGTCCGGCACCTGATTCAGGCGAAATTTTGTGGGCTCAGCACGAGCCCTACTTCGACGCATCCGGTCTCGCAGAGATTCTCGGCACGACGGTCGACGCGGTCAACCAGGCGATCGCCGAGGGGCGGTTCGCTACATCGCGACCGCCGAAGACGAAGCCTTAATGCCACGGCTCGGTGAGATGACCGCGCTGATGGATCCACAATGATCGGATCCTTCTGGCACATTCCCGGTTGTCTACGACCACTCAGAACGGTCGAGGGTCGCCGATCCGGTAGCCGATCATGTTCTTGCACTGCAGCGCGAGTCTCGTGTTGCCGTAATTGCGAGCCTGCTGCTGCACGATCAGTGGAACCCAGCCGAACGAGTATTCCGCGAGATCCGCGTCCCATTCGATCGCGATTTGGTACGGAGAGTGGAAGCGGATCGGGTTCGCGTTCACGTCGTAGGTCCACAGAGTGCCGAAGTCGAAAGCGCCGGACCCGTGGAAGTAATACCAGTCCCCCTGCATGCCGGCGGCCACGCTCGGCCCGGTCTGATGGTCGGTCTTGTAGTCGTGCTTGTACTGCCAGTGATGCCAGGACTCGTGCGCGATCACCGACGCACGATTTGCCGGGTCATCCGAAATGCCGCCCTTGTCGAACAGCGGGCACTTGTAGTTGGTGCGATCGCGGGCGGCGAAGCGTCCGGTCTCCGAGGTCGCCTCCGAATCGCTGCTGTTCAGAAAGCGCATGTAAAACGGCCCGTGGTACTGGTTGTCGGCCGCCCGTCCGCTCGAAAGATAGTCGTTTCGGGCGTGCCATTGCGGGATGTAGTCGTCGCGCAGTGCGTAGCAGAGCAGGTAGATCGCGGTAATCATCTTTCCGTACGGGAGCGTGCCGTCGTCGGGACTGTTGGCCC
>JANYEI010000188.1 GCA_025363205.1 Frigoribacterium sp.
AGAGGCTTCCAGGCCCGTATCGGCGAGCAGATCTGCAACGGAGACATCACTCGATCCGGCGAGAACTTCCAGTACTCGAACGCGTACCGGGTGAGCCAGACCTTTGAACAGGTTGGCTTCTACCTCGTAGAGAGGTAGTAGTACTTGGTTATGTTGGGCGTGTCGGCTTTTGATCTTTGGGTGGTCCTGTTAATTTCTGGGGATGAGAGCGAATGAGCTTGCGGAGACCAGGGCTGAGTTGGAGGGGTTCGTTGAGGACGTGTTCGTGTCTCTCCCTCGCGCTGATCAGCGGAACAAGGGGAACCTCTATTTACATGGTCTGATGCTGGATGGGCGGCGCAAGTCGATGCAGCCGATGGGTGGCCGTCTCGGGGTCGATTACCAGCAGTTGCAGCAGTTCGTGTCGGCGTCGCCGTGGAAGGTCGAACCGGTTCGCCGTGTCCTGGTGCGCAAAGCGGTTGCGCTGATCGATCCCGATGCGTGGGTTGTGGACGATACGGGTTTCAAGAAAGACGGTGGTTCCTCGCCGTGTGTTGCCCGGCAGTATTCGGGCACTCTGGGCAAGATCGGCAACTGCCAGATCGCGGTCAGTATCCACGCGGCCACTGACAAGGCATCGTGCCCGCTGGATTGGCGTTTGTTCGTGCCCGAGTCCTGGGATGACATCAGCGCGGACACGAACGAGCAAGCCGCGCAGGTCGCAGCCCGCCGAGCCAAGGCGGGCCTGCCCGACGTGCAACGGCATCGCACGAAGTGGGCGATGGCGTTGGAAATGATCGACGAGCTCGACGTGTGGGGTCACCGGCCGAAGGTCATGGTCGGCGATGCCGGTTACGGTGAGGTCACCGGGTTCCGGTCGGGGCTGACGGACCGGCGAATCCCTTACATGGTGGCGGTCAAAGCATCCACGAGCGCCTATCCAGAAGATGCGGCCACCGATCTCATCGACTACTCCGGGCGTGGTCCCCGCCCGCGTCAGCGTCGCTATCTGAACGCGCCGAAATCGTTGAAAGATCTCGTCCTGGCCGCCGGCCGCCCGGCACTGCATCAGGCCACCTGGCGGCGCGGGACCAAATCCACAACAAGCAATCGTTTGGCCTCGATGAGATCCCGGTTCATCGCGTTACGCGTCCGACCCACTAACCGAGACATTCCCCGCGCCGACGACGGTTCGGTGCCCGTCGAGTGGTTGCTTGCGGAATGGCCCACCGGTGCCCCTGCCCCAACGGACTATTGGCTCTCAACCATGCCGGAGACAACATCGCTGAAAGAACTCGTCCGGATAGCCAAAATCCGTTGGCGCATCGAGCACGACTACCGGGAGCTGAAAACCGGTCTCGGCCTGGCCCACTTCGAAGGCCGCACCTGGGCCGGCTGGCATCACCACGTCACTCTCGTCACCGCCGCGCACCTCTTCATCACCACCCTGCGACTCACCCGCCCAAAAGCGGATGGGGCAGCCTGAGTCTCTACGGCATCCTCCGCGAGCTCCAACACCTCGCCGCCGTACGGACCGGATACTGCCCCTCCTGCCAACAACGAGCACCAACCTAACCAAGTACTAGTAGGTGTGCATCGGAGTATTCAGTCATACGCTCACCGTTCCCTGGGTTAACGGAATCATCGAGCCGCTCGGTTGTGCGCCCAACGTCGCCTAAAGTTAATGGTTTCATCAATTGACCATATTGTAAATTAATCTCGAAATTATTCATCGACCGTATGTGTCCCCGTGGATGCGCCATTGTGGATCGGCGGAGTGCAAGCGGGATCACCGGCGGGTGACGCCCACCACCTCGCTCGTAGAAAGCGTGCCGTGCTACCGCTCCTGCCTATGGGCGGCGACACGAGAAATAGCCTGAGGATCGCCTTCGACTCGCCGAACACCCACTGGTTCGCGCTCGAATCGTCGCGAGTGGCTCGGCTGGTATAGTCGTCAAGTTGGGTTTTACCCGACGCATGCGCCCGTAGCTCAGCGGATAGAGCAATTGACTACGGATCAATAGGTCGGGGGTTCAAATCCCTCCGGGCGCACCGCGAATAATAGGTCTGACAAACATTTATTCTGGGATGCGCTCAGGCCTGTTTTTCTTTTGCCCACATCGTGCCCACAGTAGAAAAACTTTTGGCTCGAATTTCGGTCGAATTGAGGACTTTGCGCTGCGTCCTAGCCCAGTATTTCTCTGGGTTTTGGTGCATCGGGCGAAGTTGACCTATTGACCTCTCGCCACCTTCCCATCGAACTGGGCCTTGAACCCTCGGCATTACCCCGCCACCGCCGACAGCCTCAGCCCCACCGACGCACAGATGCACAAGATCGTCGGAACTATCGGCTCCAAACCGGACGCGGCAACCTTCGACCGGGTGTGTGAAACGCTCGCCCCCTGCCTCGGATTGTCGCCCTTCTCCGCGAGCTCGAAGGAGCGACAGCGTCTCCCTGGACTGTGGGTCAGGGCGATGCCGGCCGGATGGTTGAACCGCCCTTCGGCGATGCTACGTCTCCTCAAGCCTTACGGCTCTTGGGGGGACGAGTCAATCAAACCGACAGCAGTCTCGTTGGAGACCACTACCTCCAGGTCTCACTCCCACCACCCAGCGAAGTCCAGTCCGTAGTCGAAGCTGCTTTTCGAGTGGTTCCAGACGTCGCTCAGCTCATCCGTGGCTAAGTCGCCGTGCTTCGCAGCCATCGCGATCATTATCAGGCCGGTGGTACCGGAGAACCGATGGAGTTCGGTTCGCTCGTCGCGGATGACTACTGCGAGTTCGTAGAGATGGGGCGCTTCGGGCGACCAGACAAGGGGGCGGCGATCTCGATGGTCTGGCGGACGAGCTGCCTAGAGTCGGCGGCGAGCTCTAGGTGTACTGCCCAGGGTGGCTGATTTGGGATGAGTTGAGCGTGCTTCTCCGCGTGTTCTGCACGATCCACGGCGAGAAGATCGTGCTGCACCACCACGGCCCACAAGCCGAAACCTTTCAACATCACGCCGCGAAGCGGCGCCTCCGCTGATATTTGCGTGTTCGCATGGAGGGGGCGGGGCGAAACAGTGTTCGAGTTAATCGAAGCCCTGGAAACCGTTTCTTAGGGAGCGGCCTCGGGGATCGGACCACAGCAGGACCAGCCGCGATGCTAAGCGAGTCCCGACGCCGTCGGGCGCTCCGATCTGCTCTCCATTCTCTGCAAATCTTCTTAAGAGTGCGATCACTCAAAACTCATCCCAAATGACTGTTTGACTAGGTCTAGAAAGATTCTTTGTCACGTCCCAGTGTCAACTTCCTGGGTCATTCAGCTTAGTCGGCATCAGAGTAGTTGTTTGAACTAATACCTTTTTGATCAGGTATTAACTTGCACAGCTAGACCGCTTGCAGTGCTCCCAGGACAAAGGGCTCAATCGTCTCACTGCGCTGGATCGGCCCGAAGCGACTCAAATTAAAGAGTTGCAATCTTTTGATAGTGCGCTAACATAATTCAAACGCATTCACAACAAAGGAGTTGACGTGACTGAACCTTACGTCGTAGTAGCACTGTCCCCGTTGCAGATCCCAATTGTCGAACCGGAGGACGCGCTCAGGAACACGAAGCGCATCATCGGGTTCATGAAGACTGCAGTGGGCGTCGCCAGCACTGAGGGCTATCCGGTGAAGCTGGTGGTTATCCCGGAGATGGCGATCCAGGGCATGCACATGGGGTTCACGGCCGGCAACCGTGAGGCGGAGAAGAAGTTCGCGCGCACGATCCCCGGTCCTGAAACCGACGAGCTCGGCACGGCCGCGCGCGAGCTGAACACCTACATCGCCGGCGAGCTCTACCTCGTGGCCGATGATGACTTCCCCGATCGGTACTTCAATGTCGCATTCCTGATCAACCCCCAAGGCGAAGTCATCTACCGACGCGCCAAGGCCACGAGCGACGGCTTCGAGGGCGGAACCCTCGGTACCACCAACCCGCACGACCTCTGGGACGAGTGGGTACAGAAGAAGGGCAATGGCAACGCCCTCGACGCCATCTTCCCCGTCGCGAAGACGCCGGACATCGGCAATATCGGATACATCATCTGTCACGAGGGCGCCTACCCGGAGATCGCGCGAGGCCTGGCGATGAACGGTGCGGAGATCCTCATCCGCGCCACGCTGATCGAGCCGCAGACGATGAACGGCATGTGGGATATCCAGAACAAGGCCCACGCCTTATTCAACAACGCCATCGTCGTCGCGCCGAACCTCGGCCCGGAGCTCGGACCAGACGGCGTGCTCAACGACCTGTTCGGTGGGCGATCGATGATCGTCAACCAGCGAGGCAAGATCATCGTCGAGCAGACCGGACTCGCCCCGGGGGACAGCTTCGTCAGCACCGTCATCGACATCGATGCGCTTCGTCGCGACCGGCAGTCGAATGGGGTATTCAACGGACTCAAGGACCTGCGCACCGAGCAGTACGCGGCAATCTACGCCGAGCCGATCTACCCGAAGAACCAGTACCTGGCAGCGCCCCCGGCCGAAGGCTGGCTCGCCCGCGAGCGGGCAACCCGCGCCGGCACCATCAAGCTGCTCGAAGGACGCGGAGTATTCACGCCCCTCGACTAGCCACATGCCGGGGCGCCACCCACGCCCCGGCATCCCCCCCATCGTTGGCCTCGCCATCGAACCGCCCGGCGACGGGCATTGCACCAACATCGATCACACAAAGGAGTGCACCAAATGATCTTTTCTCACCGCAATACCCACGCTCGACGCATCGCAATCGGCATAGTCCTCGTCACCACCGCCGCGGTCGCCCTCACCGGTTGCCGTGCCGCGAGCAGTGGATCCAGCAACCACGACAAGGCGAGCGGCAAGGGCCTCGTGATCGGCTGGAGCCAACGCGGTATCAGCGGCAGCGACTGGTGGAAGACCCTCGTCGACGGTGGCGAATCAGCCGCAAAGAAGGTCGGTGCCCGCATCGAGGTGTTGGACGCAAACGGAGACACCGTGCGGCAAAACGCTGACATCCAGACGCTCATCACCAAGGGCGTCGACGTCGTGATCATCAATGCGAATGACCCCATCGGTGTCGGTGCATCGATTGCCGCTCTCAAGAAGGCCGGCATCCCCGTCGTCACGGTCAACTCGAATCTCGACCCCTCTCTCGTGCCAGATACCTTCTGCTACGTCGCGGAAGACCAGGCAGCCACCGGTGCTCTAGCCGGAGAAGTGGCCGCCAAGAAGGCGATCAAGAAGTTCGGCACTACCGGCGATATCAAAATCGTCGGCATCGGCGGATTCCCCGGCGACGTAATCAGCGACCTCCGATTCAATGGCTTCAAGAAAGGGTTCGAAGCCGGGACGGCTGGTACCAATCTGAAGGTGAACATCCTCCCGACCAAGTACGGCGAGTGGAAGCCTGACAAGGCACTCGGACCGATCCGCGACGTCGCCACCGCCAACCCGGACCTGAAAATCGTCTTCAGCATGAGCGATGTGATGAACGGCGGGGTCAAGGAAGGACTCCAGCAGGCCGGACTCTGGGGCGACGGGATCATCCTCGCCAGCTACGACGGCGGCATGGTTTCGGTGAAAGAGATGATGGACAACCCGACCGGGCCCCTTCAGGCCACCGCCTCGAACCAGCCTTGGGACCAGGGGGCGACCGCCGTCAAGATGGCACTCGCCGCATACAACAAGAACACCTCTGAGTGCCCGAATAAGTCGCTCTTCGTTCACACTACCGTGGTCACCCCGGAGAACGCCAAGCAGTACTACGTGCCGGCCGACACCTACGTCCGAGCGTCCAAGTAACCGTCAACCCATAGTGGGCACCGGTGCTTCCCTCGAACCGAGGCGAGTACCGGTGCCGACCACACCACACTCCTGCGACTCGACCATGAATGAGAGCAACCGATGAGTCTCGACACCGACCGCCAGGGCGCACCAGAGGAGTTGCGGCTGGACGGCATCCTGAAGGCCTACCTGGGGGTGCAGGCACTCAAGGGGGTGAGCCTGAGTGTGAAGCGAGGATCCATTCACGCGCTTGCCGGCCAGAACGGTGCCGGTAAATCGACGCTCGTGAAGATCATCTCGGGGGCCGAGATCCCGGATGGCGGCGAGATCTACCTCGGCGGCGAACTACAGAAGTTCCGCGAGCCGAGCGATGCGCAGAAGGCAGGCATCCACACCATCTACCAAGAGCTCAGCCTCGTGCCATCGCTCTCGGTCGCCGAGAACATCTTCCTGGGTGAGCTGCCTCGCAAAGGCGGCACGGTCGTCGATTGGCAGACCATGGCCGCGGAAGCCCGCAAGGCGCTTGCCCGGGTCGGCTTCGACCTCGACGTGCGCCGCGCTGTGTCCACCTTCTCCGTCGCCGAACAACAAGCCGTCGAGCTGGCCAAGGCCCTGCACAAGGACGCTCGAGTTCTGCTGCTCGACGAACCCACCTCCACTTTGCCGCTCCCCGATGTGGCGCGCCTGTTCACCGTGCTCCGCTCGCTTGCAGAACAGGGAGTAACACTCCTCTACATCTCGCACCGGATGGACGAGCTTTACTCGCTCTGCGATTCCGTCACTGTGCTCCGTGACGGCAGGAACGCCGCGAACCTCTCTATCGCCGACTCGAAGCCGACCGATGTCGTCACCGCAATGGTGGGCAAGAGCCTCGAAGGCTCCATCGCGGACGCGGCGCTGAGAGGCGAGCGGAGCCCGAGACTTGGCGCTGGTCGCGGCGACAAGGTGCTGATGTCGGTCTCCGATCTCGGAGAAGACGAGCGGGTCTCCGACGTCTCGTTCGATCTCTACGAGGGGGAAGTACTCGGCATCTCCGGCCTGATCGGCAGCGGACAGTCCGAGCTTGCCGGCCTTCTCGCCGGAGCGCGCCGCAAGACTCATGGACGCATCCGTCTCGATGACAAAGACGTGGTCTTTCACAACCCGCGCGACGCCATCCGCCGCGGGATAGGGCTGCTTCCTCAAGACCGCAAGGCACACGGATTCATTCCGGACATGGGAGTCGCCGGCAACATCACGCTCGCCAGCATGCCGATGTTCAGCCGGCTGAGCGTGATAAACCGGCGCCGCGAGAACAAGTTTGCATTGGAGATGGTCGCGCGCCTCGGCATGAAAGTGTCGAGCATCCACCAGCCGATGAAGACCCTCAGCGGCGGCACGCAGCAGAAGGGCATCCTCGCCCGTTGGCTCGCCCGATCCGCCCGCCTTCTCATTTGTGACGAGCCCACCCGCGGCGTCGACGTCGGCGCCAAGGAAGATATGTACGAACTCATCCGAGACTTCGCTCGGGCCGGCGGAACGGTGATCATCTCGAGCTCGGAGATCACCGAGGCGATGATGTGCGACCGCGTTCTGGTCATGGCCCGCGGAAAGGTGGTCGCCGAGTTCGATCACGACAGTATCGACCCCCATGGACACGCGCTCGTGTCTCAGTTCGCCTGACCCGGCGACCCACCTGCACGCTCAGCTAATCCTGCGATAGGAAACAAGATGTCCCAGAACACATTCACCGCAGCGCCGCCACTCACCGAGTTGCCGCCGACGCCCACACCGACCAACCGAGCACGCTTGGCGAGTGCCACCAAGCGACTCCTGCCCAAGAGTTACCTGATCCTCGTCCTCGTCGCGATCATCATCATCGGCTACTACGTCTCCGAGGACTTCCTCACCATCCGGAACGCAGAGAACGTCATCGCTGCCGCCTCTATCGTCGCGGTACTGGCCGTCGGTCAGTTCTTCGTCATCCTCACCGGCGGCATCGACCTCTCGGTCGGATCCACCATGGCAATGTCCACAGTGATCATCGCACTGACCCTCCAAACCGGAATGAACGCTGGGGCGTCCGCAGCATTCACGCTCGCCTGCTGCGCCTTCGCTGGGCTGATCAACGGCGCCCTCGTCGTCTGGCTCCGGATCCCACCCTTCATCGCGACGCTCGCGATGATGAGCGCGATCAAGGGATTCAGCTACATCATCCAGTCGACCAGCCTGATCCAGATCTTCGACAAGAACTTCATCACCGCGTTCTCCAGCGGATCCGCCCTCTTCGTGCAAAACCCCGTCCTGATCTTCGTGATCGTCGCGGTCGTCGCCGCCCTGGTCGCCAAGTTCACCACCTTCGGGCGATCCCTCTACGCGATCGGTGGCAACCCCGAGGCGGCACGACTCTCCGGACTTCCCGTGGCCCGGAACGTGTTGATCACCTACACAGTGTCTGGCCTGCTGGCAGGATTGGCCGGGCTGATCGCCGCCGCACAACTGCAGCAGGGGAGCTCGCTCATCGGCGTGGGCTACGAACTGGATGCGATCGCTGCGGTCGTCGTCGGTGGCGCATCCCTGATGGGAGGCAGGGGAGACCCGATCAGCGCAGTCATCGGTGTGTTCGTGCTCGCCACGATCATCAACATCATGAACCTCGTCGGCATCTCCTCTGAGCCGCAGCTACTGATCAAGGGCGCGGTCATCATCATCGCGGTCTTCCTCTCCAGCGCCGGCGGCGTGCAGCGGATCACGAACTTCTTCGGTTCGCGATTCGGCCGCGGGACCGCGTCCGCGCGCGTCTGACCACCCAGCCCGCATGAGACCCGGGAGGGAGGGAGGAAATCCCATGCACAGCAACAGCTCGACACCCAGCGCCGGTGTGAGAATGATCGATGTCGCGCGCCTGGCCGGGGTCTCCCACCAGACAGTTTCTCGCGTCGTCAACACGCCGGAAATCGTTTCACCCGGGGTGCGCGATCGGGTCGAGGTCGCCATTCGACAGCTCAACTATCGACCACACACCTCAGCTCGTGCGCTGGCATCCCGCTCGTCGCGAACAATTGGAATCGTGAGCTTCGGCCTGGCCCAGTACGGCCCGTCCGTCGCCCTGACCGGGATCGTCGACGAGGCCAGACGCGCGGGCTATTCTGCGAACCTGGTCACACTCGCCGACGTCGACCGCACGTATATGCGCCTGGCGCTCGACCATCTGATCGCCGATGCGGTCGACGGAATAGTGATCATCGCGCCCATCGAGGCCGCGCTCCACGCGATCGAGGGGATGTCGACGGGCGTGCCGCTGGTCGTCTTCGAACCGGGTGCGCACGACGGCACCAGCAATGTCGGCACGGATGAGGCCACCGGAGCGGCGGTCGCGACGCGCTACCTCCTCGAGCTCGGTCATGACACCGTGCACCACGTCTCCGGACCCGCCGGATGGCTGGGCGCGGCGGCGCGGGAACGGGGCTGGAAGGGCGAACTCGAGGCGGCACAGCGACCGATTCCGCAGCCGATCGTGGGGGACTGGACCACCCTGTCCGGGTACGCCGCCGGACTGGTCATCGCCAACGACCCCACCGCGACCGCAGTCTTCGTCGCAAACGACCAGATGGCGCTCGGGCTGATAAAGGCGCTCGAGGAATGCGACATCCGGGTTCCCGAAGACCTGAGCGTCATCGGCTTCGACGATATCCCGGAGTGCCGCTACTTCATCCCGGCGCTCAGCACAATGAGCGTCGACTTCGAGCGGGTCGGTCGACTCGCCGTGGACAGCGTCCTGAGCATGATCGGGCTCCTCGACGATCGGATGGTCCGCCATGTTGTCCCCGAGCTGGTACTCCGGTCCAGCACCGCGCCACCCCCACAAACCCGTCGTGCCGCCCGGGCGTAGCGACACGCACTCTGCATACCCACCACCACAACAAGGGAGAAGAACCGATGACCATTAGGCAACTCGGCACCACACCACTGCAGGTGTCGCCCATCTGCGTCGGAACGAGTGCGCTCGGCAGTTTCCCTGCGCAGTACGGCTACGAGGTGAGCGACGAGACCGCGGTCGCGACGATCGCCCGGGTTTTCCAGGGCCCGTTCAACTTTATCGACACCTCAAACGAGTACGGCGGTGGTGACAGCGAAAAGCGGATCGGCCGCGCCATCCGGGAGAACGGTGGAGTGCCGGACGGGTTCGTCATCGCGACCAAGGTCGATCCGCTGCCCGGTTCGAGTGACTTCTCGGGCGACCGGGTCCGCCGGTCGATCGAGGAAAGCCTCCAGCGACTCGGCCTCGATACGCTGCAGCTCGTCTACCTGCACGACCCGGAGAAGATCACCTTTGAGGAGGCCACCGCGCCCGGTGGGCCACTCGAAGCCCTGATCGACCTTCGCGATGAGGGGGTCATCTCCCACCTGGGCGTCGCCGGCGGCCCGATCGACCTCGAGCTGCAGTACCTCGCCACCGAGGCATTCGACGCAGTGATCAGCCACAACCGATACACCCTCGTCGAGCAAACCGCCGAGCCGCTGCTCGATGACGCCTTGGCGCGTGGAGTGGCCTTTGTCAACGCGGCGCCCTTCGGTGGTGGGATGCTTGTCAAAGGGCCGAAGGCGGTTCCCCGATACTGCTACGCCCCGGTGAACCAGGCGACACTTGATCGGGTAACCGAGATGGAGCGCCTGTGTGCCGACTTCGGCGTACCTCTCGCCGCCGCCGCCTTGCAGTTCTCAACCCGCGACCACCGGGTGACCGCCACGATCGTGGGCATGTCGGAACCCCGTCGAATCGAGCAGACCGTCGAGCTTCTCGACGTCAGCATCCCCGACGAGCTGTGGGACGCACTTCTTCCCCTCTCCCGGGTTGGGCGCCATGGAATCGAAAATGTCGCGGCGTAGCGCCGCCAACACCCCAATCGAAAGGTGTCAACTATGAAGACCAAGAGAAATCCGGAGCCCGTCGATGTTGTCATCGTCGGAGCGGGCGCAGGCGGCGCAACGGCGGCCAAGGTGCTGTCCGAGGCGGGCCTGCGCGTCGTCGGACTGGAGCGTGGACCGTGGCTGAAGCCTGAGCACGCGTCGGGTGACGAACTCAAGTACCTCAACCGCAACTTTATCTGGCAGGACCCGAAGCTCAAGCCCCGCACCTACCGGCAGAACGACGCAGAAGATGCCGTAATCACGAACTTCTCCGCCACGCCCCAGGTTGTCGGTGGTGGCACCACCCACTGGGGGGGAATGGTCCCGCGGATGACCGCGAACGACTTCAGGCTGCGGTCCCTGCACGGCGACGTTCCCGGCTCCAGCCTCGTGGACTGGCCCATCAGCTACGACGAGCTGGAGCCCTACTACACTCGCGTCGAGTGGGAGTTCGGCACCTCGGGCCTCGCGGGGGCAAACCCCTGGGAGGGCCGTCGCAGCCGCGGATATCCGACCAAGCCGTCGCCGCTCAGCCAGATCGGCCGGACCTTTGCGACTGCGATGGACAAACTCGGCCACAACTCCTTCCCCATGCCGCAAGGCATGGTCACCGAGCCCTACCGGGGCCGGCAGCCCTTCAGCGAGAACGGCTTCTGGCAGCAGTACCCAGATCCAGGCACGGGCAAGTCCTCGGTGTTGATCAGCTTCATCCCCGACGCCGTCAACACCGGCTTGTACGACCTGCGGTCTGACTGCTATGTGCACGAGATCCTGGTCGGATCGGACGGTCGAGCGACCGGTGTGCGCTACGAGGACGAAGACGGCAACGAATGGGTACAGAAGGCCAAAGCGGTCATCGTCTGCGGCGGTGGGATCGAGACTCCTCGTCTCCTGCTGATGTCGAAATCGGAGCACTTCCCCGACGGCCTCGCGAACAGCAGCGGGCAGGTCGGCAAGAACGCGACCTTCCACCAGTATTCATTTTCGGTCGGACTGTTCGACCGTGACTTGCACGACCCGCTGTATGGGTGGTCGGGGCACTATATGAGCGGATGCTCGTTCGACTTCTACGAGACAGATGCGACCCGAGGCCACATCCTCGGTTCTCTGATCTTCCCGTCGAACATCGGACACCCCGTCAACTGGAGCTTCCCCGGCCGACCGGGCTGGGGCTCGGCCGCCAAAGACGCCGACCGGGAACTTTTCAACCACACGATGAAGATCGGAATCCTGCTTCACGACCTCCCCGTGGAAAGCAACCGGGTCGACCTTGACCCGACCGTCAAGGATGCATGGGGGCTCCCCGTTGCCCGGATTACGCACACGCCGCATTCGAACGACTTCGCGCAGGAGAAATGGCAGGTGAAGAAAAACGGTGAGATCCTCGAGGCGGCCGGAGCGAGCAAAATCGTCCCCGTCAATATGGAGCGGATCACCGGGAACACCTCCCACGAGCTTGGCACCACCCGCATGGGCGACAACCCCGCGACATCCGTCGTCGACCGCTGGTGCCGCACCCACGACGTGCCCAACCTGTACGTCTTCGATGCGAGCTTCTTCCCCACGGCGACGGGCATCAACCCCGCGCTGACCATCATGGCCAACGCCTGGCGCTGTGCCGACCGGATCATCCAGGTTGACGCGCGCGGCTGGACCACGGACTAAGAGACTCGAGAGCTAAGGAGCAGGACATGGGACAGGCAGAGTGGGTAACGGTGCCCATTTCGACGCGCGACGTCGAAGGACCGATCTATCTGAGTCGGGCCGAATGGGACACCATCGAAGCGGCTACCGCCCGCATCATCCCGACCGACCACCACCCGGGGGCACGAGAAGCGCGGGTCGTGCGGTTCATCGACCGAATGCTTGCCGGCACCCAGTTCGTCTTCCCCGCGGCCGACGGGATCGGATGGCTTCAAATGACGGGACGGGAAGAAGCGGCGTGGGCCGAGCGGATCCAGACCCGGCGGGCGCTGTATCGCAACGGCATCAGGGAACTCGACCAGATTGCGAATGCCAACTTCGGCGGACGATTCCTCGACCTCGACGACGATGAGCAGGACCGCGTGCTCGAGAAGCTCTCGGGGCAGCCCAAGCCGGAGCCATTCACTTTCGATGCGCCGGAGGATGACGGACGGGGTGGAGCGCCGGCGGGCAACCAGCCCGTGAACGAAGACTTTCTTTCTTTCTTCCCTCTCCTTGTGCTCAACACGAGACAGGGATTCTATGGGGACCCGGTCTACGGAGGCAACGACAACCGCATTGGCTGGGCAGTCATCGGGTTCGACGGACCCCCCACCCTCAGGTCGACCATGGACGGCAGCTATACGACGCTGAAATACATGATCCCCGAGGCACAGTGGCCTTATGAGCGTCATCCGGCAGTCCTCCGTTACCGGCGTCCCTAGCGAGTCGTCGGGCAGAAGGACGGGCCGGGTGAATCCCGGCCCGTCGATGACTGGCGCATAATTAAGGAGCTGTCGAGTTGGTTCTAGGTGAGGGAGGGGGAGGATGAGTCGCGCCGCGTCAAAAACCCATATCCCTCGCATGGTGGACGTCGCCAAGCTCGCTGGAGTCTCGCAACAGACTGTGTCCCGTGTGGTGAACGGCAAAGAGAATGTCGCACCCGAGATCCGCGAACGCGTTGATCTCGCGATCGAGCAGCTGCGATACCACCGGAACACTGCGGCGGCTGCCCTCGCCAGCAATCGGACAATGAACCTCGGCGTCGTCAGCTACGCCCTCGCTGTGCACGGCCCGTCAGTCGCCCTCTTCGGTATCTCAGAGCAGGCCAGGCTCAATGGCTATTCGACCCGCTTAGTCACGCTGGACGCTCTCGATCACGCGAGTATCCGCGCCGCCCTCAATGAGCTCACCGGCAGCGAAGTCGACGGCATCATCGTCCTCGCGCCGCTGTACGCGGCGATCGAGGTGCTCCGCGGCCTCGACACCGCTCTGCCCGTAGTCACCTTCGAGCAGGGATCGCCGCCCACTGCGACCAGTGTGTCCATCGATGAGGTGCTTGGGGCGCGGCTCGTGGTCCGCCACCTGCTCGACCTTGGCCATAAGACGGTCTGGCACATCGAAGGCCCCGCTGGCTGGATGGCCTCCGATGCGCGCCGCCGCGGCTGGGCCGAGGAACTCTCCCTTAGCGGTCGGCCGCTGCCACAGACCGTAACGACGGCGGACTGGAGCGCGGCCGAGGGCTATCGTGCCGGACTGGAACTGGCTGATAATCCCGATGTGACCGCGGTCTTTGCAGCCAACGATGCCTTCGCTCTCGGCGCCGTCAAGGCGTTCGACGAGCGCGGCATCACCGTGCCCGGCCGGATCAGCGTCGTGGGCTTCGACGATGTCGCTGAAGCCCGGTTCTTCAAGCCATCTCTAACAACCGTTTTCCTCGACTTCGAGGAGATCGGTCACCTCGCCGTCGAGCGGATCCTCACGATGATGCGCGGAGAAGAATCGCCCGTGATCCCTCTCATCCCACCGCGGCTACTGGTCCGTGACAGCACCGCAGCGCCGGCCCAGTAACTGCGGCGCTTTCGGTGATCTGCCCTCCACCGCCCTGCAGATTCACGACGCGATCGATGCCGCGCGACGGGCTCCGCCTGCTGGTGTGCGTGGCAGTGCGCCCCCAGCTCTCGTGCGACAGTGGAGATCGCTTGAGCCGTATCGACATCCTCCATCTCTGTGGCTCATAACTCGCGGGTGAGTTTCATGTTGAGACGGTCCCGCGCCGCCGTCAAGATGATTTGGGCCCCGAGACCCAGAAGATCCGAAATCGCGGTCGCGAGACGTGCAGCCTCCGGCATGGATCGCAGCTTGAATACCGTCGTTGGGCCACCGTGAAGGATCACCAAGTCGCCAACTCCGTCGTCGGACAGGAACGCCTGGCACCCTGCCCTGCTCATGGCAAGCACGCTACCCACTAGGCGGGCTAAGGGAGCTCGGCCACCTCCTTCACGCTGGTGACGGTAGTGGCGCCGCCGCCGTTGCGGCTCCCAGCATCTCCAGCGACCCAACTCTCACCGATGTCTTGAGACATCACAAGGAAGCGATCACTGTTCAGAAGGTGTCGTGCCCACATTTCACCCACACATGGAGACCATCGTGGTCAGTTCATGTCATCGAGGTCTGCCGCAGTCACCAGTGTTTTGGCGGTATTTTGGCCAGATCCGCATAACTCCGGGGAGGCGGTCTTCGACTACGGATCAATAAGTCGGGGGTTCAAATCCCTCCGGGCGCACGCAACAGCCCTCATCAGAAGCCATGTTCCTACAAGAACAGCTGCATCCCGGGCGTAGCGTGCCTACATTTACCCACAGATTTCGGCAGCCTATTCGGCTCCTCGGGCGAGGTTGACCAATTGACCTTGAAACAAGCGCTCATCAAGAGTTCTCTGCGGCCAGTCGCAGCCGTTCCCGCCCACGGAATGTCGCACTGCCGGAGCCCCTGTCACGGTAATTTGGCGCGGTCGAACTCTTGTTGCAATCGGGGACGGCGACGATAGGTGTCGCGGAGCTGGGCGATGAAATCGTCGATGTCGCGTGCACGATCACTGCCTGCAGCGAGTAGCCGCATTCGAGCGAGGCGTTTGGCGGCGTCACGGTAGTATTCGGCGCCGGGATTCGTCAGTGTGCTCTCAACTAGCTGCCGGTGGATCGCCAGCACGGCCAGCGAGTCGATCGGCTCGTATGCCGTAACTAGTTCTTTCCACGTGTGTTCGCTGGTCAGGTTGAGGTCGTGGGCCAACTTCCAGGCCTGATGGGTGTCTTTCAGCGTGCTTAGGGCGAACGTCACCGCGTCGATGGGGTTCCCTTTCAATATCTGCGTCACGTCGGCTTCGTGCTCGAGCCACGCCGAGCCTGCCGCGGCGTGCAGGCGGGATGCATTCAATGCCGTCGGCCATCTATAGAACAGATAACTCCGCGCTCCTACGAGCTCGTCGGGGTGGTATTCCTCGACGAGCGCGCACCAAGACTCCGCTGCCCGCTGCGCTTGATGACCGTGATCAAAATCTGTAGCTCGTCTGGCCCACTCGATCGCCAGTTCCGTCTCACCTATTTCTTCCAGTGCTTTTGCTGCGTCGTGAAACCATGCGGCGACTTTCCTGTCTCGAGCGTGAGTGCGGATGATCGCCTCGACGTCCCGGTCGAGCACTGCCAGGCGGCGTGCGTTCCAATCGAGAACCCAACGCTTGTGTCGGTCAGGGTCTTGCCAGGCATCCGAGTCGGGCTCCGGGGCAAGACCCTGTTGCACCTGATCCAGACGCGATCGATACCCACTGAGACCCCGATCGCCGAGCGCGGCAGCGTACACCTTTGGATCCAGTTCGAAGAAGTCGACCTCTCCCTCGAACTGGAAGGCCATCATCCAGGTGATGAGCTGGCCAACGGGAACGTGCGCGGCAGCGGCCAGTTTCGGGTGTAGAGAAAGAAGTCGTTGGCACGCGTCCCCAATGATGCCGCTGGAGTCATCTGCTCGTGCGATCACCTTGATCGCGCTGGCGAGGGCCTTATGTGCCACCGTGTAGGCCTCGAGCGGATCGGTCGTCGGGAGAGCGTGCTCGAGAATGTCGAGCGCTTCGTGCATCTGACGACCGTGAGCATTGGCGGCACTCCAGCGATGAAGTTCTGCGCGAGATCTGATCAACGGAAGCACCGCGTCTGAAAGAGCACCCATAGATCCAATCTTTCCCCATCGGTCGGTGGGGGTCGTCAGGCGGGGCCGCTGCCCGTCCTGTCCACTGATGGAATGAAGGTGATGTGAGCGGTTGTCTTGCTCTGCACCCGCCCGAAAACGGCAGTGGACTACGACCGGCCGTTGTATGAACATCGATCTGTCCTTGGGTGCGGACTGGCGGAATCCCTCACCGCGTGAGAATATGTTCACAGATACTGCATACGTGTGAACAATTTACCACGAGAGGTCGAGGGGAATGACCGGTCGCCAGTTGCCGCCGAAGGCGATCCTTCGTGAGGCGGACGTCTTGGCATCACAGCTCTCATGGCGCGACCTCCACGGTGCGATGGCCAGAGGTGATCTCGAGCGCATCGCCCCAGGGACCTATGCGCGGACGGGTCTGGTCGACGATGACACCGCAACGCTTGCATCGATTGCTCTTCGCAAACCGGTCGCAACTATCTGCCTGCTGAGCGCCCTTGATCGCCATGACCTCACTGATGCGATCCCGACCCGGATCGACGTTGCAGTCCCGCGTGGGTCGCGAGCCCTGACGGCACCGTATTCGAGGATCAGCTGGCATCACTTCGACACCAGCACATTCACTGTTGGTAGGGAGCAGGTCGAGGTGGTGGACGGTATATTCGTCGGGCTATATGGGGCGCAGCGCACGATTATCGATGCATTCAGGCTTCGGCACATAGTCGGTAGTGACACTGCCAACGAAGCGCTGAAACGGTGGCTTCGCCTGGCCGGATCCCACCCGGCCGAGCTGCTAAAGATGGCGACATACTTTCCCAAGGCATTGCCTCAGCTGCGCAAGTCCCTGGAGGTGTTGTTGTGATCAGCGGAGCGTCGCGTTTCGCCCACATCCAGAACCAGGCGCGCGCCAACGGGCAGAACGTCAGCGAACTGGCGCGCCTCTACGTTCTGGAGGGGATGCTGGCAAGAATTGCCGCATCCGACTACGCAGAAGATCTCGTACTCAAGGGCGGCGTGCTTCTCGCGGCGTTCGCTCTTCGTCGTTCGACCAATGACATCGATCTGGAAGCAACACGAATCGCCAACGATGCTCAGGATGTCGCTAGCCGCATTCGTGAAATCGCCGCAATCTTGTTGGACGACGGTATCGAGTTCAATCCCGACTCGATTCGGGCCGAGACTATCCGCGAGGGCGACGAGTATCAAGGAGTTCGGGTGAAGCTGATCGGTCTCATCGGGCGATCCGAAAACGTGATCGGCCTCGACGTCAGCTTTGGTGACCCGATCTGGCCAGCTCCCCAAAAGATCGACGTGCCGCGTCTCCTCGACAAGGACCAGTCGGCACCCATCTCGATCCTCGGCTACCCTCTCGTGATGATCGTGGCCGAAAAGGTAGTCACGATGCTCCAGCGCGGGGACGCAAACACGCGATGGCGTGACTTCGCCGACGTCATCGCGATCGCCGCACGACACTCGATGGATGACACCGAATTGCGATCAGCCCTCACGACAGTTGCTGCTCATCGGCGAGCCACCCTCGAACCGCTAATTCCAGCTTTGGATTCCATGCCCCCAGTCGCGCAAGCGAAGTGGGTACTTTGGCGCCTCCATCAAGCTCACAAGGATTCGATCCCGGAACACTTCTCGGACGCCCTTAGCCGGATCGCTGCCCTCAT
>JANYEI010000189.1 GCA_025363205.1 Frigoribacterium sp.
GGGATCAGTCGCCACCAGCCTGGCACGACGAGACAGACCAGAATACAGACGGTTCGGATGCTCATCGCAATCGTGTATTTGATCATGCGGCTGCGCCGGTCGTCCTGGGGAGACCGGGGGAGAGAGGTGATTGACTGCTGCTGTTTTGCCATGGGTGCTTTAACCCTACGGCTAAGATTGCGGGAGTTTGTCGGCGCCCGGCATACGCTCAGCAGGCGTGGAGACGAGCGGTGACGGCGAGAGTGAGAGAGTAATGACCGACTCCGAGTTTGTTGCAAGAACCGTGTTGGTAACCGGGGGAAATCGCGGAATCGGCTTTGCAATCGCTGCCGAGTTCGTGGCCCTCGGCCACCGGGTCGCGGTGACCGCACGCTCTGGTGAGGGGCCAGCCGGCAGCCTCACCGTGCGCGCCGACGTGACCGATTCCGCCTCCGTCGACGCCGCATTCACTGAGATCGAGACGGCCCTCGGTGCGGTCGAGGTGCTGGTCGCGAACGCGGGAATCACTAAAGACACTCTGCTGCTTCGAATGACCGAGGATGACTTCACCTCTGTTGTAGACACCAACCTGTCCGGTGCCTTCCGCGTTGTCAAGCGCGCGTCGAGGGGGATGCTGAAGGCGCGCTATGGACGCATCGTGCTCGTCTCGAGCGTTGTCGGTCTGCTCGGCTCCGCTGGCCAGGTGAACTACTCGGCATCGAAGAGCGGGCTGGTCGGGCTGGCTCGATCGGTCACCCGCGAACTCGGCGCGCGGGGAATCACTGCCAACGTCATCGCGCCCGGTTTTGTCGAGACCGACATGACTGCTGAGCTGTCGGAGGCACAGCAGGATGCCTATAAGAAGTCGATCCCGGCCGGCCGGTTTGCAACGCCCGAGGAGGTCGCGAAGGTTGTCACGTGGATCGCCGGGGATGATGCAGGCTACATCTCTGGCGCTGTCATTCCTGTCGACGGCGGCCTCGGCATGGGTCACTGACCCTTCCGCGGTTCAGCCGCGAAGCCCAAGCAGAGCGAGCAGTTGGCTGAGATCCCGCACGTCCATGAGCACATCGGCCTCGTCCCTCACCGGTGCCTTCGCGTCGAACCCTACGGCGAGTCCGGTGATCGCCATCATCGGCAGGTCGTTGGCGCCGTCTCCGACCGCAACCGTGCGGGACAGCGGGAGGCCGCAGTCTTCCGCCCACTCGGTGAGTGTGTCCGCCTTCGACTGGCCATCGATGATGGGGCCGACGAGCCCTCCGGTGAGCACTCCATCAACTACTTCGAGGCGATTCGCCCGCCAATA
This sequence comes from Frigoribacterium sp., assembly GCA_025363205.1. GTDB lineage: Bacteria > Actinomycetota > Actinomycetes > Actinomycetales > Microbacteriaceae > Lacisediminihabitans. Next base: position 1,286 of record JANYEI010000189.1, read on the forward strand.
ATCAAGACCGAGCTCTAGGGCGACCGGGTCGATGATCTCGTGGAACCCGCCAGAGACGACCGCCACCCGGCCGCCCGCCGCCCGCACGCCGGCGATCATCGCTGGCACTCCCGGGGTGATCCGCACGAGCTGGCCCACGTCGCCGAAGACCGACTCAGGTAATCCGGCCAGGGTCGCGACGCGCTCCCTCAGGCTCTCCTCGAAGTCGACCTCGCCATTCATGGCCCGCGCGGTGATCTCCGCAACGGCGGCGCCGGAGCCCGCCGCTTCCGCCAGAAGCTCAATTACCTCGTTCTCGATGAGAGTGGAGTCGACATCGAGAACAACAAGGAACCGGGCCATCGGGTGCGAACCGTTCGTTTGGGGTGATCAGAATGGTGGAACCCGACGACCTCAGGTGACGGTAACGCCCTTACCGACCACGGTGATGCCCGAGTCGGTGACGGTGAATCCGCGGGCCCGGTCGGCGTCGGCATCGACCCCGACGGTCGCGCCAGCGTTGACGACGACCTCCTTGTCGAGAATAGCGCGGCGCACGACGGCATCCGGGCCGATACGAACCCGGTCGAAGACGATTGAGTCGACCACCTGGGCTCCCGATTCGATGATCGCCCACGGGCCGAGCACACTGCGTTCGATGTGCGCTCCAGACAACAGCGATCCAAGGGACACGATCGAATCGATCGTGGTGCCCAGGTTTCCCTTGGAATCGCGCACGAACTTCGCCGGGGGTGAATTGAGCTGCTGGCTGAAGATTGGCCATTCACTGTTGTAGAGGTTGAAGATCGGGAGCGCGGAGATCAGGTCCTGGTGAGCGTCGAAAAATGACTCGATCGTTCCGACATCCCGCCAGTAGTATCGATCGCGATCTGTCGCTCCTGGCACTTCGTTGCGGTTGAGATCGTAGACAGCCGCATCCCCCCGCGACACGAAGTCGGGCACAATGTCACCGCCCATGTCGTGATTGGAGGTGGTCAGCTCACCATCCCGGAGCACAGCGTCGATCAGCACATCGGCGTCGAAGATGTAATTGCCCATCGACGCGAGCACCTGGTCGGGAGAATCCACAAGTCCAACGGCATTCTTCGGCTTCTCGAGGAATTGGGCAATGCGAGTCGGATCTTCCGTGTCGAGTTCGATGACGCCGAACTGGTCGGCAAGCGAGATCGGCTGGCGGATGGCGGCGACGGTAACGCCGGCACCCGATGCGATGTGTGCCTCGATCATCTGGCTAAAGTCCATGCGATAGACGTGGTCGGCACCGACCACGACGACGATGTCGGGTTTCTCGTCGCGAAGCAGGTTGAGACTCTGCAGGATGGCATCCGCTGATCCCGCGAACCAGCGCTTACCGAGACGCTGCTGGGCCGGGGCCGAGGCCACGTACGAGGCAGTGATGCCGTCGAGACGCCAGGTCTGCGAGACGTGGCGGTCGAGACTGTGCGACTTGTACTGGGTGAGCACCACAATTTGGCGAAGACCCGAATTGATCAGATTCGACAGAGCGAAGTCGATGAGTCGATAGTTGCCAGCGAAGGGAACAGCCGGCTTCGCACGGTCAGCGGTGAGCGGCATGAGGCGCTTGCCCTCTCCGCCAGCGAGGACAATGCCAAAGATCTTCTTCGATGCCATCTGCTAACAGTAGAGGAACGATCGCGGTGCGTGAGCCTACGAACCGCGCTAGCGTTTGACCGATGAGAGTCGATCTGATAACCAGGGAATATCCGCCGGAGATTTACGGTGGCGCTGGCGTGCATGTGACTGAGCTGGTGAAGGCGCTTCGCCTCGACATCGATGTCGTCGTGCGCGCATTCGGTAAGCCGCGAGACGAGGCGCAGGTCTACTCGTATGACGTGCCCCCGGGGCTCACGACCGCAAACCCGGCGCTCGCAACGCTCGGGATCGACCTCGAAATCGCTCGGGATGCCGCCGGTGCCGACCTGGTGCACTCACACACCTGGTACGC
>JANYEI010000030.1 GCA_025363205.1 Frigoribacterium sp.
ACGAACTTATGAACGGGGTTGATGAACCCGCCGAATGGGTCGTCATCTGCGGCCTTCGGCCAATACTCTGATCATTCCTGATAGCCGATTCGGCCCAGAATAGCGGTGTCGATGCGCCCCATCATTGCTCCCATCTGCTGGCCAAGTTCGTCGTCGAAGCTGTCGAACTGCCAGAGGTTGGGGGCCTCCACGACGCCGTCGAGTGACATGAATAATCCCGCTGAAAGCGTACGCATGATCGGTCTCTTTCTGTTGGGCCATAAAGGAGTAGCGCTGGTGTCAGCTTCGTATAAGCAAGTGTGCTTTGTCAAGTGAAGTAATGCTGTTACCTTGAAGGAATGGCGAAGCGGATGTACGGGCAGTACTGCGGGCTGGCGCGCGCGTCAGATGTGGTCGGTGAACGGTGGGGCCTGTTGATCGTGCGTGATTTACTTGTTCGTGACCAGCGTTTTGGCGATCTGAAGCGGGGGTTGCCCCGCATCCCCACCAACGTGCTCACTAAGCGCCTGAAGACACTCGAAGAGGCCGGAGTGGTCGAGCGCAAACTGCTAACAAGCCCGCGCAACACCGTCGTGTACTCGCTCAGCGAGTTTGGGCGCGATCTCGAAGACATCGTGCTGGCATTAGGGCGGTGGGGAGCGAAGCTCCTGGGTGAAGCTGACCTCGACGAGATCGTCACGCCCGAATCTCTTGTAATGGCCCTGCGTTCCACCTACCGGCCCGAGGCAGTCGGTCAGACATCGGCCAGCTATGAACTCCACGTTGGCGACGTTGTGCTGCACGCAATCATCGACCAGGGCAAACTCTCGGTCGAGCCCGGCGAATACCGAGGAGCGGCGTTGACCATCACCGCGGGTCCCGCCATCCGGGCGGTCATGGCCGGTGAATTGACCCCCGCCGAAGCCGTGGAGTCGGGCGCAGTGGCACTCGAGGGCGAGGTCACCCTCTTCGATCAGTTCGCGGCGACGTTCCGCATCTGACTTGCGCCCGTCCCTCAGCTCAGCCTCGCAGAAACCCCGAGCCCACTCGCCGCACCACGACTTCCCACGGAGAATCTCGGATCCGACGTCAGGACTGAGGTGTTCGCGGCCGTGCGTGGCGAGCGCACGCGGGCCTGCGCCACGGCTCGCCCACCCAGGGGGTCGGCCGTTTGCTTCTCGCTCCGGATCCTGAAACGAGCCGCCACACGTTCCTGCTCGACACACGGTCTGTGATCTCGCCCGTTCGCCGGAGTGACCACTCCAGGGACCAGGTGTCGACCTGCTGATTATGCTCAAAGTCATGAGTATCCAACGGATGGACAACGTCGCGATCGTCGTTGCCGACCTGGACGCGGCAGTCATATTTTTCACCGTGCTCGGTATGGAGTTAGAGGGCCGGGGGCAGATCGAAGGCTTGTGGGCGGATCGTACCGTCGGGCTTGACGGCGTCCGGAGCGAGATTGCGATGATGCGAACCCTGGACGGCCACAGCAAGCTGGAGCTGACCAAGTACCACGCGCCCGACGCCATAGGCGTTGAGTCGAGGAGCCCGGCACCGAACACTTTGGGACTTCATCGCGTCATGTTTACCGTCGACGACATCGAGGACACGATCGCCCGACTGCACAGCCACGGCGCCGAACTCATCGGCGAGGTGGCACAGTACGAGAGCGCCTTCCGGCTGTGCTATCTCCGCGGCCCTGCAGGCATCATCGTCGCGCTGGCGCAACAGATTGACTGATCCACCGGACTTGCAGCCAGTGCGACTTCCCATCTGACCCGAATCGGTGGTGCTCGAAACGACGATCGTTCGGGGCAGGGTCTGTGTCGCTTGGAGTCGGTGTGGTCTCGCACGTGCTTGCGGGTACGTGCTTCCGGTGGCAGGGTGAAGTGGGCCCGGCGTAGGCTCCACCGGCTCGCCCTTGCCCAATCGGAGGATTAGTGCGACACATCGTTGTGACGCAAAACATCACGCTCGACGGCATTGTTGACAACACGCTCTCGTGGTTCGATCCGACAGCTGACACACAGCAGGGACGTGAGCTGGCAGCCATTACCGCTGAGCACGCCGCAGCATCGGACGGCTTTCTGGTTGGGCACACGACATTCGAGGAGATGCGTGGGTTCTGGCCGCAACAGGTCGATGACAAGACAGGAGTCACGGACCACCTCAACCGTGTTGCCAAATATGTGGTGTCGAGGACTCTCGACGATCCGGGCTGGGCTGGAACAACGATTCTTCGCGGCGGTAACCGCCTCACCCAGGAGATAGAGAAGAACTTACCGCGCAGGATGGCCTGGACATTGTGCTCACCGGGAGCATCTCGCTCAGTCACGATCTCTTCCGCGCGAATCTCGTTGATGAAGTTCGACTCTTCGTCAATCTGCTCGTTTTGGGTGACGGTCGGCGCATGTTTCCGCAGGGATTGAATGTCGCAGAACTTGGGCTTGTGGAAGAGCGACGATTCAGCGGAGGCGTCGTTCTGCTTCGCTATCTTTTGCGCCATTAGCTGCGCAAACTCCCGCCGGCCTCAACCATCCCACGATGTCGCAGCCGCCCCCCTCAGACGGTACGTGACATAGATTTCGCATCGTTGGCGGGTCATGAGGGTGATCGGCTGGCAGGCTTAATGAGCTGAGTTGGTGCAGATAAGGGGTGTGATGTGTTTTCGGCGGGGATAGCGGACGGTGTTGAGCTTCGGCCTCTGGAGGTGTGGCCTGCCGGGGGTTCGCGGCTTATCTAGAGAGGGCACGGGAGCATATCCGACCGTGGGTTGGGCCAACGTTCGTCACGGATACTGTTGATGGCGCCCGTGCCACCCTGCGCCGCTACGCGGACGCTAGCGAGGTGGACGGTGCTCGAATGTGCGGAATTTGGGATGACGAGATTCTGGTCGGCGGGGTCATGTTCGTCTCTTTCGACGCAGCCTGGGGTATCTGCGAGGTTGGTTGCTTGCTCGAACCCGGAGCCGAAGGACGAGGGGTAATCACCCGATCAGGCCCCACGAGCCGAAAGTTGCCCACCCGTGCCAGAGCCCCCAGAAAACTTCGCCCGAGGAATCATTGATTTCTGACCTCAGGCGCGTCGGATTGGTGCGAATCCGTTCGTCTTTGGCGGTGACCGTGTTCCGGGATGATGGAGGCGAGGTCAATTCGCATGACCGGCCGGCTCGGGTATGTGCGGCCGATCTCGTGGAACCCGACCGTTGTGAACATGGCCGAGGTGCCAGTAAAGAGCGCTGAACCCGATGCCGTCGGTGATTGGAGTTTGTCGACGTCGACCGGGTGCCCCTCGAGCGCCGATGCGTCGTTCTCGCGCGCATATTTCACCGCGGCAGTGAGCAAGGTTGTTCCAACCCCGGTGCCGCGGTACTCAGGTTGGACTGCGAAGCAGGCTACCCACCACGCGCTGTCATCCTCGTCGAGGACGCGGCGCAGAGCTCGGTTATTGAGGACACCGGCGAGGGTATTGCGGGGTACGACACGGGTCCATCCGGCGGGGTTGCCATCGACGTAGGCGAGAAGTCCGATCGGGATGGCGGCGGTGTCGACCTCGTGTTGGAGTGCGACCCGATTGTTGGATGTTGTGTGTGCGCAGAACCGCTGGCACCAACACGAGTCGGGGTTTGATGCTCGGCTTCCGAAGGCGACGACGACGTCATTCCACCGGTCCCGCGTCGCAGGGTGGATGACGATGCTCTTGCCGGTGCTCCTTTCTCCGCACCGCTCCCACATTTCGGGGTTCGATAGGAGGTAGCGTTCCGATCCAGGACGCAAACATTCGATCAAACGGCGAGGCGGGAGCCGCCCCCGAGGGAAACGAAACTCAGACCCTGACTGGGTTCCTTGGGCATCAGCAAACAATGTTTCGTTGAAAGACGATCGATCTCGATGCGGTAGCTCTCCCCGCGACAGACCCTACAGCGGCGGACGCATTTCCCGCCAGCGCACTGCGCGCTGCGATAGCTCGTTCACCCAAGATCTTTTTGCCGCGCCCAGGAGTGTCTGGTCGGCCTTTGTTAGACGGATGATGCTGCGGATCAGGTCGCATGCTTCCGCGATCATGGCGGGTAGCTCCTCAATGTCGACCGTGGAGACTCAGTCGGGAACCTCTGCCGCGACCGCGGGGTCGACCCCTTCGAGCTTCAGCAGCATCCATTTCTCGAACGAGAACTCGTCCGAGTATTCGGAATTCGAAACCCTCTATTGGCACTTGCAGAAGCACGCCGGTCACATCGTCCAAGGTTCGGCGTGGAGGTCCGTCTCGTCGGACCATCGCGCCTGAAGGGCGGCGATATCGTGCAGAATGTCCTCCGGGAGCGGCTCGAGATCCACGCTGTGGCGAAGCAGTTCGTCCAGATTCTCGATGCGGCTGGTGGATCCCACCGTGGCGACGACCTGAGGCTGGCTGTGCGCGAAGCGGAGGCAGAATTCCACCCACGTCTCAATGCCCGATCGTTCAAAGATGGGCGCGATCTCGACCGCACGCTCCCGCAGGTATGGGCGCCAGGCCGCGCCCGGAACATCGCGCAGGGTGTGCACGGGAGCGCCCGCCACGGTGCGCATCGAGATGATCGACACATTCCGCTCGACGAGTTCGGCCCAGAGTTCGTTCGACGCGAAGCGCTGCAACGGGTTGTAGTAGGTGATGACGCCGTCGATCAAGCCGTCCAGATGACCGCTTCGGATCGCCTCGAGCGGAGCGGCGGATGTCCAGGGGAAGATCTCGAGCACGAAGCGACCAACGAGGCCCTCGTCCTTGAGGTCCCTGAGGCGACTGAGGGCCGCGGCACCGGCGACGAGATCGTTCTCCAATCCGTCGACGGGGCTCAACTGTCCGATTGCGATCGCTTCGACTCCGAGTGGCTCCAGATTCTCCGCGATAGTGGTGCGGACATCCTCGGTGGTACCGCCACCGACCTTGACGATGAGCGGGGTTCTCGCTGTTGCGTCGGATGCGTTTGCGTCAGCGAAGGTCTCGCCGAGCACCTCAAGGGCCTCGTCGTATTGCCGCGAGGTGTGCATCCACAGGCCGCGATCGACCGCCGCTCGAGCCACTTCGAGACGCTGCTGGCGGGGGACTGACCTATCTCCGAGGCGCGTGGTGCCGTAGATGAAGGTCGGCAGGTCTTTGAGAAGTCGTGTCATTCAGCACACCGTACAGGGGTGGAGCTGCTCGCGTCCCGACGCTGTGATTGCCCCCGGCGCTAGCATCAACGCAACGGTCCTCGCGCACGACCTCGGTCTGAATGCCTGACGAGATCGTGCCAGGGGCCGCTGATGAAGGAGGAGCCACCATGAATCCGACCGAAGAGATCGACAACCTGATCGCGAAGCATCCGGACTGGCGCGGCACCAGGCTCGCCAGCCTGCGCGCGCTCATTCTCGACGTCGACCCCGGCATCGTCGAGACCTGGAAATGGATGGGATCGCCGGTCTGGGAGCGGGACGGCATCCTCTGCGTCGGCAATATCTTCAAGAACAAGGTGAAGCTCGTCTTCATGGATGGCGCGGCGCTCAGTGACCCGCACACCCTTTTCAACGCCGAACTGGAGGGCAACAAGAGGCGGGGAATCGACTTCTTCGAGGCGGACAGCGCGGATGACAGCGCCCTCAAGGCACTCATCCGCGCAGCCGTCAGCCACAATCAGGCCCGCGTCAAGAAATAAGTACGGGTCAAGAAACAGGCCCGAGTCAAGAACTAGCCCCGATCGAGTGACAGCGTCGGTGCCCTGTGCCATCGTGCCCATATGAGCGAATCGACAATGAAGGCGGATCTCCAGCGGTACCTGCAAGCGGGCCGCGATGCGCTGCTCTGGAAACTCGAGGGGCTGTCTTCCTACGATTGCCGTCGCCCTCTTGTGCCGACCGGAACGAATCTGCTCGGTATCGTGAAGCACGTCGCCAGC
>JANYEI010000257.1 GCA_025363205.1 Frigoribacterium sp.
CAGGTCCCGGCCGGCACCGTTCAAGATGGTGGCGCGTACACCTGGAGGGTCATCACAAAAGACGGCATCGACATCACGCCAGCCACGTTCGTGAATCGCCTGACCGTGAACCTGCGGATCGGTGAATCCGGTCCCGCTCCCACCGACACCGCAGGGCCGGTCACCGTGAACCTCGCCAACGGCAACGTGGGCTTGCGGTTCGCCTCCCCGACGGTCAACACGGTCGGCGGCCCGATGGGTTTGTCGTTTTCCTACAACTCCCTCCAGCCAACCCAGGCCGGGCTGACCGGCCAGTACTACGACGACACCCCCGCGTCCGGATCCTCACCAGATTTCACCATCGGGTCGAAAAGTCCAGTCGTCACCCGGGTTGACGGGGGAATCAACTTTAACTGGAACGCCGGACCGCCCGCCCCATCCGTGCCGGCAACGAACTACCTGGCCCGGTGGACCGGATTCATTACCCCACCGGCCGTCGGAACCTACACCTTCGGTGTCGACCGGCAGGACGGGGCGAAAGTTACCATCGGCAGCACTGTTGTCTTCAACCAATGGAACAGCGCGCAACCGTTGACCTGGGGCTCTTCGGTGACGTGGCCTGCGGGAAGTAACCCTGCCCCGCAGCCGATCGCCGTGGACTACTACAACGGCTCCGGCAGCGGCAAAATTGTGCTCTGGTATCAGGGCTCTGACGGGATCCAGAAGCAGGTCCCACCGTCCTGGTTCACCACCACGTTCCAAACTCTCCCGAACGGGTGGAATGCCTCCAGCGCCCTGGCCGGCTCGGCCAGCACGTACGCGGCGGACCAGGTCAGCCAGAACTCGGTCGCGCTGATCGATAGCACCGGCACCACCCACACCTACGTCAAAACCTCCGCCGGCGGGTACGCCGCCCCATCCGACGAGCACGGTGTGCTCAGCCTCGACCAGACTGGGCAGGTCACCCTCACCGACGAAGACGGCACCGTCACGGTGTTCACTGCCGCTGGCCGGGTTGCCTCCGTCATCTCGCCGGCAGATTCCCTCCACCCGGCTACCCCGACGATTGCGTACAAGCCGGGTACCGGGCAGGCGACGACTGTCACCGACCCGCTGTCGGGTCGGCAGGTGAAGTTCGCCTACGCCGGCGACAGCGCTGCTGCGTTGGGACTGACCGGTACTGACACGGACATGAACGACAACCCCTGCCTGGTCCCGGTGAACTCCGGGTTCTCCGCCCCGCCCGGCGGGATGCTCTGCCGAATCATCTATCCCGGTCATGTCAGCGGCACCGCCGACACTACTCAACTGTTCTACAACGCCCTCGGTCAACTGGTGCGAATCCAAGACCCCGGCACCGAGATCACCGACCTTGCCTATGAGGGTTCCGGGCGTTTGAGCATGATTTGGAACTCGCTTGCCAACGACTGGCTCGCCGCCACCTCCACGGTCGGCTCAGCAACCAACGCCACCACGATCGCCTACAACACTGCCGGGCAAGCCGCGACGGTCACCTTGCCGGCTCCGAACGGCACCTCCGCAGCCCAACCAAAAAAGACGTACACGTACACGGCCGGCACCACGACCATCGACATCGCCGGTTTGACTGTGCCGACAACGGCGCCGTCGAACGGTCACGCCCAAACGGTGACCTACGACGCCAGTCTGCGACAGCTGACCAGTACTACTGCTGCCGGTCTCACCTCCAGCCAGGTGTGGAACCCGACCAAGGACCTGCTGCAAACCTCAACTGACCCGCTGTTGCATGAAACATCGACTCTGTACGACAGTCAGGACCGGCCGACCGAAACCTATGGACCGGCACCGAGCAGCTGCTTCGGAACCGGCACCACCCCGTCGGGTGCGTGCCCGGTAGTCCCCGCGCACACAGTCACCAGCTACGACAGCGGCCCGAACATGCAGGGCCTCAACGCCGTCTGGTATCCCAACATCACCATGGCCGGGCAGCCTGCCGCGTTCGGTTTGGGCGTCGGGAACGCCACCGGGGCGGTCAGCACCGACTGGGGCATTGTTTCACCCACCCCTGGAATCCCGGCCACCAACTGGTCCCTCCGCCTGAGCGGACTGATCACCTTCCCGGCTGCGATCGGCACCTATACGCTGAACACCTTCGCTAACGACGGCACCCAACTGTGGTTGAACGACGTCCTCGCCGAAAGCGATGGACCCACCGGTGCCGCGCACGTCTCCCCGAACGCAACATTCACCACCACGACGGCGAATCAGCAAGTGCGGGTGAAGCTCCAATATCAACATGCCAATGGCGGTGCGCAACTGGGTCTGTACTGGACGCCCCCGGCCGGCACCTCCGTTGTGATCCCGGGGACGTCCCTGTCGCCGAATTACGGGCTGACCACCGCTACCCACACTGACGATGCCGCCCCGGCCGGCAACGCCTCGGTGTCGAGCGTCCAGGTGCCCGCTCTCAACACTGCGGTGCAGTACGACACTCCCTGGCTGGGACAGGCAACCACGACCATCGTCGATCCCGCAGGCGCGAACCTGCGCACCAAAACC
>JANYEI010000261.1 GCA_025363205.1 Frigoribacterium sp.
CGCGCTCACCGCCGTCGGTGCCGAATGGGTGCAGCTCGACGAGCCCGCACTCGTGAGCGAGAGCATCGAGGTGCCGCGCGACCAGGTGCTCGCCGCCACCAAGCGCGCCTACGACGCCCTCGGTGCCGTTGCCGTACGCCCGCAGATCTTCGTGGCCGCGCCCTACGGCAGCCTCGACGACGCACTCCCGGTGCTCGACTCGACGCCGATTGAGGCCATCGGTCTCGACCTCGTGAAGGGCTCGATCCCGAGGGGATTCCGCACCGAGAAGACCCTCGTCGGCGGTGTTATCGACGGCCACAACATCTGGCGCGGAGACCTCGCCGCCGCCTTCGGAACACTCGAATCCCTGCGGGCGCTGTCCCCGAATGTTGCAGTGACCTCCTCCACGAGTCTCTTTCACACGCCGCATGACGTGGCAGATGAGCCGTACCTCGATCAGCGACTCAAGAGTTGGCTGGCCTTCGCCGACCAGAAAGTGGAGCAGATCGCCACCCTCGCGACCGGACTGGTGCACGGCGCATCCGCGATCCAGGGGGAGTTGGATGCCGCCTCCGCTGCCCTCGCCGACCGTCGGGTCGCTCCGGGCGTGCGCGACGGCGACGTGCGTTCTCGCGCGGCTGCGCTGACCGAAGCGGACTTTGGACGCGGCGATTACGCCGAGCGCCTTGCCGCTCAGGATGCCGCCCTCAAGCTGCCATTTCTGCCCACCACGACGATTGGTTCGTTCCCCCAAACAAGCACTATTCGCAAGGCCCGCGCGGCCAACGCGAAGGGTGAGATCAGCGAGAACGAGTACATCGACTTCCTCAAGGCGGAGATCAAGAGCGTCGTCGAGCTTCAGGAAAAGATCGGGATCGACGTGATCGTGCACGGTGAGCCCGAGCGCAACGACATGGTGCAGTACTTCGCCGAGCACCTCGACGGTTTCGCCGTGACGCAGAACGGATGGGTGCAGTCCTACGGCAGCCGCTGCACGCGCCCGTCGATCCTGTGGGGGGATGTCGCGCGCGAGGCCCCCATCACGGTGGAGTGGTCGGCCTACACGCAGAGCCTCACCGAGAAGCCGGTCAAGGGCATGCTCACCGGCCCGGTCACCATCCTGGCCTGGAGCTTCGTACGCGACGATCAGCCGCTCGGTGAGACGGCGAACCAGGTCGCGCTCGCGCTCCGCGACGAGATCGAGGACCTGGAGGATGCTGGCATCGGCATCATCCAGGTGGATGAGCCTGCGCTGCGTGAACTGCTGCCGCTCAAGAAGGTCGACCAGGCTGCCTACCTCGACTGGTCGGTGCGATCGTTCCGCCTCGCCACCGCGGGAGTCGCCCCGAAGACCCAGATCCACACCCATCTCTGTTACTCGGAGTTCGGCGTGGTCATCGATGCCATTAACAACCTGGATGCCGACGTTACCTCGATCGAGGCCGCCCGGTCGAAAATGGAGGTCGTTCCCGACATCCAGCGCAGCGGTTTCGGCCGCGGTATCGGCCCGGGCGTCTACGACATCCATTCGCCGCGCGTGCCGTCGATTGCGGAGGTCACCGACCTCATCGAGATCGCCCTCGGATCGATACCGAACCGCCAGGTGTGGGTTAACCCCGACTGTGGACTGAAGACTCGCGGCTACGACGAGACGGTGGCATCCCTCACCAACGTCGTCGCGGCCACGCGTGCCGTGCGCGAGCGGGTGCACGCGCACTGATGCGGGTGCTGTTCTCGATTTCGACCTGACCTCCAGGCCGATCACCGCTTCCGCGCCCGCGAGTGACACGCGTGCCGGAAATTTCCGGCGCACGTGTCACTCATGGGCGCATGGTCCGTCACGGGTCCGCTGGCACCACTAACGGCTAGGGTGAGCGGATGCCGTTCACGCCGAGTCATATCGCCGCGATCCTGCCGTTCGTGCGGTCGCCACTCGCTCCGGCTGCGCTGGTGATCGGCAGCATGGTTCCGGATCTTCCGGACTTCCTTCCGCTCGGCATACCGCGGGAGCTCACGCATTCGATTCCCGGGGTGCCGCTCGCCGACCTTCCGATGGGAATACTCGTGTTGGCGCTGTGGGCTCTCGTCTTCCGAGCGCCCGTTATCGACTTCGCTCCTGAATGGCTGCGCGCTCGCTTCCGGCTGCCCACGAGGCGCCTCAATTGGCGCCCATCACTCCGTCAGATGTCCGTGACGCTGGTGTCACTGCTCGTCGGAATCGCGACGCATCTCTTGTGGGACGTCTTCACGCATCCGGATGGCTGGGTAGTTCTGCAGATTGCTTCCCTCCGCGCGCAACTCGGGCCGTTCACGGTCTACCGCTGGGCCCAATACGTGAGCAGTATCGGCGGACTCATGATTTTCGCGATGTGGGCGGCGGGGTGGGTGCGGCGGACGCCGCCGGTCGAGAATCGGGCACTCGAAACCGACTCGGGTCGACTCGCTTCACGAGCCAGGGTTACGGCGTGGGTGATCATTGGTGTCGTGCTGGCGGGTGTTGCACTCACGATCTGGATCGGCGGACTCGCCGCCGGCGCCGACTTCTTCAATCGCACAGTGCTCCACCGCACAGCCACGATTTCGATTGCGTGCGCCGGCCTTCTGGCTGTACTCGCCTGCGTCGGGTGGTACCTCTTGCCTCAGACGGAGCGCAGCACCGCCACCACCTTGCCGAGCAGCTCGGCGTAGTCACCCAGGATTGGCGCGAAGGCGCTGTTGCGGGGCAGCAGCCAGGTGTGGCCGTCACGCTGCTGGAACACCTTGACGGTGGCTTCTTCATCGAGCATCGCCGCCACGATGTCGCCGTTCTCCGCGTTCTTTTGCTGGCGCACGACGATCCAGTCTCCGTCGCAGATCGCCGCGTCGATCATCGAGTCCCCGACGACCTTGAGCATAAACAGCTCGCCTTTGCCCACGAGTTGGCGGGGGAGCGGGAACACTTCGTCCACCATCTCCTCCGCCGTAATCGGGATGCCGGCGGCAATACGACCGACGAGCGGCACCATTGCCGCGTCACCGATCGGCGTCGGATTGTCGGAGACGACCGCGCCCTCTTCCTGCTGGATGTCGATGAGCACCTCAAGGGCGCGAGGCCGATTGGGGTCGCGACGCAGGTAGCCGCTGAGCTCGAGCTGGTTGAGCTGGTGGGTGACGCTTGACAGGGAGGAGAGACCGACGGCGTCCCCGATCTCACGCATGCTCGGGGGGTAACCGCGGGCTGCCACGGCCCGCTGGATGAAATCGAGGATGGCGAGCTGCTTGTCGCTCAGGCTCTTGCGCCGGCGTGTGCCCGGCTTCTCCCGCAGGGGGCCGGCTTCGCGTGGTCCGCGCGCTCCCGCCCTGCCGGGCTGCACTGGCCTCCCAGACTGCTCGGAATCCATCTCGCTCATGCTGCTCCCGCTATCTCGGCACTGCTTCCACAGGGCCGGTTCCGACAATGTCAGTGGCTTCTGGTTGCCTGGACTCCAGACAATCGAAACTGTATCCACCTTTCAGGCCCGAAACAAACACCTGTTCGAGTGTGTTGCGGCTCAATCGGCGAGAAAGTCGAAGACGAAGCTTGAATTCGTCATAATTCGAAGGTATGTTCGGAACATAGCTTCGTATCCGGCACTCCCGGCCGAGTGTCGGATACGAAAACCCTGCAAGGAAGGCACGGCAATGAGCACAGTAGTCATGAGCACGGCAGTCATGAGCACGGTAGTCATGAACGGCACGATCGGCACGATCGGCACTCCCCGCATTCCGATCACCCGCATTCCGATCACCCGACTTCGGATCACCCGCCGCGGCTATGCACTATTGACTCTGATCGTGGCGGCGCCTCTCGTTATCGCTGCGCTCGGATTTGCCGTGAATGGTGGCGGTGCGGTCGCCGCGAACCCTGTTTCCGCCGCCTCGCTGGCGTCGGTCACCTTTGAGCATGTAACGGTGCAGGCGGGTGAGAGCCTCTGGCAGCTCGCGGCGCAGATCGCTCCTTCGGCCGACCCTCGCGACGTCGTCTCAGATATCGTGCATCTCAACCAGCTGTCTAGCGCGGTCGTGCAGCCGGGGCAGACTCTGGCCATCCCGCTGAAGTACGGGCACTGACGCGACTCGACGGGCACTGACTCTTACTGACGCGCACTGACGCGCACTGACGCGCACTGGCGTGCGTGCTCTGAAGCTGCCGCCCGTAACATTGAGGAGTGGCTTCCCTTAACGATCTGCCCATTCGTGACGACCTGCGCGGCCTCACCCCGTATGGCGCACCGCAGGAGCATGTACGTATCCGTCTGAACGTGAATGAAAACACCCACCCGATCCCGGAGGCGGTGGCAACGGATATCGTGACCGCACTCGCCGCGGTTGTACTCGGACTCAACCGCTACCCCGATCGCGAATTCACACAGCTGCGCGAGAGTCTCGCTGGCTATCTGGGTTCGGGCCTCACGCGCGACAACATCTGGGCCGCAAACGGTTCCAACGAGGTACTGCAGCAGATCATGCAGGCCTTCGGGGGTCCTGGCAGAAGCGTGCTCGGGTTTCCCCCCACTTACTCCATGCACTCGATCATCGCTGCAGGCACCGGCACGACCTGGATCGCCGGGGAGCGCGACGCGGCGTTTGAGATTTCGCCGCAGACAGCGGTTCACTGGATCGAGAAAACTAAGCCGGACATCGTCTTTTTCTGCTCGCCGAACAACCCCACCGGAACTCCGCTGTCCCTCGACACGATCGTGGCCGCCTATGACGCGACCGACGGTATCGTCGTGGTGGACGAGGCCTACGCAGAGTTTGCTCCGGCGGAGCTGCCGACAGCACTGGGTCTGCTCGCCGGGCGTGAGCGGCTCATCGTCTCCCGCACCATGAGCAAGGCCTTCGCCTTCGCGGGCGCACGACTTGGTTTTCTCGCCGCTGATCCCGCCGTGACTGACGCACTGCGCCTCGTGCGCCTGCCGTATCACCTGTCTGCTCTCACCCAGGCGGCGGCCATCGCCGCGCTTGCACACAGCGGCGAGATGCTCGCAATGGTCGATGACATCAAGGAGCAGCGCGATCGCCTGCTGGAGGAGCTTCCGCGGCTGGGATACCCGGTCTGGCGTAGCTGGGCCAACTTCGTACTGTTCGGGGGAGTCGAGAATCCGCACGCCGTATTCGAGGCGCTGCTTGAGCAGGACATCATCATCCGCGACATCGGAATCCCCAATCACCTTCGGGTGACGGCGGGAACGGCAACGGAGACGACCGCCTTCCTCGAGGCACTCGGTGGCCTCGATGCTGGTGCGGTCGGTACGGGTGCTCTCGGTAAGATTAATTCATGAGTCCCCAGCGCGTCGCGCACCTCCAGCGTGAGACGAGCGAGTCAAGCATCGACCTGTCTCTCGACCTCGACGGCAGCGGCGCGTCGGATATCCAGACGTCGGTGCCGTTCTATGACCACCTGCTCACCGCGTTCTCTAAGCACTCGCTGATCGACCTCAGGGTCCGAGCCAGCGGTGACACCGAAATCGACGTTCACCACACGGTGGAAGACATTGGCATTGTGCTCGGCAAGGCAATCCGGGAGGCGCTGGGCGACAAGGCCGGAATTGCGCGATTCGGCGACGCCCTCGTTCCTCTCGATGAAGCTCTGGTGCAGGCAGTGGTTGACGTTTCCGGGCGCCCCTACCTCGTACACTCCGGCGAGCCGGCCGGTTTCGAATTTCACCTCATCGGTGGCCACTTCACCGGCTCGATGGTGCGTCACGTCTTCGAGGCCATCACGTTCAACGCCGGACTTACCGTGCACGTCACCGTTCTGGGTGGCCGCGACCCGCACCACATTGCGGAAGCCGAGTTCAAGGCCTTCGCGCGCGCCCTTCGCCAGGCCGTGCAGCCGGATGCCAGAGTCACCGGCATCCCGTCCACCAAGGGCGCGCTCTGACCATGGGCCGCCCCTCTGTAGTGGTGCTCGACTACGGTAGCGGCAATGTTCATTCGGCGGTGAAGGCCCTCGAGGCAGCGGGAGCGGATGTTGAACTCACGGCAGATCGCACGCGGGTTCTCGCCGCAGACGGGCTTCTCGTGCCGGGAGTCGGTGCTTTCTCGGCGGTGATGACCGCCCTCGACTCCGTGCACGGCGGAGACCTGGTCGACCAGCGATTGGCCGGCGGCAAACCGGTGCTGGGTATTTGCGTGGGAATGCAGGTGCTGTTCGGTCGCGGAGTCGAACGTGGCGTGGAAACTGCGGGCCTCGACCAGTGGCCCGGTGTCATCACGGAGCTGGTGGCGCCGATCCTGCCGCACATGGGCTGGAACACGCTGGAGGCGCCATCCGATTCCCTGCTGTTCGAGGGCATCGCCGAGGAGCGGTTCTATTTCGTGCACTCCTACGCCGCCACCGAGTGGAGCCTCGACGTGATGGCGCCGTTCCCCGAGCCGAAGCTCACCTGGGCAGAGCACGGAACCAGATTCCTCGCCGCGGTGGAGAACGGTCCGCTGAGCGCCACCCAATTCCACCCGGAGAAATCGGGGGAGCCGGGCATCCGGTTACTCTCGAATTGGCTCAATTCCCTGTAAAACGTTTCGAGCTTTCGTCCCGAACAGAAAAGACCTGATGAGCGATCTCGCCCTCACCCCGAAACTCGTGCTGTTGCCGGCGATTGACGTCGCCGATGGCCAGGCCGTGCGCCTGACCCAGGGGGAGGCCGGCAGCGAGACGAGCTATGGCGACCCGGTGGATGCCGCAGGCGACTGGACCGCGCAGGGAGCCGAGTGGATTCATCTCGTCGACCTCGATGCAGCGTTCGGTCGTGGTAATAACCACGATGTGATCCGTTCGGTGATCAAGCGGGTTGGTGGGGACGCCCTCATCGAGTTGTCTGGTGGTATTCGCGACGACGCGAGCCTGGCGGCCGCCCTCGCCACGGGCGCCACTCGAATCAACCTCGGAACGGCGGCGCTGGAAAATCCGGAATGGGCCGCCCGCGTGATTGCCAGGTTCGGTGAACTGATTGCTGTGGGCCTCGATGTGCGCGGCACGACCCTCGCAGCGCGGGGCTGGACAGAGGAGGGCGGAGACCTGTTCGAGGTTCTCGACCGCCTCGAGACGGCCGGTTGCGCGCGTTACGTTGTGACAGATGTGACCAAGGACGGCACCCTTCAGGGCCCGAACCTCGAGTTGCTTCGATCGGTCGCCGAGCGCACCGACAGACCGGTCGTCGCATCCGGTGGTATCTCGAATCTTGAGGACATCGCGGCGCTGCGCGCTCTCGTGCCGCTCGGTATCGAGGGGGCAATCGTGGGCAAAGCGCTGTATGCGAAGGCCTTCACCCTCACTGAGGCGCTCTCGGTCGCGTCCGACTGAGCCCGTTGAGAGCACCGTGTCCGATTCCGCTGGCGTGCCCTGGGAGGGGCGCAAGTTCGAGCACGCTCCGGCCTCGGCTGACGATGGCTCGGCTCCCGCCGCCCTGATCCGAGCTCTCCGCCTCTTCCGAGAGGCCGGGGTCCGGGAGGCCGGAGTCGGGGAGGCCGGGGTCGGAGAGGCCGGTGTCGTCGATGCGATCAGGGACTCGCGCCTGCTGATTCCGCTTGTAGCCCACCTCGGTGAATCGGGGATCGACGCACACCATCACACCGGAGACAAGAAAGCGGAGCTGTCGATCGTCACGGTGTCCGGCCCCGACGGTCGCAACGTCATGCCCGTCTTCAGCTCGGTCGACGCAATGCAGCGCTGGAACCCCCTGGCGCGACCGGTGCCGGCGAATGCCGTTCGGGTTGCATTAGCCGCAGCAAGTGAGGGCACGGAGCTCGTGGTACTCGATCCGACTTCGCCGACCGAGTTCGCCATCCGTCGCCCAGCGCTCTGGGCGATCGCACAATCCCAGGCCTGGATTCCGAGCTATCTTGATCCCGAAATTCTGGGCGAATTCCGTAATTCGGCCGCGTTCGAGCCCACCGTGGTGTTTGTGAGCCTCGAGCCAGGGGACCCGGATGCCCGGCTGGTCGGACCCGAACTCGTCGTGCACCTCACGCTCACCCCCGGCCTCGCCGGGTCCGAACTGCACGCCCTGCTCGAGCGATTACAGTCCCGGTGGACCGTGAGCGAGCGCATCACCACGCGGGTGGATTCGCTGAGAGTTCAACTGGGCACCGCAGGGGCGTGAGATTACCGGAACTGGGGCAAACCCCGGTAGATTTTCGGCGGCGAGCCACGGGTAGGCTGTAACCCCGTGGTCGACAAACAAAACGCGGACGTAACCAAACATATTTTTGTCACGGGCGGGGTCGTTTCGAGTCTCGGTAAGGGACTCACGGCAGCCAGTCTCGGAAACCTCCTCACGGCTCGAGGCCTCCGCGTCGTCATGCAGAAGCTCGATCCCTATCTCAATGTGGATCCGGGCACCATGAATCCCTTCCAGCACGGCGAGGTCTTTGTCACCGATGACGGGGCGGAGACCGACCTCGACATCGGCCACTACGAGCGCTTTCTCGACATCAACCTCAACCAGGCCGCCAATGTCACCACCGGCCAGATCTACTCGACCGTGATCGCAAAGGAGCGCCGCGGCGAGTATCTCGGCGACACGGTACAGGTCATCCCGCATATCACCGACGAGATCAAGCGGCGGATGCGGCTGCAGGCGAGTGACAGCGAAAATTTGAGCTCCGGAAAGCCGGATGTGATCATCACCGAGGTCGGAGGCACCGTCGGCGACATCGAATCCCTGCCATTCCTCGAGGCCGCGCGGCAGGTGCGCCACGAACTCGGTCGAAACAATGTGTTCTTCGTGCACGTGTCTCTCGTGCCGTACCTGGGTGCCTCTGGCGAGCAGAAGACGAAACCCACCCAGCATTCTGTTGCGGCGCTGCGCTCGATCGGCATCCAGCCGGATGCCCTGGTGCTTCGCTCCGACCGTCCAGTCTCCGAGTCCAACAAGCGCAAGATCGCGCTGATGTGCGACGTGGACGAACAGGCCGTCGTCAACGCGATCGACGTGCCATCGATCTACGACATCCCGACCATGCTGCATGACCAGGGACTCGACGCGTACATCATCAACCACTTCGGCCTCGAAGCCGAAGACGTGGACTGGTCTGGTTGGAGAGATCTGCTCGCCGCTGTGCACCAACCGAAGCACGAGGTCACGATCGGTCTCGTCGGCAAGTACATCGACCTGCCGGATGCCTATCTGTCCGTGACCGAAGCCCTGCGCGCCGGCGGTTTTGCCCAGCAGACAAAGGTGCTCATCCGCTGGATCCCGTCCGACGAGTGTGAGACACCGGAGGGTGCCGCGCGGCTGCTGTCGGACGTCGACGGAATCTGCGTGCCGGGAGGCTTCGGAGTGCGCGGCATCGAGGGCAAGCTCGGGGCGCTCAAATTTGCGCGCGAGAACGGTATCCCGGTGCTCGGACTCTGCCTCGGACTGCAGTGCATGGTGATCGAATACGCGCGCAACGTTGTCGGTCTCACCGGGGCATCCTCGTCGGAATTCGACCCGGAGACCGAATTCCCCGTGATCGCGACCATGGCCGAACAGGTGGACATCATCGCCGGGGGAGACCTCGGCGGCACCATGCGCCTCGGCCTCTACCCGGCAGACCTCGCCGCCGGCTCGATCGTCGCGGATGTCTACGGCTCTGGCCGGGTCGAAGAGCGTCATCGTCATCGATATGAGGTCAACAATGCCTATCGCGGGCAGATCGCCGCGGCGGGACTCGAGTTCTCCGGTGTCTCCCCGGACCGGCACCTGGTCGAATTCGTGGAACTTCCGAGAGACGTGCATCCGTACTACGTTGGAACGCAGGCACACCCGGAGCTGCGATCGCGGCCCAACCGGGCACATCCGCTGTTCCAGGGCCTCGTGGGCGCGGCGCTCGAGCGCCAGGAGGCGACGCGGCTGTTCACGGTGCAAGACGCGTGAGCGTGCCCGAGCAGCAGATGAACGCCGAGCAGCAGACAAACGCCGAGCAGCAGACGAACGCCGAGCAGCCGCACGAGGTGCTCGCCGACGAGGTATCGCCGGTTACCGTGAGGTCAAGCGAGGTCGTCTACGGCGGAATCGTCTGGGACATCCGTCGTGACGTGTTCGAATACGGCGATGCAACGCCGGTCGAGACGATCACCCGGGAATACGTCGACCACACCGGTGCGGTTGCGGTTCTCGCCCTCGATGAACAGGATCGAGTGCTGCTGATCCGCCAGTATCGGCACGCCATCGGCACGCGCGAGTGGGAGATTCCGGCCGGGCTGCTCGACATCGATGGGGAAGCGCCGGAGCTCGGGGCACAGCGTGAACTCGCCGAAGAGGCGGATGTCGTGGCCAGCGAGTGGAATCTTCTGAGCGACTTCTATTCGACTCCCGGCGGCAGCAATGAGGCAATTCGCGTCTACCTGGCTCGCGGATTGACCGCCTCGAACGAAACCTTCGAGCGAACCGACGAGGAGTCAGAGATTGAGAAGCGCTGGGCGCCGCTCGACGAGGTCGTCGCCGCAGTGCTCGCTCGCACGATAGGCAATTCGATCCTCTCCATCGCCGTGCTGACGGCCCAGGCCTCGCGAGCCGGGGGCTGGGCGAGTCTTGGACCGGCCGACGCACCCTGGCCGCGCCATCCGAAACTCCGCGGCCGTGACTGACAGCTCTTCACTTGAGGGGGCCGTCGACCGGTATCTCCGGCACGTTTCGATCGAGCGCGGGCTGTCGGCGAACACGGTGGCGGCCTATCGGCGCGACCTCGCGGCTTACCTGCGGCTGCTCGAGACGCGGCAGGTCACGACCCCGGTTGGCATCTCCCTCGCCGACGTCTCGGCCTTTGTACAACACCTTCGCATCCGAAGCGAGAAGCCGCTCACGGCATCCTCAATGGCTCGGATGTTGTCCAGTGTGCGCAGCCTGCACCGCTTCCTGCTCGATGAGGGACTGGTCGATGTGGATGTCGCAGCCGACGTCACTCCGCCGAAGCTCGCGAGCCGGCTGCCGAAAGCGATCACCATCGAGCAGATGGCAGCAGTGCTGGACGCGGCGGCGGGCGACGACCTGCAATCCCTGCGCGATCATGCACTGCTTGAACTGCTTTACGCTACCGGTGCCCGCATCTCCGAAGCCGTCGACCTCAATGTGGACGATGTGATCGGCACCGAGGGGGCTGCTGTGGATGTCGTGCGGCTGTTCGGCAAGGGAGGCAAGCAGCGGATCGTGCCGCTCGGCTCCTATGCGCAGGCTGCCATCGATACTTACCTGGTGCGGGCTCGGCCGGTGCTCTCCACCCGCGGCAGGTCGACCCCCGCCCTGTTCCTCGGCATCCGTGGCCAGCGCGTCTCTCGCCAGAACGCGTGGCTCATCATTCGCGCCAGGGCGGAGCAGGCGAAGCTCGGCTTCGAGATTTCGCCGCACACCTTCCGGCACTCGTTCGCCACGCACCTGCTCGCGGGCGGCGCGGACGTGCGCGTAGTGCAGGAACTGCTCGGTCACTCCTCCGTCGCCACGACACAGATCTATACCCTGGTGACCGCAGATACCCTGCGGGACATGTACACGACCGCCCACCCGCGCGCCCGCTGAGCTTCGCCACCTGCCGCCGGACTTTCCGGTGGCGAATCTCCAGCGTTTTGGCGCGAGCGAGGCGGGTCGACTCGGCTGCACTGATGCACATCGGTAGAATCGTCACCAATCGGCAGCGGCCGATGACCAAGGGTAAGGAATGTCGGGATGACAGCGAAGCGGGACAAATCGGCTGAGGAACTCCCCGGTTTCCAACGCGTCGTCAACGGCCCGACCGGTCGCCCCGTCACCGTCTTTGCCGAGCCGAAGCCGCTGGCGAAGCCGGGTCCCGCCCGCATCATCGCACTCTGCAACCAGAAGGGTGGAGTCGGCAAGACCACGACCGCGATCAGCCTCGGCGCATCGCTTGCCGGCTATGGACGCCGCGTTCTCGCTGTCGACTTCGACCCGCAGGGAGCGTTGTCCGCCGGTCTCGGCGTTCCGAGTCACGAGGGATCGAACATCTACGACCTCATGCTCGGAACCGTGAAGGACGCCCATGAGACGATCCGCACGACTTCGACGCCCGGTCTCGACGTGATCCCAGCCAACATCGACCTCTCTGCGGCGGAGGTGCACCTCGTGAATGAGGTGGCTCGCGAG
>JANYEI010000019.1 GCA_025363205.1 Frigoribacterium sp.
CCAGCCCAGTCTCGAGGGCACGGGCGAGATCACGCTGCGGCGACTCATCAAGGAAGCCCTCCGGATGCGCCCTGACCGGCTCGTGGTTGGCGAGGTGCGCGAGGCCGAGTCGCTCGACCTGCTCATCGCGCTGAACAGCGGCTTGCCTGGCATGTGCTCGATCCATGCCAACAGCTCGCGCGATGCCCTCGCCAAACTCTGCACTCTCCCGCTGCTTGCGGGGCGCAACATCGACTCGTCGTTCGTAGTGCCGACGGTCGCGGCATCGGTCGACATTGTCGTGCACTGTGAACTGACCCGCAACGGCCAGCGCCTCATTACCGAGATCCTGGCCCCGAGTGGATTCGTTACCGGTGGCACCCTCGTCGAAGCGAGCCTGATCTTCGGCCTGCAGCGCGGCGTTCTCACTGTCACCGGCAGCTATCCGACCCGAACCGCCAAGTTCGACGCCGGTGGGTTCGACCTCGCCTCGATTCTCGCGGAGGCGGCCGCATGACTCTCACCGTGGCGCTCGGGCTGCTTCTCGGACTCGGGGCGGTGCTCATCGTGTCTCCCTTCGCCTGGCCGACCTCCGGTGTGGCTCGCGAACCATCGGTCGGCAGGGTTGGGATGCTGCGCCAACGGCTCGCCCAGGCTGGGCTGCATTCCGTGTCCGTGACCGCCCTCGCCACGGTATCGCTCGTCGGAGGGCTTGCGGTGGCGGCGCTCACGTTTGCGATCGTACCCGTGGGGGTGATCGCCCTCATCGCGGGCCTCGCGGCCCTGGCTCTGCCCGTGGCGATCGTGCAGTGGCGGGCGCACGCGCGTCGGCGCGCGGCCAGCGTTCTCTGGCCTGACATCGTCGACCACCTCGTTTCGGCGGTGCGTTCGGGGCTCGCGCTGCCCGACGGCGTCGCGCTGCTCGCCCACACTGGCCCGGCGCCGACCCGTGAGGCCTTCGCGGAGTTCGAGCGGGACTACCGTGCCACCGGTAATTTCGGTATCGCCGTCGACGCACTCAAGATGCGACTCGCCGACCCGGTGGCCGATCGCATCCTGGAGACGCTTCGCATGTCTCGGGAGGTCGGGGGCAGCGAGCTCACGACAGTTCTCCGCAACCTTGCGTCGTATCTGCGACAGGAGGCGGCCATCCGCTCGGAGATCGAGGCCCGGAAGTCCTGGGTGATGAACGCGGCGCGACTCGGAGTGGCCGCACCATGGATCATCCTGCTGTTGCTCGCGACGCGTCCCGAAGCGGCCGCTGCCTACAACACCGCCGGGGGAGTGCTGCTCATCGTCGGTGGGCTGCTCGTCACCGCGATCGCCTATCGGCTGATGCTCGCGCTCGGCCGCATTCCCGAGGAGCACCGATGGTTCGTCTAGACGCTCTCTCTGGATGGGGTGTGCTCTGCGGACTCGCGCTCGGTGTCGGTCTGTGGTCGCTCGCAAGCCTTATGCCGCGGTTGAGTCGGCCGCGGCTCGTCACCCGCGTCGCGCCCTACGTCGTCGACGTCTCTGCGGGCGCGCGCGAACTCCTCTCCCGTCGCACCGTCGATCCGCTGCCGGTGGTGGGCGCTCTGTTCGCACCCGCGTTCGCGCGACTTCGGTCGTTGCTCGGATCAATGCTCGGGGGTGATGGGACCACCGAGTTGCGCCTGCGGCAGTCATCCTCGACCCTCACCGTCGAGGCGTTCCGCTCGCGTCAGCTTGCGTGGGGCATCGGGGCAGCTCTCCTCGCGCTAGCCGTGCCGCTGGCCTTGACTCGCGTACAGCCGATCGCGCCCGCTCTGGTCGCCGCGATCGTCGTGGTGGCGGCGGCAGCCGGTATTGTGCTGCGGGACCGGATGCTTCAGCGCTCGGCAGCGAAGAGGCTCGCCCGCATCACCAGCGAACTGCCGACCGTGCTCGAATTCCTCACCCTCAGCCTGTCGGCGGGCGAGGGCATTCTGGATTCCCTTCGTCGGGTCGGCCGTGTGAGCCACGGGGAGCTCGCCGCAGAGCTCTCCGCCGTCGTCACCGAGGTCAACACCGGGGTGCCGCTCGCGGAATCGCTCACCGCTCTCGCCCGGGGGATACGCCTGCCCGCGCTCACGCGCTGCGTCGAGCAGGTGACCGGTGCCCTTGAGCGCGGCACGCCGCTGGCCGAGGTATTGCGCGCGCAGGCCCAGGACGCGCGGGATGCCGCGAAGCACGAACTGCTCGAAGTCGCGGGCAAAAAAGAGGTGGCAATGCTTGTGCCGCTGGTGTTTCTCATCCTGCCGGTCACCATCGTCTTCGCAATTTACCCGGGCATCTTCGTGCTTCAGTTCGGCCTCTGACAGCGCAGCACCTCACGAAAGGACATCCATCATGAACAGAATCCACCAGCGGCTCGACCGCGCGATCCACGACGATCGTGGGGATGTGCCTGGCTGGGTACTCATTACTCTCATGACCGCCGGACTCGTCATCATTATCTGGGGACTGGCCGGGCCAGCACTCAGCGCGGTATTCCAGCAGGCAATCCAGCGTGTCACCGGCTACTGATCCGGCAGGGACGGTTGCCGTGCACCGGGTGAGGTCGATTCTGCGCGACGATGGCGGGTCAGCCGTCGCCGAATTCGTTATGGTCGGAGCGCTTCTCACGGTGCTCACCCTCTCTGTTATCCAGCTGGGGCTCGCGCTGCACATCCGCAATACCGTGCTCGACGCGGCATCCGAGGGTGCCCGTTTTGCGGCGCTTGCCGATAGCTCGCTCGGTGAGGGTGTGGCCCGCTCCCGTGACCTGATCACCACGACCATCGGGCCCGGCTACGCGACCGAGGTGACCGCGACCTATGGCCGGTATCTCGGACATCCGTCAGCGATCGTCACCGTTCGAACACCGCTGCCGCTCATTGGACTGTTTGGTCTCGACGGCGGGCTGGAAGTGAGCGGCCATGCAGCGGTGGAGACTATTCCGTAGGACGATCGCTGAGGATGTCGGCACCGCTTCGCTCGAGTTCGTCACCGCCGGCATGATCCTGTTGCTGCCGATGGTCTATCTCGTGCTCACGATGTCCGCGCTGCAGGCCGGGTCGCTCGCCGTGGAAGGAGCGGCGCGCCAGGCGGTGCGGGTCTACGTGCAGGCGCCGGATACCCGGCACGCCGAGGCCGAGGCCGAGCGCGCGATCCGGTTTGCACTCGCTGACTACGGGCTCGATCCCTCGGAGGCGAGCGTGGCGATCTCCTGCTCACCCCGGCCCGCCGACTGCCTTCGGCGCCGCGCCACCGTGACGATCACCGTTGGGGTCTTTGTCGGTCTCCCGCTCGTGCCGTCCGCCGACACCATCGGCGGGCCAGTGGCCGTGCCCCTCAGATCGACCGCGACCGAGCAGGTCTCGCGGTTCTGGGGAGCGCCATGAGAGCGCGGCTGGAGCGCCTGAAGGGGGAGGAGGGCTCTCTCCTGCCGCTCACGATTTTCTACGGCTTCCTCTCGCTGGTGCTCATCCTGCTCGTCGTCGCCGCGACGTCGCTCTACCTCGAGCGCAAACGCCTGTTCACGCTGGCGGATGGCGCGGCCCTGGCCGGCGCGGAGGCCTTCGCCCTCGACGACGTGTCTGTCACCGCGGGCGGGCCCCGCCCCACTCTCCGTTCCGCGGAGGTGCGGTCGGCCGTTGTGGCATACCTCGACGCGGTGCCGCACGACCGATTCGAGTCGCTGCGCCTCGAGTCGGCGAGCACGACCGACGGACGAAGTGCCACCGTGCAGCTCTCGGCATACTGGCGCCCGCCGGTGGTGTCGCTGCTGCTGCCCGAGGGTATCCGCCTCGACGTGACGACCGTTGGCCGGTCAGTGTTTGGTTGAGTCCATCATCGTGAGCGACTCGGGTCTCGGCTTCGCCGCTTTCGTCGGTGGGCGGGCCTGCGAAGTCGACCTCCCGCAGCGGCCAAGCCTCTAAATAGCTCCCGGTTCGAACCACGTCGGCGGGGATCATGCTGGGAGCTTGGGGGCGACCAGCATGAGGGCGTGGCGGCTGGGGTACTGTCGGAAATTATGGAGGATAGCCCCGGTCGCGCAACGCTCAACAGTGATGTGGCGGCGGGCGTTGTCTGGGATGTGCTGGTGGTCGGAGCCGGCCCCGCTGGGTCATCCGCCGCCCGCGTTGCGGCCGAGGGCGGGGCATCCGTGCTGATCATCGATCGTGCTCGTTTTCCGCGCTACAAGACCTGCGGTGGAGGCCTTATCGGGATCTCGCTTGGTGTCCTGCCTCGCTCCATTTTGGCGACCGTCGAGCAGGAGGTGTGCGAGGTGCGCTTCTCGTTGCGCGGCGGTGCACCGCAGACGCATCGCCGGGCGCTGCCATTCCTCGCCCTGGTGCAACGCGAACGTCTCGACGAAGCCCTTGTTCAGGCGGCCGTCGCCGCCGGAGCGCTTTTCCGCGACTCCGTGGTGGTCAAGTCGGTGGAGGAGGCGGATGGGCTCGTCACCGTCACGACGGATGGCGCACCACTGCGCGCCAGGGTCGTGATCGGCGCGGACGGCACGAGCGGTCGCATCGGGCGCTATGTCGGGGTGCAGAACCGCGGCACCGATCTGGCCCTTGAGGTGGAACTCATCCGCACGCCGGAATCCCGCGCCTATGACGGCAGCATCGCCTTCGACTGGGGCTCAGCTCCCGGAAGCTACGCGTGGGTCTTCCCCAAGGAGAAAGTGCTCACCGTTGGCGTGATCCAGGCGAGGGGCGAGCCACAGCAGACCCGTGCCTACCTGGACTCCTGGCTGCACAGCACCGGACTGGATCATCTCGAGACCGGACACTTCAGCGGCCACCTCACCCAGTGGAGAGCGCCAGAATCGCCGCTGCGCCGAGGCTCCGTTCTGGTGGCGGGGGACGCGGCCGGCCTGCTCGACCCGTGGACCCGCGAGGGTATTTCTTATGCATTGCGCTCCGGATGCTGGGCCGGCGAGGCGGCCCTTGCCGCGACCTCAAGGGAGCCGGTGGGTGACGCGCTCGATAGCTACTGCCGGCGAGTTCTCCGGGAGCTCGATCCAGACATCCGCGCTGGCGAACGCCTGCTGCACTTCTTCGAGAAGCATCCGCGACTTGTGCACTTTGCGCTGGCGCATTCCGCCACCGGCATAAGACTGTTCCTCGCGGTCTGCGACGGCACGAAGACGCTTAGCGGCATCCTGTCCCATCGCCCGTTTAGCCGCGCTCTGCGTGTGTTCGGCTCGTGAATTCAACTGAAGCGGCGAAGCTCCTCGGAATTGCTCTCGATGCGACGAGGGGGGAGATCGAGCGGGCCTTCACGCAGCGCGCGCGGATGTCGCATCCCGATCGCTTCACCGAAGTCACATCGGCACAGTCCCAGGCCGCGGCAGCAGAGTTCATTCGTGCCACTGAGGCGCGCAATTTGCTCTTGCGCCTGGCAGCGGAGCGAGTGGGGGCAGACCGCGGGAGGGCAGACGCGGCGACAGGTCCTGCCCGCATCACCGAGTCCCTTGTGTACACCTCCGCTCCCGTTGCCCGAGGCGTGCTTCGGCACAGTGGTGCCGCAATGATCTGGAGCTTGCTGCTGCTGGTAGCGAGCGTCTTCAGTTTCCTCGGCGGAACGCTTCCGCTCTCACCCTGGAACCTGCTGTTGCTTGTGCCACTCGATGTGTGCGCAATCGCCTATGCGCGAACGAGTCGGCAGAGTGCTCTCGTCGGCACGCTCGTCTTCGGAGCGGTCAACGCGGCCGTCGCCGTTGTGATTGCCTCCTTCGGGTCGCTCGTCGCGCTGGAGATCCTGCTCGCACCGGTGATCGCTCTCGTGGTGATCGGCCAAAGCCGTCGTCGGCATTTGCGCTGAACGGTTCTCGCGCGACCCGTGAGCAAGAGCGATTTCAGCGCGGGCGTCGCGGCGAGTAGCGCGGCACGTAGCGAAGCAGAACACCGGCGCCGATGAGTCCGACCACGCCGAGAATCCCGCTGGCGAAGGCGATGGAGACGGCCGCAGTGAGCGCCGAGAGCGCGAGGGGCGAGACTGCGCCTCCGGCATCCGCGGTGAACCGCCAGGCACCGAGGAATGGCGCGGGGTTGGTCTGATCGGCGAGGTCGGCGCCGAGGGTCATGAGGATGCCGCTGCCGAGGCCGTTGGCGATTGACATGAAAACTGCCGCAGCAATGAACCACGGCACTGCGGAGGCGAGGTCGTGAGTGATCGCGAGCACGAGGTGACCGACGCCAAGTCCGATCATCGACGGCATCGCGCTCCACAGCCGCCCGAATCGATCCATGATCTGGCCACTCGCGTAGAACAGGCCGAAGTCGAGGGCACCGGCCGCTCCAATGATCAGGGCGGTCTGGGCATCCGGGATGCCGATGCTCACCGCCCAGAGCGGCAGGATCACCTGGCGGCTTGCCCGCATCGCTCCAACGAGGGCCGCGCCGGTTCCGAGCCGCGCAAGCACCGCTCGACTCGCCCAGACGGTGCCGAACAGTCCGATGGACTCTGCGGCGACGAGCGCGCCGCCCTCGCGTTCCGAAGCGGGCGCACGTTTCTCGGCCAGGGCCTCGGCGGGGTCCCGCAGTACGAGCAGCAGCACTGCTGCGCCGACACATCCCACGATGTGCACCCAGAACACCGACTGGGTCGAGCCGGTGAGGTGGATTACTGCCGCGGCGATAAACGGGCCGATGAAATAGCCAAGGCGGAAGGTGCCACCGAGGGTCGACAACGCCCGTGCCCGGAAGTGCCGCGGCACGAAGCTGGTCATGAAGGCGTGCCTGGCGAGGGCGAAGACGGCCGTGGACAGGCCGATCGCGAAGATTCCGAGGCCAAGCACCCAGGGATTCGGAGCAGCGAGGGCAGTCACCAGGCCGACGATCGAGAGAAGCGCCGCGTAGATCATCGCCGTGCGTTCACCGATGCGGCTCACAATCCAGCCGCTCGGGATGTCGCCGAACAACTCACCGAGAAGGATCATCGATGCGATGACACCGGCGATGGCGAGTGAGGCGCCGAGGCTATTGGCCACCTGCGGAATGATCGGGATGATGGCGCCCTCGCCCACCGAGAACAGCAACGTCGGCAGGATGGCTGGCAGCGCGATCGATCGAAAGCTGAAGTCCGGCGCGCTGCTGCTCATCGGTCTAGAGGCTACCCGCTCAGGAGGCGAACCGCGGCACCCGGTATGCTTACCGGCGACATGGACGAGCTCGATTTTTCTGAACAGATCGCCGCACTCCGCTCGACCTTCGCGGATATTCGCGCCGTTGTCGGCGTGGAGAAACTCCAGCGTGAGATCACGGACCTGAGCGAGCAAGCCGGTGTGCCCGATCTGTGGGACGACACTGACAAGGCACAGAAGATCACGTCCGACCTGAGCCACCGGCAGGCCGAACTCGCCAAGATCGTGAGCATCCAGGGCCGCCTCGACGATCTGGAGATCATGGTGGAGCTCGCGAACGAGGAGGCGGATGCCTCGGCTGCGGCCGATGCGCAGACCGAACTCACGAGCATCCAGAAGCTCCTCGGCGAGCTGGAAGTGCAGACCCTGCTGAACGGCGAGTTCGACTCGCGCGCCGCCGTCGTCACGATCCGTGCCGGTGCGGGGGGAGTGGATGCGTCGGATTTCGCCGAAATGCTGATGCGCATGTACCTCCGCTGGGCGGAGCAGCACAACTACCCAGCGAAGGTGCTCGATACCAGCTACGCGGAAGAGGCCGGCATCAAATCGACCACCATCGAGGTCGATGCGCCCTACGCCTTCGGAACGATGAGCGTCGAGGCCGGCACCCATCGCCTTGTGCGCATGAGCCCATTCAATTCGGCAGGTAAACGCCAAACCAGTTTCGCGGCGGTCGAGGTCATTCCGCTGATCGAGACCACCGATGTCGTGGAGGTGCCCGAAGGCGATATCCGCGTGGATGTCTTCCGGTCGAGCGGTCCGGGCGGCCAGTCGGTGAACACCACGGACTCTGCCGTGCGCATCACCCACATTCCCACCGGCACGGTCGTGTCGATGCAGAATGAGAAAAGCCAGATCCAGAATCGTGCGGCGGCGATGCGTGTGCTGCAGTCCCGCTTGCTGCTGATCGAGCGGGAACGCGAGGCCGCGCAGAAGAAAGAGCTCGCCGGGGTGATCACTGCGAGCTGGGGTGACCAGATGCGCAGCTATGTGCTCGCGCCGTACCAAATGGTGAAAGACCTGCGAACGGACTACGAGGTCAACAACCCGACGGCGGTCTTCGACGGCGATCTCGATGGTTTCATCAACGCCGGTATCAAGTGGCGCAAACGCGACCAGAGTTGATCAGACCAGAGTTGACAACCCGTACCGACCCGCCTGCCTGGCACTGCACTGGACTGCACCGGAGTCTGGCCGCGGAAGAAACTTGAGCATTTGGGTGCGCCGACTTTCTGAGAGTCCACTTTCTGAGAGTCGAGGCATCCGGCCTGTCGCTCTTCCCGATTCGGAAGTACGTCCTTAGAGTCAGACGGTCATGATTCGGTTCGATCACATAACCAAGCTCTACAAGGGGAACGCGCGCCCGGCGCTCAATGCGGTGACGCTTGAGATCCTGCGCGGCGAATTCGTGTTTCTTGTTGGAGCATCCGGCAGCGGTAAGTCTAGTTTCCTTCGGCTCGTGCTGAAGGAGGAAAACCCCTCCAAGGGGCAGATCCATGTGCTCGGGCAGAACCTGGCGCAGCTCACCAGTCGCAAGGTTCCCTACTTTCGACGCAACCTCGGCGTGGTGTTCCAGGACTTCCGCCTGCTTCCGCAGAAGAACGTTTTCGACAATGTGGCCTTCTCGCTCCAGGTGATCGGCAAGTCGAAGGGGTTCATCCAGGAGGCGGTCCCGGATGTCCTGAAGATGGTCGGTCTCGCCGGCAAGACCAATCGGCTCCCTCACGAACTCTCCGGTGGTGAGCAGCAGCGCGTCGCGATAGCCCGCGCCATCGTGAACAAGCCGGCGATCCTGCTGGCGGATGAGCCGACGGGAAACCTCGACCCCTCGACATCCGCCGGCATCATGACCCTGCTCGAACGCATCAGCCAGAGTGGAACCACGGTGATCATGGCCACCCACGATGCGGGAATCGTCGATCAGATGCAGCGTCGCGTGATCGAGCTGGTCAGCGGCCAGATCGTGCGCGACGAACGTCAGGGCGGCTACCAGACCCAGACGATTCCCGTGCAGGGCTTCGGGCCGGCATCCGTCTCGCGGTCCAATCTCGGCATCGCCGGACAGGCCGATGAGGTCACCCGATGAGGTTCGGCCTGATCATGTCCGAGGTCGGTCATGGCCTGCGTCGCAACATCTCGATGGTCATCTCCGTTGTGCTGGTGACCTTCATCTCCCTCACCTTCGTGGGCGCTGCGATCCTGCTGCAGTTTCAAATTGGGCAGATGAAGGGCTACTGGAACGACCGTGCTCAGGTGTCGGTCTATATGTGCACCGACTCGTCGACCGCTGGGCAGTGCAACCTGGTCGAAGCAACGAAGAGCCAAAAAGCTGATGTCGAAACCCAGTTGAAATCCCCGGCCCTCACCGGGTTGATCAAGACCGTCACCTTCGAGAATCACGATCAGGTCTATAAGAACTACAAGACCTATTTCAAAGACACCACCGGCGCGGACTTCATTACGCCGGCCTTCCTCTCCGAGACATTCTCGATCAATCTCAAGGATCCGTCGAAGGCCGACGTCATCCGCGAGAGCGTGGCCAGCCTCGCCGGAGTCGAGCAGGTCGTCGATCAACGCAAGTATCTCGATCCGATCTTCGCGGCACTCAATGCCGCCAGTCTCACCGCGGTCAGTATCGCGGTGCTCATGCTGGTGGCCGCCGTGCTCCTCATCGCCACCACTATCCGCCTTTCGGCTTTTTCGAGGCGGCGGGAGCTCGGGATCATGCGTCTGGTCGGAGCATCGAACCGCTTTATCCAGACGCCCTTCATCCTGGAAGGGGTGATCGCGGCGCTCGTCGGATCGATTCTGGCGAGCCTTGCCGTCGTCTCGATCGTGCGCTTCTTCGTGCAGGATTACCTCGGCACGCAGTCGCTTGACACCCCCTTTATTGGCATGTCGGAAGCGTACGTGGTCGTTCCGATCCTGCTCGTGGTTGGCGCTGTGCTTGCGGCGGCGTCCGCGAGTTTTGCGATCAGCCGGTACCTGAAGGTCTAGATCCGCACCTGTTCGGTCCGCCCGGACGAATGTCGCCCGGCGACTGGTGCCAAGTGGTGGGTACTCCCACCATCGCCGGGTGGTTGTGGAGTGTTGGCCACCGCCATTCTGGTCACCTCGCTAAGCTGACTTGTGACCAGTCCCCCCGAATGGGGGTGGCTGCGGTGGCCGCCCGGATGAGTCAGCGTGTGGTGGGTCCCCGTGCACTGAGTCCCCGTGCGCTGAGTCGAAGTGCGCTGAGTCGAAGGAGACCCAATTGTCCACCACCACCGAAGCTCGGCCCGCTCATCAGGATCCGCGCGAACCATTGCCCGGCGAGACGGTGGAGCTGTTCACCGATCCGGCACAGCCTCCCGTCGGTCTGCTGCAGAAGCCGAAGTGGACTCCGGCCAAAGTGGTGCTCTG
>JANYEI010000037.1 GCA_025363205.1 Frigoribacterium sp.
TTCAACGCCCTCGCGATCGTGCAACTGCGCAACTTCGCCGGCGACTGGGTGAACAGCGGTCCGGCTGTCTCGTCTCTCACGGTGGACCTGCTGGTGGCCGCCATTGCTGGCAGCATTTTGATCATCGTGGAAGCACGCCGACTCGGTCTTCGAGGCGGCTGGATCTATGTCGTGCTCGCCGGGCTCACGGCATACGCCTTCGTGTTCCCGCTGTTCCTTGCCATGCGGCAACGGGCCCTCACCAAACGGAAGGCTGAGGGCGGCGCCCGGGCCACCGACGCAAAAGAATAAGGGGATGTCATTCGCCGCGTGGCTAGGCGCCATCACGGCGGTGAGCCTCACAGACGCAGCTCCGACCCACCGCTTCGATGGCCTGGCGTGTGGCTTCTCGTTCAGCAACATCCGCAGCGCCGGTCATTCCCTGCGGCGTGAGTCGCGGCGGAGCGCTTCACGAAGACGGAACACGCTGGTTGTGCCTGAACATTCCCGAGGTGCCGGCCGGAGAACGTTATCGGGCACTAATCGCAGGCGAATCACTCCCGCGGTGTACCGGACCTTTGCGCGATAATTCGCGGGGCTAACACCAGGAGGGCGAAAGTCCCGATGACCGCTCGCACCCCGGCAAAGATCAGTACCGACCATCCCACGTCACGGCCCGTGAGCAACAGAACGACACCTATCACTACCAGCGCGACATCCGCGGCGTACGGCACTCGCAGCCAAAACAGCAGACGGCGGTTTGCTTGCATCGCTCCATCGTGCGCCGACCCGCTGAGAGGCTACCGACACGATGCCGCCGGGCTGCCTAAATTCATCAGCTCAGCTCAGCTTCTGCGCAGCGTGCGGCCCAACGCGTGGATCAAGCGCTACCGACGGCAAAGGATTCTCGAGCCCCCACTGGCCGGACGCTCCATCACCGGACTGCTCCGTCTGTAAGCGCAAAGCTATCCGGATGGCGCACTATTCACCGACTTGGCTGTTTAATGATTCACCGAGAAGGTCGGCATGGCCGTTGTGGCGTGCGGACTCCTCGATCATGTGGGTCAGTACCCAGCGCAGGCTGGGTTATCTGCCATCCGGCCAGCTCCGACGCGTCTTACCGCCGAGCCCGCCAGCCTCGAAGGCCTTTTCCGCGGCGGTCCCAGCGCGGGCGACCGACGAAGCCCAGGGCTCACGGCGTGGCTCGTCGTGGAGCCATCGCCCGAACCAGTCGTCCTCGACGTAGGCGAGGTGCTTCATCAGTCCGGCGAGATTCATGCTGCTCGAAGGTTTCCCATTCGGTGCCGTCCAGAGGTGGCTCTGTGCGGTCGTGCTCATCGAGGCCTACCGTTATGGGGAAAATCTTAGAGCAGAGGACAGACATGGACGTCGCCGCCGGGGAAGGATCCAACCAGCACGCCGCTGTGCGCATCGTGCCAGCGACCGCTGAGAGGTGGCCACGACTGGGGCATGTCTTCGGATCCCGAGAGAAAGACCCCAGATCATGCTGGTGCCAACGATTTCTTCGACACAGGGAGTCCGATAATCGCAGCGCCCTTCGACGTGAAGTGCAGGACGCCGAAGTCCAGATCGGCCTGCTGGCCTACCTCGACGACAGCGCCGTCGCCATCCGCCGTTTTCACCGGAACGCTGGCCATGTTCCAACGAGCCGGGTTCACCGAGATCGGGCGCACCTACCCAACCCGACCCGACCCGTGATGAGACACACACTTATTCACCACTAACGGATCCTCCAGCGCGACAGATCCGAGCTCCATCCGATCCGAGGCCGACCGCGCCGATGCTGTGTCACACGGGAACGGTCATCGCGACGACGCCCGAAGGGTAAGGAGTTCATGATTCGTCCCGGCACATCTCGCAAGTGTCGCTTGATGATGAGTGGGTTTGCCAACGAGTTTCACCATCTTTCTCCGACAACGTTGCGCATAGTCCCTGATTCTGCGCGACGTGCATCGAGGCGCGATTGGCCGGATGGATGTGTGCTGTGAAGTGATGCACTCCGTGTGATCGCAACCATTCGAGCATCGCCTGAGCAGCCTCGGAAGCAAACCCGCGTCCTTGCCAACTCGGTGAAATCACCCAGGCGATATCGGCCACGAGTTGTGCCCCGTCGTTCGCGACAGTTGCTTGGACGAACCCCACAGGTTGCCGTTCGTGACGTTGAATGACAACCCAGTTCAGCCACCACTGCGAACCATCCTCAGAGTGCCCGACGACCTGAGCCGCATAACGGTTCTCCAACTGCTTCAGCGACGGTTTCTCTCCGCCGGTGAAGTCATAGAGCGAAGATGCAGCCAGAACGTCGATCATCGACGTCGCGTGCATCACCGACAGCGGTTCCAGCATGAGGCGCGCAGCCGTGAGGGGTTCAGGTGTCGGCCAGGTCATTCTTTGAGACTGACACAGTCCAGAGGCTCGGCGCCCGAGAATCCCAACCGCCACATCACTATCGTTCCCTGAGCACCACGGGTGCCCGTTCCGCAGGAGTATTGCGAATTCCAGAATCACATCCCGCAGAGGGAAATATCGAATCACCCTCTATGCGGGTTTTGGCGAGGTTGGGATTTTCGGGTCGCACGCCGAATCTCTCACGGCGCGCGCTGTGCAGACCACGGCAGTATGGAAGTGCTGATTGTCGAGATAGACAGGATGAAATCGCGTGAGCCAGAATATGGGAATGTTCTCTCTGTTTTCGTTTCTTCCCTTCTTGATTTACGCACCGGTCATTGCGCTTCTCGTCATCGGAATCTGGGTCGGAGTGCTCGGAATCCGCGCCCTGAACAAATACTTGCGTGCACCGACAACGGAAACTAAACCGTTGCCCTAAACAGCCACTTTGGAAAGGTCGGAAAAGACCCGCTTCACCGGGCGGGTTGAGCCGGTTCCTTCGGACAGATCGGGAGAATGTCAATCACGCGAAGAAGGCCGTCTGCCCGCGACACGGGTACACCGCTGAATGCGACGTCCGCTCGAACGCGGTCCTCTAGGCGAGGCTGGATCGTCATCTTCGTCATATCGATCGTGTCGTCGCTATTTCTGGCTCCCTGGGTTTGGGCGGTATCGACTGCGGTCTTCGTGATCTCGTATCGGGTTCTTGGAGGCCGCTGGGCCGACAGGGATTTGTTGGCCGACAGGGAGATGTTGTCTGAGAACCAACGTCTGTCTTCGCCAAACCCCAGGCATCTCCTGTGGGCGCTTCCGCTCGGCATTCTGATCTGCGCCGCAATGTGGTTATTCGAAGCTGGGTGGTATCAGTACGGAGAGTTTTACCGGGCGAGTAGAGCAGAAATCGAAGACTACTACTCGGGTTCGGCCAAGAATTACATCATCAGCGCACTGATCGGCTCGATCCCAATTTTAGCCTCGAACTGGAGTCGAACCCTGTGGCCCCGACTGACGCTGACACTGGCGCTGGTCGCAGTCCAGCTCATCACAGGCAGCATATTCATACTCACCCCACGGTCCACTCCATGAGGCCGCTCTACCCCTTCGCCTGATAAAGCTGCCTTGAACTCGGTCAAAAATAAAACTGTTTGCCCGATGGACTCCTGCGATCGGCTCAAATATATGCGAACGCCCTCGCCATGGGAAAAGATGCGAAGGGTAGAAGATTTCTCGGCCTAACGATTTCGTTGAGGTAACTGGTGTTCTTGAGATTCGTCGTGCGAACGGCGCGATGCCGCGCATGGATGCAAGAACAGGGAGAAGTGATTATGAAGTGAGCAGGATCCTCGACGGGTCCAGCCGATAGCATCGACAGTATTTGCCGATAGGAGTTATTCTCACTTCAGCGCGCATGGTGCAGCATAATGAGCAGATGATCAACGCGTGGAGACAAACCAAAATCTGGCAGCGCCTCTATTGGGTGATTCTGACTGTTGTCTGCCTCGGATTTATCGGTCGCTTCTTTTGGCACTACGACACCTGGCCGTTCAGCCTAATTCTCTTCGTTGCCTTCATTCTGAATGGAGTGGGAAACAAGCGCGGAGGCACGACGCGCCACCCGCAGGAGAATGACCCGAATCGGCGCTGAACGCCACCGCGAACTATTCGTTCTTTCAAATGGCCAATCGAGCAAAAACCAAAGACGTCGCTCACAATCTGCCCCGGCTGTGGGTCGGATCGGAAGACCTCGCTGCAGACCAGCGCGCCTATGGTGTGCGGCCGCGATGCGGCGGTCGTGAACACCGAAAGGCCGAGGCCGCTTCACCGAGCGCTGGCGGGGTGATTCGCCAATCCGTCCTCATTCGCCGCTGCGACTGTGCTTGACGGATAGCAGTCCGCGCTGGGATGCCCCAGAGGATCTTGAATGCGCTTCGATGTAGCTGCGGATGTCTGTAGAGCTGCCGCGTCACCGGACGGCGTGGCTCCCTGCTCCCCGAGCCGTCGTGTGATCGGTCCATCTGAACGAGATTGAGTCCAAGACGAGAACGACAGGTCACTCGGTCGGCTTCCACCGTTGGGAGACGACGGGCACGAAGTCGCGTATCCAGTCTGCAACCGTCTGGCCGTTGATCAGCCCCCCGTACTGAGCTGTCTTGCCGTAGATGGCTTGCGAACGAACCCGCTCGGCGGCATCCGTGCGTCTGGATCTGCTGCCGAGGTCAACGAGCGCTCCAGCGATCTCGTCAACCAAATATTCGAACTCCGCCGGCGCTTGCGAGCCCTGGTCTGCACAGAGATGGTTTTCGCACTCCATGCCCGTACCGTCGTCCGCGTCCTACTCATTAGACCGAGCTCAATAGACCGAGGAAACGGTGGTGCACTCCCTCTCAAAATGTGCAGCGCCAGCGTTGCTTCTCCCGTTCCCGTTCGCGGCAGTTGTCGAGCTGAAGAACAACCTGGAGATCGCCTCCCGCGCACTCCCGATGGGATTTCTAGTTCTCGGGATCTTCGAACATTACGCAGCAAAACGATAGCGGAATCTCGGTAAAACCAACGACGCCCGAACGGAATCCACCATCGGTGTTTTCCTCGTCACGTTAACGGATTTCATTCCGATACGAGCTCCCGGCAAAAGGTACCACCAGTGGCATCCGCGACACAGCCGAAGTCACGATCGCTGTTCAAGATGGAGCAAGATGGGCCGGCGCGCGAGTCCGGCCGCGCTAGCCTGACGCCATGGGCTTCTCTCTGCTCGCGCTCGTGGTGCTCGTCGGCATGCTCGGTCCGCTGCTGGCGGGCCGGGAATCCTGGCACCTGCCCGCGGTGGTGGGGGAGTTGCTTGGGGGGTTGCTCGTCGGTGCCTCCGGTCTTCGACTGCTCGACTCGAAGGAACCGACCTTCACCGTGCTTGCGCAAGTCGGCTTCGCCCTGGTGATGTTCGTTGTCGGATCGAACGTGCCGGTGCGGGATGTCACGGTGCGGCGTGCGCTCCGCCGCGGACTCGTCGGTGCGGTACTCGTCGGGGTGCTGGCTGCTCTCGCGGGCATCGGCCTCGCCGCCCTGTTCGGCACCGGTCACGCCGCGCTTTACGGGGTGCTGATCGCCTCGTCATCCGCCGCCCTCATCCTGCCGATCATTACGTCACTTGGTCTTCATGGCATCGCTCAACTCACTGCGCAGGTGGCGATCGCGGACGCGGTCTGCATCGTCGCCCTGCCGCTCGCGATCAATCCGGCCCGGGCGGCGTCCACCGCTCTCGGGGCTGTTGCGGTGATCGCCGGCGCTGGCCTGATCTTCTTCGTGCTTCGCCGCCTGGACCGTGACGGACTCCGCAAAAGACTCCATCGCCTCTCCGAGCGTCGCAAGTTCGCGCTCGAGTTGCGCATCAACGTGCTCCTGCTGTTCGGTCTCGCCGCACTTGCCCAGTTTGCGCAGGTTTCCGTGCTGCTCGCCGGATTCTCGCTCGGACTCGTCGTTGCGGCGATCGGTGAGCCGCGACGCCTCGCCCGCCAACTCTTCGGTATCACCGAGGGGTTCTTCGGGCCGCTGTTCTTCGTCTGGCTCGGC
Source organism: Frigoribacterium sp. (assembly GCA_025363205.1). GTDB lineage: Bacteria > Actinomycetota > Actinomycetes > Actinomycetales > Microbacteriaceae > Lacisediminihabitans. The sequence continues at coordinate 5,953 of JANYEI010000037.1, forward strand.
GCATCGATCAGCCTCTCCGAGCTCGGCAGCCACCCTGCAATGATCCTGCTCGGCGTCTGCCTTGGAGCCTCCGCGATCCTCAGTCACCTGGTCGCCAGGCTCGTCTCGCAACCCCTGCTCCTCGGCGTCGTGGCCGCCGGGCAACTCGGGGTTCCGGTCGCTGCGGCCGCCCTCGGCACCCAGTTGCGCCTGCTCCGCCCGGGAGAGGATGCCGCACTCCTGCTCGGTGCGCTTCTCACCATCGCAGCCACCACCGTAGCCGCGAGCTTGCGTGCACGGCGCGAGCGCGGGTCAGCGATCGCCCCGTGAAGACTTCGTAGACTGCTGGGTGCGGCCCGGCCTCGAGCACCGGGCGCCGCGGCGGAGGTGAGAAGACACGGTGAAGGTACGGGCGACTTTCGGCGCCCTGCGGCTGCTCATGGCAGCCGCCTGCCTGATGGCGCTCGTCTCGCGGTTTCTCTGGGGGCTCGGTTCGGCGACATTCACCCCTGGCAACTTCTTCGCCTATCTCACGATCCAGAGCAGCATCCTGTTCCTGGTCGTCACGGTGATCGCGGCAGTGGTTGCGCTGCGTGGGCAGGATGACGCCGCCTGGTTGGATCTGGTGCGGGTGACCGTGTTGAGCCTGACGCTCTCCTGCGGGATCATCTTCGCCCTGATCATCGAACAGTCGGGTGAGCGCGGATTCCGCATCGATGTGCCGTGGTCCGATGTCGTGCTGCATTTCGTGCTTCCCGCGGTCGCCGTACTCGACTGGATCATCGGTCCTGGCCGGGGTACGTCGCCCTGGCGAAGCATCGCGATCGTTCTCGTCTTCATGATCGGCTGGGGCCTGGTCACGCTCGCGCGTGGGCCCATCGTTGGCTGGTATCCCTACTTCTTCCTCGACCCGGCACAGTTGGCGAATGCGGGCCAGTTCTTCTTCTTCGCATCGATCGCGGTTGTTCTCTTCGGAGGTATCTCGGCCGCTCTCGTGGCCGTGAGCCGCACCATTCCGCTTGCTGAGCGTGCGGTGTTCAGGCCTTCGCGAACGGAGCGAGCGCGCTCAGCACGGATTCGACCAGCTCGTCGTCGCTGAGTTTCGCCACCCGCCTTGCCGCCTTTCCTCCCACGATACCGACGAGCACCGGCTCTCCCGTCACGGCCTGCAGGTTCACCCAGTCGGTGATGTCGCTGTCACTGCCGACGATGCTCCAGACCGCGGCATCCGTCGACCAGAACGGCTTGTCGAAGCGTAGCCAGACAGTCTCGACCGATCCCATACCGAGTGCGCTGATCGCGGTGCGATGGGAGAAGGGCAGCAGCGGGTCGAATGCCACCGCATTCTTCTTGAGTACGCCGAGCGGCACCGTCACCACGACCCGGTCGACGGTGAGAGATTCGCCGGTGCCGAGTTTGAGACTCACGGCCGAATCGTTGTACGACACGCCGAGCACGGCGGTCGACAGCGATACCCGCACGCCGTCAAGACTGTCGCGGATCAGGCCGGAAAATCCGCCAGTGACCATTCGATCGCGTGCCGGTAGGTCAGCGAGCCCGTACCAGGTGGACAGTTCCGAGGCACTGGCCCCCGTGACTCCAGCGAGTGAGGCGAGCGACGCAGTCAGGAGGCCGGCACCGGAGAGTCCCTCGACCGTCGCCCCGGCCGCCCCGGCCAAGGCACCCGAGCCGTCGAGGGCTGCACTCAGGCTCGGATCGACCAATCGCGCCTCGGCCCACGTCTGTGCTTTGGCCAGCGCCGGGGCACCCACTGTGTTGTCGGCGGTGTGGCCGTCGGCCCCTGCGGCGAGCAGACCGGCGAGAGGGTTCGTCGCGATCCCGAGGGAGGCGAGACGCGTGAGCAACGACTCATCCGTCACCTTTCCGAGCCTCCACGCGCCAAGCTCGACGCCAAGGGGCCACGACTTGGGGGTACGAGTGTCGATGCGCCCACCCACACGATCCCGGGCCTCGAGAACGATCACGTCGAATCCGCGCTGAAAAAGCGCACGGGCAGCTTCCGCCCCCGCAGCACCGGCTCCGATCACCGCGATCTTTTCGCCAGTCCTCACAATATCGAACACCTCGGCGGCGGCGCGGGCACCGGACTGCTGGGCACCAAGAACGGTGCCAGCCAAATCTGCAGAGGTGGCTTCCCCGGCGAAGAAGACTCTCCCGCCGACCGGCTTGGCGAGATCATTCCGATGCTGGGGGGTGGCGCCGGGAGCCAGATAACTCTGGGCTCCGCGAGAGAAGGGGTCGGAAGACCACGCGCTTCGCTCGATTCCCGACGGCCGTGGGACCAGCTGCGATGGGGCAGCGGATGGCGTCGAGGACTTCGTGGGTCGGGGTGGACCATCCGTGCATGCCGTTAGCATCAGCAGGGAAAGACCTGACCCTGCCCCGAGGAGGAAACTGCGGCGGCTGAACGACATCTCACCGCCACTGTACTCGGAACGGCCTCTGGACTCGGAATCCCCGCGGGCCGGGTGACCCGCAGCTCAGGAAGCGGCGACCTCGCGCCTGCCGGTGAGACGGGCGAGGCCGATAGCGGCCGATGCGACCGCAATGATGAAGGCTGCGATTCCGACGATGTAGGCGAGAACACTCGGGATGCCGCCGGGCCCGGACGGCTCAAGGAACGGATAGGGATACCAGAGCGTGATCGCACCCCGAATCATCGTGAAGGCGAGCCAGGCGAGCGGGAAGGAGATCACGAGCCAGAGCCGCTTCCACGGCACCCGGGCACGACCGGGAGCGAGCAGCCAGTCGAGCAGAATGATGATCGGCACCCACACGTGCATGACCTCGTTACACCAGCGTGGCGGTTCATAGCCGCCGTCGCCCGGAATGTTGCGCAGCAGCAGGTTGTAGACCAGCCCGGTGATAACGGCGTAGGACAGGATGGCGACCCGCACGCTCGTGAATAGCTCGGTGTCGCGGTGCCACCGCCAGGCAATCGCGCCGCCGACGAGCAGCACTACGACGTTCATCATGCTCGACTCGATGGTGAAGTAGCTGAAGTACTCGCCCGGCGTGAACGAGTCGTGCAGCAGGTCGGCGGTGATCTGGGTGACGAGCGCAGCGAGCACCAGGAGGCCAACGAGAACGCGCATCCCGGCGAAAACTCGACGCGGCATTGGCGCAGTTACGCGCACCGGAGTATCAATCAGTAGGGTCTTCGTCACGGGTTCACAATAATCGCTGGTTGAGAAGCGCCCGAACGGGGAACTGTGCGCACCCGGCGTTTTCTCAGTAACGACCGGAGGCGCGCGCCCGGGCGATGCCTTTTTCGGCACCCTCCTCGCCGGTCGTCACGCTTTAGGCTGGCGGGATGACACTTCCCGAGGTCTGCGTCTGTTATTTGCTTCGGGCGGCGCCCGGCGGCGATGAAGTACTCCTCGGGCGCAAGAAGTTCGGGCTCGGGGAGGGAAATCTCGTCGGTCCTGGCGGCAAAATTGAGCCTGCTGAGACTCCGGAGCTAGCCATCCGCCGCGAGGTCGAAGAGGAGACCTCGCTCGTGCTCGGAGGCATCGAACTCGTCGGGGAACTCACCTATTCGTTTCCGTTCAAAGCGGCCTGGAGCCAGAAGTCGTGGGTGTTTGTCTGCAGGGAATGGGAGGGTGAGGCCCGGGAGTCCGACGAACTCGCGCCCGCGTGGTACCCGGTGGCTGACATCCCGACCGCGCGCATGTGGGATGACGCCCGCTACTGGGTGCGAGATGCCCTCGCCGGCCGCTTCGTGAGAGCAACCTTCGAATTCGGTGCCGACCTCCGCACCGTTTCGGCATCCGACCATCCGGTATTCGCGGTCAACTCTCCGCGCCACCCCTGATCGGCGCATCGGAATAGGCCTCGCATGAGACCTCGATCGCGAGTTCGAGGGCCCGCGCGATGGTCTCTGTTTCGAGAAATGGTTCACCGGTGCCGAAAGCGAGTTCGGGGGAGCTCGGGAGGTGGATGAATCCAGCGCGAATGCCTGTACCCGCTACCGATCGCATCAGCCGGTACATCAGCGCATTGCAGACAAAGGTTCCCGCGGTCTGTGACAGCGCGGCCGGGATCCCCTCGGTGGCCAGCCGCGCGACGATCGCCTTGACCGGCAGACCGCTGAAGTAGGCGCTCGGTCCCGTTTCGTCGATCGGCAGATCGAGGGGCTGTGCGCCGGAATTGTCGGGGATCCGAGCATCCGCCAGGTTGATCGCGATTCGTTCCGGGGTGATCGCGGCCCTTCCGTTGGCGAGCCCGGTGGCGATCACAAGGTCGGGGGAGTGTTCGGCGAGCAGGCGGTCGAGCTCGTGCGGGGCCGCGTCGAAGGCGACCGGAAGCACGGCGGTGATGAGCCTCACCGGGGAGCTCCACCGCGACGCAACAAGGGCGACGGCGTCCGCAGAACTGTTGGATGTCGCACCGTCGAAGGGTTCAAAGCCTGTCAGGAGCACAGTTCCTGTCAAGAGCACCGTGCCTGTCAAGAGCACCGTGCCTGTCGCTGGCACACTGTCGGTCTCTAGCACCGTCGACATCCCCGGTTCACAGCAGCACGCGCTTGTAGCTGCGACCATCATGAAGGGTCACCGTGGTGGCCTCGAGGGTTCCGCGGCTGATGCGAAGGTATACCGCCTGCGCCGTAACCCCGAGCGTCTGCGCGGCGTCGGCCACTGACTGCCCGGGTAGCCCGGTAGGAATGCTGCTCGGGCGAGCGGAGCGCTTGCGTCCCGCGACAAAACGTGCGGCGATCTGCTCGTCGGTGCCCTGCCAGCGCCACTTCGCGGCGGCGAGACCGAGGCCAGCGGCATCCGCGATTCGCTCCCAGCTCAGTCCTTCATCCAGGGCAGCCCGCACATTGCGAAGAACCGCAGGATCCCGGTCGATGGCGGCAGCGAGCAGCCGCAGCGCGTGGATGCGTTCGAGCGGCTCAGCGGCGCGCGACAGCAGCTCGAGAGCGTGCTCAGACTCACTCGACAGTGACGTCATCGACCGGCGGAAGCCGCATCTACCAGCCGCGCCTTAACTGTCGCCAGAGACGGGTTCGTCGCGGTGGAGCCATCGGGAAAGACGAGAGTCGGCACGGTCTGATTGCCCCCGTTGACCTCGGCGACGAGCTCCGCGGTGCCTTCGACCTCTTCGATGTTGACCTCGGTATAGGGCACTCCCGCACGGTCAAGTTGGCTCTTGAGGTTCTTGCAGTACCCACACCAGGTGGTGGAAAACATGAGTACGGCACCAGCGGGAGGGGTGAATTCGGCACGGGTCAGCATGGCTCGAGCCTACGACGATCGAATGTGAACTTGTGTACCGGCGACTCCGTCGAAAGAACGTCGACAGAACACTGTCGAGGGGCAGACACCGCTTGCGGCTAGGCGTAGGTTGACCGTGATCGGGCCGATACTCATTACCGCCGGACCCTCCGACGCGAGTCAGCCCAGGCTGGACGAAGATAATGTCAAATACCGCGATGCAGATGATGGAAATGCATTCCGACGCGATGCAGGGCATGGACCTAAACGTGATGCAGGAGTGCATCGAGGCCTGTGCGGCCTGTGAGCAGGCCTGCACAATGTGTGCAGGCGCCATGGCTATGACACCGGACATGGCCATGTGCGCTGCCATGTGCCAGAACGCCGCCGACCTGGCCAACACACTGATGCGTACGATGCTTCGCCCGAACGGCATGAACGGGCCGGCCATGATGGCGATGCACCAGGCAATGGTGGTCATGGCCATGAGTTGCGCCGACGAGTGCGAAGCGATGGCCGGAATGAGCGCCGACTGCGCAATGTGCGCCGAGGTCTGCCGCCAGTGCGCGATGGCCTGCCAGAAGATGATCGACTCGATGCTGGCCGCCTAGCGCGGAGCGTTCGTCAGTACAGCGCGGAGCGTTCGTCAGTACAGCGCGGAGCGCTCGTCAGTGCAGCGTGGAGCGTTCGTCAGGAACAGGGCGCGCGCAAAACACTGACCCGTGTCGCGCCTATTGCGAGCGTGTCGTACAGTTCGTGCAATGAGATCGGCTCGCCGATGGATACCACCGCGCTGAGGTCCGCGTGATTCCACAGCCAGACGGTTCCGGGCGAGTCGAGAAGGTCGATCCCGATCCAGCTGCCGCCGATTCCCCGTGCGGACGGTGCGTAACCGACGATCCCGTCGCGCCATTTGCCCGGGGTCGCGGCCGTCACCCGCTCGCGAATGGCGGACACCAGGTGGCCGACAGCCGACGAAGTGCAGCATTCCCCGGCGGAGCGTCGGCAGACCATGGTGTCGATCACCGGTGGTGTGAGATTAGACATTCTGGCCTCCCGACCGCGCATCGTTTCCGTGCATCGTTGTTTACCCGAGGTTAGGTTCGCGATGATCGGATGTCATCCCGTCTCGTAATGCGGCGAAACAAACCGAAAGGGGCAAATCTGTTGGCCGAGATTGTCGCCGTGGTGCACGATGCCCCCTAAACCTGCGTAACCTTAAGAAGGGAGTGCGCCAACAACGGATTCCGCGTAAAAGAGAGGTTCTGCTGTGGCCGAATGTATTCACGGACTCGAAGCGGGCCTGTGCGACCAGTGCTTCCCCAAGGCTGTTCCCGTGCTCGAAATCGTGACCGCGGCGGGCCAGCGCAATGCGCGGGCGAAGGCTGCCGTCACGCGACGTGCCGCGTCCGCTGCCTCGAAGACTGTTGAAAACGTCGGTGACCAGCGCATCTATCACCTCACCCACGTTCGCAATCTCGCGGAGATCCTCGCCACTGGCGCGATTGTTGCCGACAGCAGCACATCCCGCGTGACCCGCCCGCCCGTGGACATTTCGACCCCCGAGACTCGTGAGTCGCGGCGCTCGACGACTGTTTCCGGGCTCGGCAGCCCTAACGTGGCCGACTTCGTGCCATTTTTTCTCGTACCAAACTCGACAATGTGGGAAGATATCCGCTCCGACTCCCCGGACTCACGCCTGTCCGCCGCCGGGCACGGGGTTACCGCCTCCGACTTCGTGCTGCTCGTGAGCACCGTGAAGAACGCCGCCGAGCACACCGCCGACGGCGCGATCGTGGTGACCGACGGCGATGCCGCCCATGTGCTTACCCGGTTCGCTGCCTCAACCGAATCGAGCGAGCGGATGCTGCGCCGCCTTCGTGCCGATGACAACGTGGAAACGATCGTCGAGGCTGAACTCCTGGTGAAGGACAGTCTCCCGTTCGAGCTGGTGACGCTGGTCGGGGTCGCTAACGACCGTGTGCGGGACGAGGTGCGCGCACTTCTCAAGTCGTCGGAGCACAGCCCGAAGGTCTCGGTTTACCCGCCCTGGTTCCAGAAGCCCGAGGCCTAGGCAACGTCGATTCGCCGTCGGGAGCACCCGTGCTGACAGGGGGTGTCGACCTCGCGGCCGAACCGCGGGGTACTGCTCTCGCCGTGATCGACTGGTCAGGGCCGCAGGCCCGGGTCGTGCAACTCACTGTTGGCGCAAGCGACGCCCAGATCGTCGAGGTCGCCCCGACCGTGACCTCCCTTGGCATCGACTGCGCCTTTGGATGGCCGGATGACTTCGTCGCGTTCGTCACCGGACACTCGTCCGGCGAGCGACTGGATCGTTCGCCCGCCGAGCGCGAGGGATCGGGAATGGACTGGCGCCGACGTCTCGCCTATCGAGAGACCGATCGCGTGATCCGCGGCCTCACCGGACGCTGGCCACTCAGCGTCTCGACCGATCGGCTGGGGCTCACCGCCATGCACTGCGCGGCACTTCTCGAATCCCTCGGGGACGGTATCTGCACAGTCGACCGAGCAGGTGGCGGAGTCGCGGCGGAGGTCTACCCCTCGGCCACTCTTCGTTCCTGGGGATTCTCAACGGTCGGATACAAAACGGACGCGGCGATCCGGTCCACGCTGCTCGAAGCGATCCTCGCGCGCGCGCCCTGGCTCGAACCCGGCCCGATGGCCGAATTGATGACGTCATCCGATGACGCCTTCGATGCGGTCATCGCGGCTCTCGCGGCGCGCGCGCATTCTCTCGGATGGTGGCATCGACCGCCGCTCGAATCGCTCGATCGCGCCGGTCGAGAGGGCTGGATCGTGTTGCCGAGCGTTGACCTGGCTGAACTGCGGCCGTCCTTTTCCTGATCCGCTCTGATCTCGAACGCCTACATCTCGCACTCCTCGATCAGAACCAGATGCTCGACCAGGGTGTGACCGGCGAGCGGAACGAGGCCTCGAGCGCGGCTGCGGAGCCGGGCCGCAGTTCGGTGATGCGACCGGCGCGGGCGAGCGTGATCGGGGAGACACCGCCGAGGTACAGCGAGCCGAGGTCGTCAACGGTGAGAGAGAGGGCGGCCGCGGCATCCGGTGCCTCGCCGTCGAGCGTGTCTACGCTCGCGCGTCCATCGGCCGCAACGGTGAGCAGGAACAGGCCGTCGGCGAACCCGAGAGTATCGCTCACATCGAGCACGAAGATGCCCGGAGCGCTGTATCGGCGGGCGGAGAGAGCAACCGGCACGTTGAGGATGCGCGTCCAGAGGTGCTCGCGCACTCCGACGCGCTGCACGGCACGCGGGTCCGACAGCTGCCAGAGCACGGGTTCGTCGATGGTGCGCAGCGGTGCCGAGATTGAGGAGACGAGGTCCATCTCGAGCAGGAATCGCCACAGCGCCGAATAGGCCTCATCGGTGGCCGAGACGAGAAAGCCGAGATCGAGACGGTGCTTCGTGAAGTCGTCACCGACTTCGACGACCCGGTAGGTTGCGAAACCTTGCAGCTCACCCTCATCGTCGTCGTACCGCACGACGCGGAGGGACTTTGCCGATTCGGGGTCGCCATCGAACCCGAGGAGGCGCTCCCAGAGAATGTCGCCGAACTCGACCTGGCCCGGAGTCAGCAGGCGCACCCGCTGCACGAGGTCGTAGCCCTCCGTCAGCAGCGAATGCGGTTCTACAAAACTCAGGGAGCCGGATGCCTCTGGACCGATCCAGCGCGCCCGCTTGGTGTCGATCGTCCAGTCCGCACTCATCACCGAGGCCCCGAAACCATAACGCCCGTAGATCGTGGCCTCGGTGACAGTAAGAATCGCCACGGGAACGTCGAGCGCTACCGCCGTACGCAGTTCGGCTTCGAGCAGAGCCCGAGCGATACCGCGACGACGATGGGTGGGAGCGACCGAGACCGCGGTAACGGCATAGGCCGGGATGCTCGTCTCGCCCGGCACGGTGAGGTCCATCACCCAGGTGCTCACGGTCGCGACCGGGGACGCGGCATCCGCAGCATTCGGGTCCCACACGCCGGTCGTTCGCCGATGAGCAATATGGGGCAGTTGCACGTCGAGCTTCGCCTGCGGCAGGCGCCCACCGTGGAATCCCCGATTCTCGGCCTGCAGCCAGCTGGTTAGGGCCTCACTATCCGCGGTGTCGACCAGGGCGAAGTCGAGTCCCTGTGCTGCGAGTCGTTCGGCGGAGAGGGCATCGATCGGGGCTTTGGCGTATTCGTAACTCACTATTCGAGAGTACCGGGCGCTGCAGACCGGTCCCGGGTTCTCGTTCGAGCTGACGATGCAATGCTGCGTGCTTGAATGAGCAGATGACCGCCTCGCCTGCTTCGCCTCTGCACACGGCCGCCGCCGGATCGTCCCGTTCCCACCTGGCCGACCTTGCCTCCTTCGTGCGCGCGTCCCCCTCGTCGTTCCACGCCGTCGCGGAGGCCGCTCGTCGGTTGACGGCTGCCGGGTTCGTCGAGCGTGTCGAAAGTGAGGAGTGGCCGCTTGGGCCGGGGCAGCATTTCGCGGTTCGGGATGGGGCGATCGTCGCCTGGGTCATGCCGGAGAGCGCAGTCTCGACCACACCGTTCCGCATCGTCGGAGCCCACACCGACTCTCCCGGGTTCAAACTCAAGCCGAAACCCACTACCGCTCAGCACGGTTGGCTCCAGGCCGGAGTCGAGGTGTATGGGGGTCCGCTGTTCAATTCCTGGCTGGACCGCGAGCTCGAATTCGCTGGACGACTCGTCTTCGATGACGGCACGTCCGCGCTTGTGCGCACGGGACCTTTGCTGCGTTTTGCGCAACTCGCCGTCCACCTGGATCGCGGGGTCAACAGTGACGGCCTTACCCTCAACCCGCAACAGCATCTAAATCCGGTGATCGGCGTCGGTGATGCTGCGGACACCGACGTGATCGCCCACCTTGCCACACTTGCCGGCCGCGCCGGCTCGGATGTCGTTGGCTATGACATCGTTACGGCGGACACCGCGGAACCCCGGGTGTTCGGCCTGGACGGCGCTTTGTTCGCGTCGGGACGCCTGGACAACCTGTCGTCGGTTCACGCCGGCCTGGTGGCGCTGATCGCTGTCGCCTCTGCCGCAGTCCTTTCTGCCGCAGTCTCCTCGATCGCGGTCCCCTCGATCGCGGTCTTCGCCGCTTTCGACCATGAGGAGGTGGGCAGCGAGACGAGGTCGGGCGCGGCCGGGCCCTTCCTCGAGAGCGTGCTCGCCCGCATCGGCAGTGTCTCCACGGCCTCAACATCGGACCGCGCTCGTGCCTTTGCTGATTCGTGGTGCCTCTCGGCGGATGCCGGACATGCCGTGCACCCGAACTATCCGGAGCGCCATGACCCGGCCAATCGGCCCGTCGTGAATCGTGGTCCGCTTCTCAAGATCAACGCGAACCAGCGCTATGCCACGGATGCCTTTGGCGCAGCGGAATGGGCGCGGAGCTGCCGTCAGGCCGGCGTCGACTATCAAGAATTCGTCTCGAACAACGCTGTTGCCTGCGGATCGACCATCGGCCCGATCACCGCAACCCGCCTCGGTATTCGTACCGTCGATGTGGGCATCGCCCTCCTCTCGATGCATTCCGCCCGCGAGCTGTGCGGGGCGGATGATCCCGCCGCGCTCTGCTCGGCACTGCGCGCGTTTCTCGCACCGGCCTGACCGGGCGGGCGTCGCACGCTCACTCTTCAATGGTGATGAGAGTGCCGAGGGGAAGCGCGTTCACGGCGGCAATCGCCTCAAGTGGCACCCGGATACACCCGTGGGACACAGCGCCGGATGCCGACGCCTGGAAGTGGATCCCGATCAGTCCGCCGTCGTTGCCCCCGAACGGTTCATCTGCTGCCGTCGAGTGCAGCGACGTCAACTGCACCGGATGCTCAGCCTGCCCCTGCGCCGCATCCCGATACCGAGCCTCCAAGTAGCCGGTGACGCCGATCGGTGTGGGAGTTCCCGGCGCACCGACACCCACCGGCCAGGTGCGGCTGCCGATACCGATGAGACTCAGCGTCTGGGCCGAGACGGACACGATGATGCGGTTTACCAGGATCGTGGGCGAGGACAGTGAGTCGGCGCGGAGCCAGGCGGAGGTCTGTGCCGGGGCCAGCGCACCGGCAGAATTGGTGCTGGCAGGGTCGGTGCCAGCAGGGTGCGATGGCAGCCGCTGGCGGGCCGGGGTGAGTACCCGCAGCCAGTCGCCGGAGTGCTCGACCGGCACCACGACGGAGGGCTCGCCAAGAAAGTTCCGCGCCGCGAGCCGGGCGACGGGAGTGGTGCGGTCCGCCGCGTACAACACGGTGTCTTCTCGCAGTCGATACGCGGTGTCGGCGTGCGCCGAGACCGCGGCCGGAAGAAGTGTGGCGATCACGGCGTCGTAGCGGGCTTCGGGGAGCGCCGCGAGGTGGGCCGCGGATAGCTCAGGGCGTACGGGGAGCTCGGGGAGCACTGCGAGTGGCCTCGACTGTGCCCGGATCATCGGCCCGGGGCGAGCGGCCAGCACGTGAAGCAGCGACAGGGCCGCCGCGGCCGCGAGGAGAATCGCCAGTACAGTCGCACCCCTGCGGTGAGTCATCCGCTCACCACCGGGAGGTGAAGAGGGGTTTCCGGTGCGGTGATCACGGTCGTCTCGGCGCTGTCTCCACAGAGCCCCTCCGCCACAACGACATCGTTTCTGGTCAGCGTCGCGGTCCAGAACACCGTGCCAACGGAGCGATCGGTGACGGCGAACAGCTCGGAAGAGAAGACGCCGTCCGTCGTGATCGTGACCGGCTCGGACGACTCGAACGCGAGGGTGGATGCGGCACACTGCGGAGTGTTCGAGTCCATCGGCTGAAGGTACCCAGACCAGCGCAGTTGCACACCGCTCGACGGCACATGTAGAAGCGAGGCCGTGTCGATCACGGTTCCGCCGACTTCCGCCGCTGGCTGGGCGGTGGTACCGAGTGAAGGGATGAGCCGATCGCGAAGATCGGACGTGGAGGCCGCCAGCACGATCGAGGGAGAGTCACCGGCGGCCACAAGGGTCTGTGCGCCGGAAGTGGGGTAGACGTGAACGGAGGCGGCCGGCGCGGCAGGAACGACGAGATCCGAGCTGGAGGCGAGAATCCGATATGCGGTCGAGCCACTCGGTGGCGCAGCGACGACGGCCAGTCTGGCGCCGGCGGATACCGACGATCGAGTGGCTCCGCCGGTGTCGGCGAACACGGCATTGGTCAGCACCACAGTGCCGGTCACCCCAGGCGAGGCGTCGAGAGCGAGGATTCCGCCGTAGTCATCGCCCGCGTCGATGCTGATCGACAGGACCGCCGTTGGTGGTGTCGCCGTGACAGCCGCAGCCTCGGCGCGGAACCGGTCGGCAAGTGCCTGGATCGCCATCCGCTGGTCTGCCGGAGCGCGTACGAGCACGTACCCGTCACCTCCCTCGGCCTGGTACGCCGCATCGCCGGCGATGCTCCACACCGCCATGGCGACTGCCGCCGCGGTATTCGCATCCGAGGTGTCGCCATGGCGAACCAGGAGAGTGTTCAGAGAGAGCATCTCGGCTGCCGCCAGTCCGTTCACTGATTCGACGACACCAGAGTCGCCGGTGTCGCGAGCGACCGCACTGGGGAGCCCGGCGTCGATGCAGTAAGCGACGCGGCCTCCCGGCGTGAGATAGCCGCCGAGGTGGTTGAGCGGTTTTCCGGGCTGCTGGTACCCCGGTCCAATACTGGCGGCCGCCGCGCTGAGAGGAACCAACAGCAGCGCTCCGAGCACGGCCGCGAAGACGGACAGGGCGATCATCGATCGGATTTTCGGGGGATAAGAACTCATGGCGCCCACGCTACGAATCCCACCGCCCGAAATCGGCAGCCGCGGCGCGATCCGGGGAGAACAGCACGGCGGCGAGCCCGGGGGAGGACTACTCGAGCAGGCCCCGGATGTCCTCGGCCGTGAGCGCGGTGCTGAAGACCGCGTCATCATCCATCACCGCGTCGAAGAGCTTCGCCTTGCGGTCCCGGAGTGCCATCACCTTCTCCTCGATCGTGCCGGTTGCGACGAGGCGATACACGTTCACCGACCGCGTCTGGCCGATGCGATGGGTGCGGTCGACGGCCTGGGTCTCGGTGGCCGGATTCCACCAGGGGTCGAGGAGGAACACATAGTCGGCCTCGGTGAGATTGAGTCCGAAACCGCCCGCTTTCAGGCTGATCAGGAAGACCGGGGCATCTCCGGACTTGAATCGGGCGATCACGTCGGCGCGGTGAAGCGTCGACCCGTCGAGGTATTCGTAGGGGATGCCCGCGGCATCAAGCCGACTCGCAGCCTTACGCAGGAACGACGTGAACTGGCTGAAGATGAGCGCCCGGTGGCCCTCGGCGATCACGTCATCGAGCTGCTCGAACAGCGCATCGAGTTTCGAGGACGGAATGCCGGCATAGGCCTCATCGACAAGCGAGGCATCGAGACTCAGCATCCGCAGAAGTGTGAGAGAGCGGAACACGATGAATCGGTTGCGATCGAGATCTTCGATGAGTCCGAGCAGTTTCTGTCGCTCCTTCTGCAGCACGGTGTCGTACAGCGTGCGATGTCGTGGGGCGAGCTCTACCTGCAATACCTGTTCCTGTTTGGCCGGCAGCTCAGATGCGACAACCTCCTTGGTGCGCCGCAGCATCAGCGGGCGGATACGGCGGCGCAGCTTGGCGATCAACGCCGCCGAATGTGCGGCAGCGTGCTCCGCCGAATCTCCCGATTCGCCCGACGCGATCGGCCGGACGTACTCCTCGGCGAATCTCCGGCCCGAGGGGAACAGGCCAGGCGCCACGATCTGGAACAGGGCCCACAGGTCGGTGAGGCTGTTCTCCATCGGGGTACCCGTGATCGCGAGCTTGAATGGCACCGTGAGGGATGCGGCGGCCTCGTGGGCCTTCGACGCCGGATTCTTCACAAACTGCGCCTCATCGAGCACCAGCCCCGACCAGCCTAGATTCTGGTAGTGGGCGAAGCCGAGGCGAAAGAGCGCGTAGGAGGTCACCACGATGTCGGCACCGTCGGCCAGCTGCGCCAGCGACTGTTTCGTTGTCGCGACCCCACGAACGGTGAGGGAGGGCACGAATCGCGCGGCTTCGCTCAGCCAGTTCGAGACGACAGAGGTGGGCGCGACGACCAGGAACGGGGCATCCGCTCCTCCCGTCTTGGCGTGCGCGACGAGGGCGAGAGCCTGGAGCGTCTTTCCGAGACCCATGTCGTCGGCGAGGATGCCGCCGAGTCGATGCTTCCAGAGGAAGGCGAGCCAGTCGAAACCGTCTTTCTGGTACGGGCGGAGGACGGCGTCGACGGTGTGTGGCAGGGGTGACGGCTCCACCGAATCGATGGCGAGCAGTCCCTTGGCTGCCTCCCGCCAGGCCTGCGCTTCGACGGTGTCTTCGGCGAGATCCTCAAATTCCGACCAGAGGCTGGCCTGGTAGCGGCTGATCCGCACCCCGGTCTCCCACTCGGCCAGAGTGGAGGCCTCGTCGATCAGCCGCTTCAATTCTTCGAAGACCGGCTGGTTGAGCGACAGGTACGAGTTGTCGACGAGCAGCACCTTCGACATACCCTTCGATAGCGCGGTGAACACCTTCGTGAACGGCACATCCCGCCCGTCGATGTGGATATACACCCCGAGGTCGAACCAGTCGCTCGTGTCGGTTTCGACCGTCGTGAAGGTCAGTTTCGGGACGCCAGTGAGCTCCCGGTAATCCGGTCGCGTTCCGACGAACTCGACCCGAACCCCGTCTTCACCATCGAGCGTTGGCAGTACCCGATCGACGAACTCGGCCGCGTCGAGACCGCGGAGGGTGTCATCCGAGATCGGTCCGAGGAGGCGCTGCACACGCTCCAGTACCCGGTGCTCGGTTGCGAAATCGCGGTCGTCAGCGCCGCGAAGTGACTTGCGGAGGCCGGAATAGTCCCAGTCCCACTCGATCTTCACCGACTGCTTTGGCCGGAACGTGACGGTGAGCACGAGCACCGGGGGAGTGAGCTCTGGCAGAGAAATAGAGGCATCCGCACTGGTCACGGTGATCGTGCGAGTCAGGCGCGGATAGTAATCGCTCAAAAATTCGTCGACGTCGCTCGCCGGCACAATAACGGGCGTAACGGCACCGAGCAGAGCGCGCTGCTCGTCGACGAGTGGGACGGATGCCGGCGCCAGGGTGAACCGGGGCCGCGGGTCGAAGGCCCACGCGTAGATCCCGTGGTCGCCGATCGCGCCCGCCGCAGCGGCCGGGCGTGATTGTCCATCCACCCGAAGAATCGGCGTCAGTTGCAGATCACCCTCCAGCCGGGCGTCGATGCTCACCAGGGCATCGGCGCCGATCGTGACACTGGTCTCTTTCTTGCCGGTGACCAGCGCGATGTCGCGGGATTCAGCATCCGCAAGCAGCTGCCAGAGCAGCGGGCTGTGGAAGTCGTCCAGGTAGAGCCAGTCGGGTTCCTGCCCGGAGTAGACCTCGCGGGTGGAGCGGTGCAGTGCGGCGAACTGGGCGAACCAGCGCTGCTGGTCGGTCGCAAGATCCAGGCGATTGGCCTGGTAGCCGAGAGAATTCCAGCTGATGTTCCCCCTGGTCCAATTGCCCGTTGCGCTCAACAACACCGGACGAACTCCAAGGCGAATTACGCCATGACTCGTCGCGGTCGCGGGCCTCGCGCTCGGGCCGTTCCACTGGCTGCGGGATCGCGGAATCAGTTCGCGCAGTTCCAAGAGGAGTCCGATGCGGGCGCTCCGACCGCCGGATTCTGCTGGCCGCTCGGTGAGAGCGATAACAGCGCTCTTCCAGCTGGCCTGCTTCGGTTTTTCAGAGGACGGCCTGGGCAACTTGAGTCCGGCGAGCTGCTGCAGCGTCGTCGTGTTGCTCTGCAGCAGCAAGGCAGCGACATGCTTACAGTCGAACCCCACCGGGCAGGTGCAGGTGCCGCTTGTCGGCTTGCCCGTGGCCGCAGGGATGAGCGAGCTGCACCGATACGGCAATGGACTCGATCCGACAACCGTGCCGGTGAGTTGCCGAGTTGCCGAATCCCAGTCAAGGGCAATCACGGCGCCGCCTCGGGCGTAGGTCAGCCCACGCTGGAACGATGCTGGGCCGACCAATCGTTGGATGTCGGCGATGTCGACCATCGGAGCGGCGTCGGGCATCCGTCCATGTTCTCACGAGGGTGCGATGCCGTACGTCGAGCGAGCGGTGCCCGGTACGCGAGTCCGCAGGCGAGAAGAGCAGTGCAGCGCAACGAATTCGCCGAGTTTCTACAACCGCGACACTCCACGCCGGGCCAGCCGCGCGAGACGTCCGGCATCTCGGCTCAGGCTGATCCCGACGATTGCTCCCAGCGCGATCGAGAGTACCGAGATGCCCGCCGTGGCGAGAGTATGCAGGCCCGCGGCGCCACCCTGCGCCACCCCGCTGAGTCCGATGAATCCGAGCGCACCGGGCACGAGAAGCCAGAAGCAGGCGAGCGACATGACGGATGCGGGCGGCGAGGTGCGGAAGTGGCTTGCGAACCGTGTGAACGGCGCCACAACAACGGCCCCGACAAACCCGCTGAGGCCGGCTCCGAGCGAGAACGCCCCAAGGGCCTGGGCCCCGTAGGTCAGGGCGAGACTGAGAAAGATCCAGACCAGAGCCCCCCGTGGCGCCGACATGAACAGCGTGAATCCCACCGCGACGAGCGCGACTCCCACCAGTCCAGCCCACGGTCCGAGGAGCGGCTGGGGAGCAGCCGTCGGCAGGTGCCCAACCAGGGTGGTCGCTGCGAACACGCCGAAGGTGAGCAGCAGCAGCTGCGCCACCCCGAATACAAGACGGCTCGCCCCCGCAATCACCTGGTTATTGGTGAGTTCAATGGCGGCGATCGTGAGCGTGAGTCCAGGCAGAAACGACACAAGAGGGGGAGCGATAATGCGCAGCGGCTCGTCCCCGGCGACGTGCACGAGCAGAAGCGTCGTCGCGAGGGTGACTCCGAACGCCGCGATCACCGGTACCGTCGAACTCAGCCCGGTGAATCTGCGCGCGAGCAACACCAACGCGCCGACACCGGCACCGAGCACCGCGTACACCCAGATCGCCTGCAGGGTCGGGTAGATCACCATCCCGAAACCTACCGTCAGGATTACGTGGCCAAGCAGCGAAACCACAGGCCCGAAACGCGGCTTCGCCGTGCGGATGCGTGCCACCTCCGCTACCGCCGCTGCCGGGCTAACCTCCCGTCGCAGCGCTCGCCCAATGAGTGTCTCGACGGCGCCGGTCTGGTCGAGACGACCTCCCCCCTGACGGGCGGACTCGACGCGCACCTCCCCACCCGCGGTCGTCGACTGCAGCATCACGTAAGTGGGCAGCACCACCGTGCGCACATCTCCGAGCTGGTAGACCTTCGCCACCAAACGGAGCGTTTCCTCGACGTCATTGGTGGCCTGCCCGGTCTCGATCATGGCGAGCCCCAGGCCCTCGAGCATGGTCAGGATGCTGCGGGCATCCGTCTCCTCTGTCGAGATCGTGTCGCCCTCGGCGGACTGCTTGAGCAGTCGTCCGACCTGCCGTTCGAACCATCCGTTTGCCATGGAACGATCATCCCGCATGCAGCAGGTCTAGGCGCGGTCCAGGGCGTCTCCGGTGGGGTCCCCGGCCGAGTCGTCCACTAGCGAAGGCCCTCCCACAGGGGCACCGGCCCACGATATGAGCGTCCAGCCATCCGCTGGCGAGCCGTCGAGCTCGACCACGCCGGTGTTTTCGAGTTCATGAGATCCGGCAAAGATCGGGGGCACATTGCGCGCCCGTGCTGCGGTCCACACCCGGATGGCCGCCCCGTGACTGAAGACCGCGGCAGTGCCCACCTCCGCTGCAACGCTGATGCCGCGATCGAACCGCTCGAAGAACGCGTGCCCATCGGTTGCGCCCGGCATTGTGACATCCAGGTGGCCTGATCCCCAGGCGAACGCCGTCTCGAGGTAGGTGCGAGCGGATGCCCGATCGCCGCGCCCCTCGAGATCACCCGCTTCGATCTCGTGCAGGCCGTCGATGACGGTCGCGGTGGCGAACGGTAGGGCGGTGAGTTGCGTGCGCACGAGAGTCGTGGCGAAGACGCCGTCGATCTCCTCTCCGCGCAGCGCCTCTGCGACCGCGTTCGCCTGGCGCTCGCCGAGCGCGGTGAGCCCGGGCCCGGAGTGTGCGGTGTCGAGAAGGCCAAGAACATTGGCGGGAGTCTGTCCGTGACGGATCAGCAGGAGTCGCATGATGTGCTCAGTTTACGGACGGGGCTAGTGCACCGTGTTGACCGAGCATCCGCCAGACCACCGTGGTGAGCGGCGGGTATTCCAAAGCGATCTGCCTGAGCAGCCGATATTCGCGGGTAGGCGACGGATGCTGCCCGTCATTGGAATTGATCGCATCGGCCCGGAGCAAGTACACCGTGAGTTCATCGACAGTCAACAGGTCCTCCATGAACTCCCAGGGGTCCTCCCCGGCGAGAAGGCGCTCGTGCATCACAGTCTCGAGTTCTTGGCGAGCTTCCGCTCGCAGCACTTCGAGACTGGTCCGGCTGCGGGGCAGTGGGTGGATCGGAGACATCAATTAACCCTAGATGCGGCTCGCTGGGAGAGCACGCAGGTGGCCTCATTGCCGTTGTCGGCGAGACTCTCGTGCCCGTGCTCGGCGCGTTCCTCGGCGGCTGGCTTCTCGCCGTTGAGCTCACCGGATTCGCTTTCGAGGCCCGCGCCACCCCGCTCAAGGACCCGCCACGGATGCTCGGAGCCCGCCCCTCTGGTTCAGCCGCTCCGGTTCAGCCGGCGGACGTCACGACCCCAGCGCCGCGACGATGGCCTCTGCGCGCGGCAAATACGGGTCATAGTGTTTGGGGTCGGCATTCACCTGCACCGCATGGGCCGCCTCTCCCGGTGAGAGGTCCTGCCATCCGGGAATCGAGACGAGTTTCCTGAAGAAGTTCAGCGCGGAGGTATAGGGGTCCATGCGATCCGCGTAGGTTCCCCACGCGCCGTTGTCCCGCTGTTGGAAGAGCCCCCGGCTGTCGGCGCCGGCAGCATCTCCGTGGTCGAGCACGCGCAGCCCCGACTCTCCGAGCGCTGTCATCACCCCGATCGCCTGGGTGTGCGGACCGATGCCGAGAGAGCGAGCCGCCATCATCACGTAAGCCGCGTTGATGAGTCGGTCCTGGCAGTAGCCCGCAATGGGACCGGCCGGCACGATGATTTTCCCGACCATCACCTGAGCGACTGGCACGCAGGCGCGAGCGGATGCCGCGGGCGAGTTGCGCGCAAAGTATCCGGTGCCGACCACAACGCTCGCGCCAAACACCACGGCGAGGAGCGCCGCGACCACAGCCACCCTCTTGAGACTTCTGCCCACGTCACACCCCCAATCGTCGCGATACCGAGAGACAAACTTAGCGTGATCGCCCGGGAAGACCCCTGTGTGGCGCTGCCTCGGTGCACCGAGACGCTCCCGTCCGGTGGCGAGACCTTTCCCCCTCCCCGTTGTGGGACTTACCGCACTTGGCGGTTCCCGATAAATTCGAAGAACATCCCCGCCCCAATCACCCGTAGCGTAAAGGAGCGAACGGATAGTGACACCCGAACTCACAATCCAACTGGACACGCTATGGACCGCATTTATGCGCGCCGGCGTCAGTCCGCTCGACACGGTCGAGCAGATCACCCTGGTGCTCGTCGATCGCAGCCATCGTCCCTCGGCTCCTGCCACGCCCGAGCTTCATGCCATGGTCGTCGATCTGCTGGCCAGCCCCGCGCTGCAGAACAGCACCGTTCAGACAGAGGTGTACGACCGGCTGGTCGGAAAGCTGGCGACCTCCGCCCAGTCCGGCCAAAACGGGCCTGCGCTCACCCCCTCCCACATCATGAGACTCATGGTCGACCTGGTGGCACCGACGCCCGATGACACGATCATCGACCCGACGGTGGGGACCGGCGGCATGCTGGTGGCGGCGGCGGAGTACCTGCGGGATCGCCGGCTCGAATTTCCGACCCACGCCGGGTCGAGTGACGGCTCCAACGGCACCGTGCTCGCCGGCGTAGCCTCCCACGCGCCGTTGAATCGCATCGCCACCACGAACCTGCGGCTGCACGGAGTACGGAACGTCGCCGTGTCCACCGGTGATCCTCTCGGCGAGGAAAGCGGCAAGAGCACTACCGGATTCGGCACTTTCTCCGTTGTGCTTGCGAATTCGCCGTTCACGGGGAGCCGCGACTCCGTGGCGGCGGCAAAGGATCTGCTCACGGTAGTGAAGACCAAGAAGACCGAGCTGTTGTTACTGGTGCATTCACTCCGGCTTCTGCGGGACGGCGGACGGGCCGCGGTCATCCTGCCGGACAGCGCGTTGTTCGGAACGTCCAAGGCCCACACTGACGTGAGACGCCTGCTCGTAGAAGATCACAAGCTTGACGCCGTCGTGCGCCTTCCGCCCGGCGTATTCAGGCCGCACTCCGCCCTCTCGACCTCGATCCTGCTCTTTCGCAAGGCGCAAACCACCGAAGATGTGTGGTTCTACGACGTGCGCGCGGATGGCTTCAGCCTCGATGACAACCGTGCGCGTATCGAGAATGACGACCTACCGGATTTGGTGGCACGCTGGCTGAGCCTGCGAAATACCGCGGGCGCGGAGAGCGCACTGAACGAACCCGCACGTCCGCGAACCTCGCAGTCGTTTCTCGTGCCAAGATCCGAGATCGCGAAACAGGGCTATGACCTCACCTTCAACCGCTATCGGATCGTCCTCGGTGAACGCCTTGTCCATCGCTCTGCCAACGACATCCTCGTCGACATCGCCCGTCTCGAATTGCGCATCCAACAGGGTTCGTCCGCCCTTGCCCGCGCTCTGGCCGAAACACTGTGATCGGAGTCAGGCACCGGCTCGCGGACGTCACAGAGGTGATCGAATCCTCAGGCCCGGACACGAGCGGCCACGAGTTCGTCTTCATCGACCTCGGCTCGGTCGATCCGCGTTCGAAACGGGTTGTTGCGCCAAGACGGATGATCGTCGCCAGCGCACCAGCGCGGGCTCGCCAACGACTACGAAGCGGGGATGTGCTGGTCTCGACGTTACGTCCGCACCTGAACTGCGTGGCATCCGTTCCCCCTGTCCTTGACGGGGCAATCGCGACAACGGGCTTCAGCGTCTTGCGGCCGCGACCGGCAATCGTGGACGAGCGTTATCTATTTCGCTGGGTTCAAGGCCCGGAATTCATTGCGGACATAACGCGCTTTGCCTCGGGTGCCAGTGTTCCTGCGGTATCAGATGCCCTGGTGCGGGCAACGGGTATCCCTCTCCCGCCTCTGCCGGAACAGCGCCGGATCGCTCGTGTGCTCGACGAGGCCGACCAGATCCGTCATGATCGTCGGGAAGCCATCGGACTGTTGGACGAGCTCGCTCGGTCGTCGTACCTTGACCTGGTCGAGAGCGCGTCCCGGTCAGGGACCGTTCACGATCTGGTCGAATCTGCCGCGTACGGTACATCGGCCAGGACGAACGCTCCGCCCGGTGGCACGAACGCGGTGCCGATCATCCGAGTATCGGATATCACCGGTGATGGCGAGTTGGATGTCACGCATCTGAACACGGCCGAGCTCGACGCCCGGGAGCTGGCGAAATATTCGGTGCAGGAGGGTGACGTGCTCTTTTCTCGCACGGCCAGTGCCGAATCGGTCTCGAAGACCACGATTTTCCGGGGTGACCTGGTGGCGGCTCACGCGGCACAGGTGGTTCGTTTGCGGCCACTTCACACTGCCAGCGCAGAATACCTCGCCTTTTTTTTGAACCGCGCCCACACAAAAGAGTCCCTGCGTGCACTGGCCACGATCAATCCGACCAATTTGCTGCTGGTATCCGTGCCGTTACCGTCGTTTGCTGCGCAAGCGCTTTTTGCGCAACAGCTTCGAGATATTGCCTCTGTCAAGGCAAACGAGCTAGCCCAACTCGCCCGCCTGGACGAGCTCTACGCTGCCCTGCAGAATCGGGCATTCAGCGGGCGGCTGTGAGTCGCTCCGTGCCTGGCATGGGTCGCCTGGTGTCCGGGATGAATTCGGGTGAATCGGGAACGATTCCATCGGCATAGCGGTTGGTGTGAGGAGCGCGCGGAGGCCGCGCGCGTCAGAAAGGTCCGCCGCATGACCATGCCCTTCTCCATCCTCGATCTCGCTCCGATCGCCCCCGGGCAGACCGTGCGGGAGAGTTTCGCAAACAGCGTGCGCCTCGCGCAGGCTGCCGAAGCCAATGGTTACACCCGGGTCTGGTACGCCGAGCATCACAACATGCAAACCATCGCGTCATCAGCCACGAGCGTGCTGATCGGCCATGTCGCGGATCACACCTCGACCATCCGCATTGGCTCCGGCGGCGTGATGCTGCCGAATCATTCGCCGCTCGCTATCGCTGAGCAGTTCGGCACCCTTGCCGAGCTGCATCCCGGACGGATCGACCTTGGCCTAGGACGCGCGCCCGGCAGCGACCAGAACACCGCACGGGCCATGCGGCGAGACCCCCGGTCGTCAGACCAGTTTCCCGAAGACGTGCTTGAGCTTCAAGCCTTTCTCCGCGGTGAGTCGATCGTGCCCGGCGTCCAGGCCGTCCCCGGCGGCGGAACGAACGTGCCGCTCTATATCCTCGGATCCTCCCTCTTCGGCGCCAGGCTCGCAGCCGCCCTCGGCCTGCCGTACGCGTTCGCGTCGCACTTCGCACCGGACTCCCTCCACGAAGCGATGGCGCTATACCGCAGCGAATTCCGTCCGTCGCGCCAGCTCGCCGAGCCCTACGCGATCGCTGCGGTGAACGTGATCGCTTCGGACGATGAAGCGGATGCCCGCATTCAGTTCGAGACGACCCGGCGTGCGCGAGTACGCAGCCTCATTGCCCGCGGGCCATCCGCGATCGACGCTGTGCCCATCCACTACAGTGACGACCAGATCGACGCGTTCCTCACCACCTCTGAAGGGCGCAACATCGCCAACATGATGCGATACTCAGCCGTCGGCACGGCCTCGGAGGTGCGTAGCTTCCTCGAGGATTTCGCCACCTCCGTGCAGGCCGACGAACTGATAATCGCGCACCAGTCCCGCGATATTGAGGACCGCCTGCGCTCAGTAGTGCTCACCGCCGAGGCGATGCGCGAGCTCCAGCCCGCCGATTAGTGGTGGTCGCGGAGGAGCCTGAGCGAGGTGGGCCAACGCCGCCCGATTCGCCAGAGTCGGCGGCCATGCCGGTGGGTCGCGAAACATACCAGCCCCACTGGTGCTCACGCCGCGGCAGGCGCAGGCTAGAGGCATGACCAACGGCGACGTAGAGACCATCGATAAGGGCGGCCAGTGGGTGAACCGGGTGATCGGAGAGCCAGAGCGCAGCGAGAGCTACTCCAGCAAGGAAGAGGCGATTGAGGAGGGCCAGGCCCTGGCAGACCAGCTCGGCACGACGCACACCGTGCGGTCCTCGGTCCCCACGGGAGACATCACCGATCCGCAGGAGTAGCCCCGATGGCTGAGGAGGGTCGTCGACGGCGGCTATCGAGGCCCGACCCCTTGACTCGCCCCGAAGAAGCGAGTCCTCTGGTGGACATGCATGAACTTGCGATTGTCCACCAGATCACGCGCCTCGAATCCGCTGAGCAACTCGACCCGGTCGTAAAAAAAGCGGAGACGCTTTTCGGTGCGATTCTCAAACCGCGTTGGTTACGCGACCTGCTGCACGGTGTGCCGCTCGGGCATCCGCTGCACCCGGTTGCGGTGCAGGTTCCGGTCGGTGCGTGGGTGTCGGCCGCATTCCTTGACCTCGTGCCGGGCGCATCAAAGGCCTCTCGGGTTCTCGTGGGCATCGGAGTGCTGAGCGCCCTGCCGGCCATCGTGACCGGGTGGACTGATTGGTTGTACCTGCACGACCAGCAAAAACGGGTTGGAGTCGTACACGCAGCGACCAACTCCATCGCCCTCGGTCTCTACACCCTCTCCTTCATTCAGCGCGGGCGGGGCGGCGGTAAAGTGCTCGCCTTCGCGGGACTCGGTGTGGCCTCAGCCGGAGCGTTTCTCGGCGGCCATCTCGCCTACCGACAGGCGGCCGGGGCAAACCACACGGAAGATGTACCGCACCTTTTTCCGGCGGGGTGGCATCCTCTCGGCTCACTCACCGACCTGCCAGAGGGCGAACTTCACCGGGCAGAAGTCGCGGGTCAACCCCTCCTCGTTGTGCGCCGCGGCGATACCGTGCACGTGCTCTCCAACACCTGCAGTCACCTCTCGGCGCCGCTTGATGAGGGCACCCTAATCGGCGCGCACACCGATAATCCCTGTGTGGAATGCCCCTGGCACCAGAGTACGTTTGCGCTAAAAACCGGCGACGTGGTGCACGGCCCGGCCACATCGCCGCAGCCTCGTTTCGAGACCCGCACCGTGAACGGAATACTGCAGGTAATGCTGCCGGGCGCAGGCTGACTCGGTCTCGCGCCGGGCGTCCAGCCACCGCGGGCGATAATCGACCATGCCTGAAACCCCTGCCTCCGAAACCATCATCATCACCGGAGCAAGCGACGGAATCGGCGCCGCCGCCGCCCGTGCGCTGTCCGCTAGCGGTCGCACCGTCGTCATTGTCGGCCGCTCACCCCAAAAAACGGCGAAGGTGGCGGATGCCCTCGGCGCCGATTATTTCGTCGCCGACTTCTCGAAGCTCCGCGAGGTGCGCCGCCTCGCCGCCGAGCTGCGCGAGAGGTACCCCAGAATCGACGTGCTCGCCAACAACGCTGGTGGTATCTTCGGCGACCGCACCATCACCGAAGACGGTCACGAACTCACTTTTCAGGTGAATCACCTCGCACCGTTCCTTCTCACCACCCTGCTGTTGGACCGCCTCATCTCCAGCAAGACGCGCGTGATCAACACCTCGAGCGTTGCAAATCTCGGCGGCAACATCGCTGTCGACGACCTCGACCTGGCCACGCGGTTCAGTCCGGGCAGGGCCTACAGCAACGCAAAGCTCGACAACATCCTCTTCACCAAGGAGCTTGCCCGCCGGTTCGGCGCGGAGGGAGTTACCACGGCAGCGTTTCATCCGGGGGTCGTCGCCTCGAACTTCGCCAGCGAATCCCGCAGCCCCCTGCGCGTGATCTACCGCAGCGTGCTGCGCCACACCCTGATCTCCTCAGAGAAGGGCGCCGACACGCTGGTCTGGCTGGCGACCACCACGCCCGGCAGCGATTGGACGTCGGGGGAGTATTACATCAAGCGCAAAGCCGGTCGCACCAACCGGCAGGCGGATGACGCTCAACTCGCGAGTGCCCTGTGGGAGCGCAGCGCGGCGATGGTTGCCCCGCCGGCCGAGTAGGGCGCTCATTCGCCACCGGGGTCGACCTCGGCGAGGCACACATCATGCCGCACGCAGCTCGGGTCCTGCCGCAACCTCGCAACCCATCCCACTGGCTCCAACCCATTCGGCTGCTCTCAGGAGGATCCGCTCCAGGCCGCCGGAACGATTGTCCAGATCAGCTCGGTGACGGCATCCGAGTTGTTGTCCCAGGAGTGTGGTTCACGGCCAGCGAGCGTCATCGTGTCGCCGGTCAGGAGGTCTACCGTTCCGCCGACGAGTCTCACTCGCAGGGTTCCGCTCAGAACGTGCACGATCTCGACATCGCAGTTGATCGTGTAGAGCTCCTCCCCGCCAGTCGCTCCCGACTCGAGGAGGGAGCGCAATACCTGCACCCGGGACTCGCTTCGGGGCGTGAGCAAATGCTCGACGGCGCGGCTGCCGCCCATGTTGATCCGCGGCGCATCCTTGAGCGAGATCACCTCGTTTTCGGGCGCCTCGAACAACGACCCGAGAGGCAGCGAGAGCACCTGGCAGAGGGTGACGAGAGTCGACACACTTGGCGAGGTCTCGTCGCGCTCGACCCGGCTGATAAAGCCAGTGCTGAGGCCCGTCGCAGTCGCGACATCGGCGATCGTGAGTGCCTGGGCAAGTCTGGTCGAGCGCAACTTCGCGCCAATTGCCAGCGGCGCCCCAGAGGGCGTCGGGTGTACAGCTCGCATCATGCTCCCGTTCGTCGACACCGTTCCGGCAGAATCCAAATATCGCAGCCGTGGTCGTTATGCCCAGTATCGGGCACCGAGTCCCACCATGCTCGCAACCGGTCGGACCCGGTCTAATTCCCGGTGCGATCCGCTCGTGGTGTCATGGCCGACAGGATTTCATAGGCAACATGGGATGCCGCTACCGCGGTGATCTGTGCGTGGTCGTAGGCCGGCGCAACCTCTACAACATCCGCCCCCACGATCCTCACGCCGCGAAGCGCACGAATAATCGTGAGGAGTTCCCGGCTGGTCAGTCCGCCCGCTTCCGGAGTTCCCGTACCGGGCGCATGAGCGGGATCAAGTACGTCGATGTCCACCGACACATAAACGGGACGATCACCGAGACGGGCGAGCATCCGCTTGATAACCGTCGCGAGGCCAGCGGTCTCGAACTCGTGCGCCGCAATCACGGCGAATCCGAGGCGGGCATCGTCTGTGAGGTCCTGCTGGCTGTACAGCGGACCGCGGATGCCGATGTGCAGGCTCGCTTCGAGGTCGATGAGTCCCTCTTCGGAGGCGCGCCGGAACGGGGTGCCGTGAGTGACCGGCGCGCCGAAGTAGGTGTCCCAGGTGTCGAGGTGGGCATCGAAGTGCAGCACCGCGACCGGACCGGTCTTCTTGGTGACCGCCCGGAGTAGCGGCAGGGCGATGGTGTGATCGCCGCCGATCGTGAGCAGGCGGGTGTCACCGGTACCCAGATGAGTGGCTGCTTCCTCGATCTGTTTGACGGCCTCTGCAATGTCGAAGGGGTTTGCCGCTATGTCGCCCGCATCGGCAATCTGCTGGGTCGAAAAAGGTTCAACATCCTGCACCGGGTTGTAGGGCCGAAGCAGGCGGGAAGCTTCGCGCACATGCGCGGGCCCGAACCTCGCTCCCGGACGGTAGCTGACGCCGCTGTCGAAGGGAACGCCGACCACCACGATGTCTGCATGGTCGACATCCTCGAGGCGAGGCAGGCGTGCGAAGGTGGCAATTCCGGCATAGCGCGGTGAGACGCTCGCGTCGGAGGGACCGATGGGTGTGGGGGACATTGGCATTCTTTCGTAAAGAGAGCGGATGCTCAGACGGACAGATTGAGGGCGACAGCGCGCACCGGTGCTCCATCAGCGGCCTCGAAGGCCAGCGGCAGAAGGGAAATGAAGGGTTCGGCAAAGTCGATCGAGTGCAGGTTGGTCAGGTTCTCACTGATCACTCCGGCCACGTCAGCGAGGAGGTGGTGCACCGGAAAGCCCTCTCCCGGGTGCTCATCGTCGGGGGTCTCGTCGATGTTAAGCGCATCAATGCCGACGGTGCGGATGCCCAACGCAATCAGGTGAGCGCAGGCGTCGGCGTCGAGGAAGGGGTTCTCGAAGTACCGGGCGGTGCCGTAGTGCGCGCTCCAGCCGGTATGCAGCAAGACGATCGCCCCGGGAACCAGCTCGGCCTCGCGCGCCCGGAAATACTCCCAGCCGATGCGCCCTCGTGCGCCAGCGGCCCGAGCGTCGACGACGACACCGGTGCCCACAAATCTCTCGAGCGGCAGCTCGTCCAGCTTGGGTGCCGCGTCATCGAAGTGGTACGGGGCGTCCACATGCGT
>JANYEI010000026.1 GCA_025363205.1 Frigoribacterium sp.
GCCGCTCACCTCGACGTGGAAGTAGCGGTCGGGATAGGCCTTCTGCAGAAACTCGATCGGGTGGTTGTACGACATCATGCTGATCTTCATCGTGGCCTGGGCACCCTCGCGCACGTCTTCGACCCGGCCGCCCGCCGCCTCAACCAGGGCCGTCGCCGCGGCAACGGTCGAGAGGTCGAGGATCGCCCGAAGGCTCGCGCGGTCAGCGGGGATGCCCGGATCGGGTGGAAGAGCGGCCGCCAACAACGCGAGGTCGGCCGAGACCAGTCGGGGAATCGGCTCAAGCCGTCCGATCTCTCGAATCACCGAGAGGGCCTGTTCGAAGCTGTCGAAGCTCGCGAAGAACCCGCGCCAGTCCTGCAGGGGCTCGGTCACCACCGTCGCCCTGGCGATGATGCCAGCGGTGCCATAGTTGTGAACATAGGGCTGTGCGGACTCACCGGAGACATGTATGAGCGAGGCATCCGCCACGGCATGAACCACGTCGAGTGCAGCAACGAATCCCTCGCTGTTGGAGCCGTGCTTGATCGATCCGGTGCCGCCGGAACCTCCGGAGAGGAAACCGCCGAGTGAGGAGTTGGCGGTCGAGGGGTACATCAAAATCTGTTGGCCGGCGGTGTTCGCCGCCTGCTCGAGCGCGGACATCGCCGCACCGGCTTCCGCGGTGATGAATCCGTCTCCGACCTCGACGATGGCGCGGGCCCGAGACATGTCGAGCACCAGGCCGCCCGCCATCGGGATGGCCTGCCCGTAGTTTCCGGTGCCCTTGCCGCGCGGAGTGATCGGGATGCCGTGGCGCACGGCAGCCGCGACGGTGGCAGCGATCAGCTCCGCGCTCGTCGGGTACGCCACCAGCTCGGCAAGACCGAGGGGCAGTTGCTCCTTGATCACGGGGGAGAGGTGGGCGCCGTCGGTTGAGGCCCTCTGGCGGGCGGCGAGTTCGACGCTCACGCCGCGGTCGCCGAGGAGTTCGCGCAACTCGGCCTCGAGTGCGGCGATGGGGGAGTCTTTGATCATCGGTTGATCAGAATCCGATCGACGTATCGAGGAATTCATTGGTGAAGAGGTCGGTCGCCTTCAGCCCGCTCTTCGGTGTGGAGCCTGTCGAGGTGAACAGTGGGGTGTCAATGTCGATAACCTTCTGCACCCGTGCTTCTTCCATATCGCCGACATAGGCGTTGGATCCGTTCGAGGCGATCTTCAGCTTCTTCATCTGGCTGACGCCGAAGTCGGCAACCTTCGCGGAGTAGACCCAGCCATTGTTGTAGGCGGTCACGAGGTCGACTACCAGCTTGTTGGTCGTCGCCGGCTTCGAGATATAGTCCACGTCGGCCTGCTGGAGCACCGGCACGAGCTTCTTGAGGCACGGGCTGAGCTTGGCGAGTTCGGCAGAACGCACCGAGATCGCTTCCGGGTAGATCGGGTAGCCGGTGTCGTGGATCAGCTGAAAGCTCAGCGGTTTGCCCCACGCCGAAATCTCATGCTGGTAGATGTATGGCTCGGCGGTGGCGAATCCCTGCTGGCCATCCTTGCCCTTCGCGGTGACGAACTTGGCCGGGGCGCCATCGTAGGAACCGTCGGTCTGGGCCGCGGGAAGAATGCCGGAGCCCTGAAGATAGGCCATGTATGCCGCGCTCTGGAAGTACCGCACCACGCCACTATCCGCCTTCAGCGCCGCTCCGAGCTGCTTGATCGTAGTGACCTTCGGGTAGCTGGCCGGGTCCCACATGATCATCTGAGGGGAGATGTCGTTCTCGGCAAACACGGCGGTCGTCGGCAGAGTGGCAGAGACCTGCACTGCCTCGTCGGTGGAGACATAACCGAGCGTGATTTTTTTGTCTTTGTAGAGCTGCGAGCTCACGGAGGAGAATCCGATTGCCGGTCCCCCCGAGCGGATTTCCACCTTTACGCCGGTCGACTTACCCCGGGCAAAAAGGTCACCACTCACGGACTTGTTGTCGGCGTTGATCACCGGGTTCGGCCCGAGCAGCTGATAGAGATGACCGTGATCGGCTTCGGGGTTCCAGTCGGTTTGGATGGTGACCGTGGCCGGGCAGACACTCGAAAGGTCCACGGAGCCGGCGGCGGCTGTCGGGGCTGAGCCGCTGGTCGGCGCGGCGCTGGCACACCCAGCCAGGGCGATTGTTGCCGTGAACACCATGCCGATGGCAATGGTGGAGCGGAGGGCTGTTCTATTCATTGCGGCTCCTCTGAGCGTTGGGGTGCTGTGTGCGATGGGGTGCTGTGTGCTGTGACGGGGCGTACGGGGAAAACCGGTGGGGCGGATCAGCCGAAGTCGTACCATTTGCCGACGACCACCCGGGCGAGCCAGCCGAAAAAGAGAAAGACAGTAATACCTAGGAGCGAGGCGATGATGATCGCCGCAAAGGTGCCCGGCCCGTTGAGCCGCGCGTTGGCCACTTGAATGAGAACACCGAGCCCCGGAGTGCCGCGCTGGAAGAACAGGTCACCGACGATCGCCCCGACCACCGAGAGCCCGGCGGCATTGCGTAACCCGAGAAAGATCGACGGCATCGCGGCGGGAAAGCGCAATTTTGCCAGGGTGGTGAATCGTCCGGCCCCTTGCAGCTCAAACAGCTCGCGCTGCGACCGATCGACGGACTGCAGCCCGAAGAGCGTGTTAGAGACCAGGGGGAAAATGGCGATGATGGTGGCCACGATCACCCGGGACAAAAATTCGTAGCCGAAAAGTGACCCGATCAGGGGGACCAGCGCAAGAATGGGGATGCACTGCAGGATCACCGCGTAGGGATAAAGCGATCGTTCGATCCATTTTGCCAGCGACATCAGCGTCGCCCAGCCCACGCCGATGATGATGGCACAGGCGAGACCGGTGAGCGCGACCTGGGTGGTGTTGAACAGGTCTGCGTACAGCAGCGGCGTGAAAATCGGGTCGCCGTAGAACATTGTGAGCACGAGGTGCGGGTAGGGGATCAGGTAGGGCAGCTGCACCGTCTTGTCGTAATACAGCGCCGTGAGATACCAGAGGCCAACAAGAATCACGAAGACCAGCAGCGGCGGCCACCACTGCGACGATCGCCGGGAGTAGAAGCGGGTGAGGCGGTCCTGGCGCCGGGGAGATGCGGCGCGGTCGGCGGCAGTGTCAGCGGATTCGATCAGGGAAGCCGTGCTCATCAGCTGTGCCCCTCGCGCAGCGCATGGGAGACTTCGCCGACCAGCTCAGCAAACTCCGCTGTGAAGCGGATGTCCGGATCCCGTGGCATCGGGAACGGCACGTCGAAGGTGCCGACGATTGAGCCGGGGCGGCCGGACATCACCACGACCCTCGTCGACAGGTAAACGGCCTCGGACACCGAGTGGGTGATGAAAAGCCCGGCGAACTGCTTCTCGACGAAGAGTCGAAGAAGCTCGTCGTTCAGTCGCTCGCGCGTGATCTCGTCGAGTGCTCCGAACGGCTCATCGAAGAGGAACAGTTCGGGCTCGAGGGTGAGTGAGCGGGCGAGCGAGGTGCGCATCTTCATGCCGCCGGAGAGTTCCTTCGGCAGGTTCTTCTCGAAGCCACCGAGGCCGACCAATTCGATAGCCTCCTGCGCCCTGACTTGGCGTTCCTTCGGCTTCATGCCGGTGAGTTCGGCGAGCAGCTCCACGTTGTCCTGCACCGTGCGCCACGGCAGAAGCGTCGCATCCTGGAACACATACCCGATACGTTTTGTGTCGACCTCTGCGGTGCCCTCCGAGGCGGTTTCGAGCCCGGAGGCAATACGCAGCAGGGTGGACTTGCCGCAGCCGGACGGCCCGACCACGGTGACGAACTCACCCCGATTGACGGTGAGATCGATGCCGCTCAGCGCGACGGTTCCGTTGGGAAACCGCATTGCGACACTGCGGAAGTCGAGCAACGTGCTCATGGATGCAGCGGAGCGCGACGGTTTCGTGGGAGAAATGGCAGACATGCTCGGCATCACCTCGTTTCAGCTAAGGAGGGGGTGGAAGGAGTGAGCGAGGAGCGCGGTGACGCGACGTCATAGGTCACGGTGCTCTGCGCAACGAGGCGGCCCGCGTGGATGACGAAACGATCAGCGGAGGCGTTGGCGATGACATCCGAGAGGTTGCTACCGCGCACGGCAAGGAGTTCGGCAACCGCCCCGACCTGCACACCAGCGACGGGTAGCGACATCACCGAACGGGCTCCGGAACTCACAGCGGCATAGGCCTCGTCAAGAGTGAGGTGCCCGGCCGAAACGAGCAGCGACGCGGTCTCGAGCGCATCGCTGCGCCCGACCGGATTGAAGGGATCGCGCACGTTGTCGGCGCCAGCGGCGACCCGCACTCCGGCATCCAGCAGCGCGCGCAGCGCCGTGAGGCCACGGGGGGTGCCCACCGGGTGCTGCCACCCCTGCAGATAGAGGTTGGTGATCGGGAGCGAGATGATTGCGAGATCACTCGCGAGCACCTCGGAAATCACGGCGGCGAGCTCGGTCGGTTCGAGAGTGCCAAGACGCACACAGTGCCCCGCGGATGCCGGCACGGTCCAGTCGCGCACCAGTCGGGCGTACTCCCCGAGCGTCGGTGCACCGGTGAGGCTCTCGTCGGTGTGGATGTCGGCCCCGACACCGTGGCGCTCGGCGATGCCGATGAGGCGCCGCAGGTCGGCGATCGGGTCTTCGCTGAGGTGGGGTGCGCCGCCCACCAGGTCGACCCCGAGTTCGAGCGCCTCGACCACCTGTTCGCTTGGCACGAACGGGCCGGCGAGAGCGACAAGCTCGATGTCCATCAGTTCACTCAGCTCGTCGCGCACCCGCACCAGGGCGCGAACACCGCGCATCGGGTCGTCGCCAGGCAGAAGGTCCACGTGAGTGCGCACCGCCGTCGTGCCCTGACGCAGCAGCAGTAGGGCGGCGTGGCGCGCCCGGTCGGTGATGCTCTCGACGGTCATCACCGCGGAGTAGTCGCGCCAGGACTCAATCGCGAGTTCGAGATCACCCATCGGCGGATCGATGAGATCCCAGGAGAGGGCCTTATCGAGATGCGCGTGGGGTTCGGCTGGGGCGGTGAGCAGCAGGAAATTCGCCAGGTCCAGGCTGGTGCCGTCGCTGCGTTCACCGAGACGCCCCGGCGGGAACACCCCACTCACGACCGGGCCGTCGAGGGCGACATCCACGTGCGATCCATCCGCGAGCGTCGCGTTAGTCAGCTGGGACAGCCGGCGGGGCAGGCATGACACGGCGCTGCACCTTCCCCGAACTGCTGGAGTGGGCCACCATCGCATCGATGGGTTGGTCGCTCACAAACTATTGATACCGTCTACGCCGTCGAATCTAGACATGCCCCGTTTCCGGCAGGTAACGGCGTCGTTTCCCTGTATTGCATCGGGTCCCGTTGGGTACTTTGACCGCTGCCATATTGCAGGATGGCTCGCGCTCTTACCGTGAGGAGGACCCCGTCATTGCCGCCGATTGCCCGAACGGCCGTGAGGCCAAACTCATCGGCAGTCACATTTGCCGGTAGTGCGAAGTTCAACTCTTCACGATAGACCAGCTCACGGCGAGCACCGACCTGTATCATCCATTTCTCAGCCAGCGTAAAAACAGAGAAGCCGGAGAATGTCGCGGCCGGCGCGCGTCTCGCCCTCGTGCTGCCGTCAGGCGACGAGCGCCAGTATTCACTCCTTCATCCCGCATCAGCCCCCGTGCCGTCTTCGTTGGCGGATGCGTCGACCTGGCGCATCGCGGTCTTGCGTGAGCCGTCCGGCCGGGGTGGATCGCTGTGGCTCCACGAGTCGCTCACGGCGGTTGGATGTCGCGGCGCTTATCGGCTCGCTAGACCCGATGACCACGATCTACGCTTGCGGACCCGCGCGATTCGTCGAGGCTGTGGAGGCATCGGCCGGCGGGCATCCGCTGCACATCGAGCATTTCGAGGCCAAGCCGCTCGCGGCACCGGTGTTCGACAGTGAGGTCGACCACCGTGACTCGATCCTCACCCCGCTCGAGCAGCAGCAGAATGCCGTGATGTACATCTGCGTCTCGCGGGCGGCCTGCCCGCGGTTGGTGCTGTAGCTGTAGCTGTAGCTGTAGCTGTAGCTGTAGCTCGCCAGGTGAGTGAGTCCCCGGCGGGGCATGCCCGCTACTTCTGGGGATTCCGCCGCCACCTGATCTGCCCGGGGCAGCTCATCGTCGGCGATACAGGCTTCGCAGGAAAACACTCGAAGCGTTCGTCACCGGCGAACATGAAGCCGAACTGATCCGACCCGACCGGAAAGACGAGAAACCGGGGTTTTGGGAAACTCGCCCTCGAAGACCACGGCGGACGCACCATCCCCGGCGTCTACTCCGGGGTCGCCTGAATATGGCACAACTGGCTCATCGGAGCACCAATAAACGATGCCTCATCGCCCACGACCATCAGGACTCATTCATCGAGTACATTTCATTCGATGACCTACCCACTGACGACGTCAAGACTGTCCATCGCTCCGCTTGGCGCCGATGACGCGGCCGGATTCGTTGCCTACCGGCAGGATCCGGATGTTGCTCGCTGGCAAGGCTGGGAGCCCACCTACAGCGACGTGGAAGCAGCGCAGCTGATCGCATCCCAACCGTCTTCCGACCTTCCTGATCGTGGAGAGTGGCTCCAACTCGCCATTCATGATCTCGGCTCCGGAAAACTGCAGGGCGACGTGGCCGTCCACGCCCTGACCGACCTGCCCGATACCTTCGAACTCGGAATCACCCTCGTGACCGCGAGCCAGCACAACGGTATGGCCACCGAAGTACTCAAACGAATGCTTGATCACCTCTTCACCACCGCAAATGCTCACCGGGTCACAGCCAACTGCGACGCCCGCAACAGCCCCGTCGCCCGACTTCTTCGCGGCGTCGGCATGAGGAAGGAGTCGAGCCAGATAGACGTTGAATTCTTCAAAAACGAATGGATCACCCTCGACGGATACGCCATCCTCCAAGCAGAACACGCCGCCCAAAGTAGAGGCGCCGCCCACTTGTGAAGTGGGACTGCTCCGAAATAATCGCTGAGGGTTCGGCTTTTATGCCGACCTCAACATGGCGACGGGTGATGACCTGGACAGTAGGGTTACCTGGATGAGCGTTCTCCATGACATCGACAAAGCGACTGCCCTCGCGGTGCACCGCGAAGGAATCCTGCGGTGACCGCCGCCTGGCCCGTCACCGACGGCGTCTTCTCGCTCGGTGACCTCGACGTCGAACTTGGCGGAACGATTCAGGATGCGCAACTGACGTGGCAGGCGCACGGAACGTTGAATGATGCCCGCGACAATGTGATCGTCTACCCGTGCAGCTACACCGCCACGCACGACGACCTGGCCTGGCTGATCGGCCCCGAGGGTGTCCTCGACCCGACCGAGTGGTTCATCATCGTGCCCGATATGTTCTCGAACGGGTTCTCGTCGAGCCCGTCGAACACCGATGACTACCCGGCTGCGGTCACGATGGCCGACAACGTCCGGGCCCAGTACCGCCTCCTGACGGAGTTCTTCGGCGTGACGCGAGTCGCGGCCTCCTACGGCTTCTCGATGGGCGCGGGCCAGGCCTACCACTGGGCGGCGCTGTTCCCGGAGTTCGTTGAGCGCGCGATCGTGGTCTGCGGGAGCAGCCGCACGTCGATCCACAATCGTGTCTTTCTCTCGGGGTTGCTCCGCATCCTCGAGGCGGCGCCGGAGCACCTGGGCGGTGGACGCTTCAGCGCCGAGCCGGCCGCGGCGCTCAAGGCATTCGGGCACGTCTACGCGGGCTGGGGCCTCAGCCAGGACTTCTACCGTGAGCGCCTGTTCGAGACGGCCCTCGGCGCGCCCGACCTTGAGACGTTCCTCCGCACCGATTGGGAGGAGGCGTTCGGCGAGAATCACGCGGCGAACCTCTACGCCGGGGCGGTCACCTGGCAGGAGGCCGACATTAGCCGGGGAGCGGTGTACGAGGGCGACCTCGCCGCGGCCCTCGCCGGGATCCAGGCCCGCGTCCTCCTCATGCCGAGCGAGACCGACCTTTATTTCCGCGTCGCCGACAACGAGGCCGAACTGGAGCACCTGCGTCACGGCAAGCTCGCTGTCATCCCGAGCATCTGGGGCCACCGTGCCGGAAGTCCCGCCGGCATCCCCGACGACCTGGAATTCATGACGCGCCACGTGCGGGAGTGGCTGGC
This sequence comes from Frigoribacterium sp., assembly GCA_025363205.1. Lineage (GTDB taxonomy): Bacteria > Actinomycetota > Actinomycetes > Actinomycetales > Microbacteriaceae > Lacisediminihabitans. The sequence goes on from JANYEI010000026.1 coordinate 8,161, forward strand.
GTCCTGAGCCGACGGCGGTCACGACTGTGCCCGGGCTCCGGGCGTCGATGGCGGGCATGGTATCGAGGGGCAGCGTCTCCACCGAGACGGTGTGGATCCCGTAGCGGTCAGCGCGACGGGAGCCTCAATCGTCAACTCTCCGACTCCGTTGGTCGGTGTCACCCTTGGCGCCGTCATCCTTCTCAGGCTCGTTTACTCGGCAGGGAGGAAGATGCTGTTTATGACGTTCACAGGGTTCGGCGCAGACGCCAGCGGTTTTCTGTCCGGCTTGGCGGAAGACAACACGAAGACGTTTTTCGAGGCGCATCGTGACGAGTACATCGCGAGCATCCGGCAACCTCTCGAGGATTTGCTTGGCGAGGTGCAAGACACATACGGTCCTGGTCGGGTGATGCGGCCCAACCGGGATGTTCGGTTCAGCGCGGACAAGTCGCCCTACAAGACCACGGCGAGCATGTGGGCGGGCGACGTGGGCGGGGTGTACTTGAGCCTGAGTGCCACCGGGCTCGAGGTCGGTGGAGGGCTATACGCTCCCAGCCGTGACCAGCTGGCCAGGGCCCGTCACGCCATTGACGGCCAACCGTTAGTCGGGAAGCATCTCGGCGACATCCTGGGCGAACTCACGCGGGGCGATTTTGAGGTAGCGGGGCCGTCGTTGAAAACAGCCCCGCGCGGCTTCGACCGGGACCACCCCGCAATCGAGCTGCTCCGGCTGCAGCACTATGCGGCCGTGAAACGGCTTCCTCCGGGGGCGGCACCGGACACGATCCGAGCAACGTGGACGGCAGTCTTGCCTCTGATTACCTGGTGCTCGAAGAACGTCGGAGCCGCGATTTCCGCGTCATGATGACCTGGGCGTCGCCGGAACCGCGCAGACAAGAAACTCCGTCTTGTGACCTACGGGAACAGGGTGGTGAATCCGACTGACGGGTCCGCCGCTCACTCTCATTGTGGGTCGAGGCGTGCACAGCGAGGGATGGTGCGTCGATGGCCCCTGTTGGCCGGTGCGGCTGAAGTCGTGTCACACGCCAGTTTGTGTCGGCATGGTCGATGAGTTCGATCGGCCGTCGGCGTGACGCTGATCAGCAGACCTTAGGGCGCGGTGTCGATCAATGCGTCGAGTGCCTTGAGGTCATCGGACGAGATCGTGAAGTCAACGTCGGCGTTCTCGATCATGCGGCCGGGCGTCGTCGTTTTCGGCAGCGGAAGGATGTTTTTCTCCAGCAGGTAGCGAATGCAAATCTGGGCCACCGACTTCCCATACTTCGCTGCGATCCCGTGCACGTTCTCATCGTCGAGGATCGCGCCCGTGGCGAGGGGCGAGTAGCCTTCGACCAGGATGTCTCGCTCCCGGCAGTAGTCGACAGTTTCTTTTTGCGTGTAGCCGACGAAGTAGCGGATTTGGTTCGCGTGGGGTGTCACGTCGGTCGCACGGATCAGCGACTCGAGGTCAGCGGGGTCGAAGTTCGAGACGCCGATGGAGCGCGAACGG
>JANYEI010000079.1 GCA_025363205.1 Frigoribacterium sp.
CGGGTTCCCTTACGACATTCGAGCTTTCGACGAGGTCGCTCCGCTCCTCGCCAACCAAGACGCGTTCGTACTCGCGCCCTACCTTCGCGGCTTCGGCCCCACTCGTTTCCTCGATGACACGACGATCCGCTCAGGACAACAAGGCGCTCTCGGGCAGGACCTTATCGACTTCATGGATGCTCTCACCATCGAGAAAGCGGTCGTCGGGGGTTACGACTGGGGCGGCCGGGCCGCGTGCATCGCAGCCGCGCTGGAACCTGGACGTGTCGCCGGGCTCGTCTCGGTAGGTGGCTACAACATGCAAAATATCGCGTCTGCCGGCGAGCCTGCCGACCCGGAATGGGAGCGCACCTATTGGTATCAGTATTACTTTCAGTCGGAGCGAGGGCGTCGTGGACTCGACCGAAACCGTGACGAGCTGTGCGAGCTGCTGTGGCGCACTTGGTCACCGACGTGGCGTGGCGCATCCCAGGCGTTTCTCGCGAGCGCACCGAGCCTGCACAACCCCGACTTCGTTGACGTCGTCATCCACTCCTACCGCCACCGTTACGGACTCGTCGAGGGCGACCCTCAGTACCAGGGACTCGAAGACCTGATCGCGCAAGAGCCTCAGATCACCGTTCCAACAGTCGTGCTCGAAAGCGGGGACGACGGTGTGGGCGGACCCAGCGCAGAAGAGGACCGAGAGTATTTCACCGGCCCTTATGACCATAGAGTCCTCCCGGGTATTGGACACAACGTTCCTCAGGAGAATCCGAAAGCGTTCGCCGAAGCCGTGCTGAGCCTGCTCGCCTGAGCATTTTCTACGCGTCCCCAACACGGCCGCACGCAGCGCCGGCAAGCCGGACGGCTACCGCGACAGATCTCATGCCCGACCTACCAACCGCGGAGCGCATCGACGCCGTGACAGCGGGGAACGGCCTGCGGGACCCGCGTCATCGTCGCTGACGTAAGAAGGCCTGGCGGCATTCCGTCACTAGCGAGACCATAAGAGCATGCTCGGACGAATTCACCACGTCATCCTCGATTGTCCAGATCCTCGATCTCTCGCGAGGTTCTATTCGGAACTGTTGGGCCAGCCCATCACCTACGACAGCGAAGACTTCGTCGTGGTCGCGGAGAACGACACGACATCCGGGCTGGCATTTCAACTCGCCCCCGATCATCGCCCACCCACCTGGCCAAGCCCGGTCATCCCGCAACAGATGCACCTGGACATCATGGTCGAGAGCATCGCCGAGGCCATGGCGCGCGTCCTTGCGCTCGGCGCGAGAAAGCTCGACGGCGAGGACGTGTTCGCCGATCCGGCCGGACACCCGTTCTGCCTCATCAAGCGCCCCGGCTGGGCGGCGCCCCTGTCGAATTGGCCGCTCACACCCGACGAGCGATGACCCCCACCGTGCAGCAGACGGACTGAATTCGCCGACCTCTAGCGGGACAAATTACCCGCGATCGCCCCCACCTGCAGTGGGCGCCGACGCTGTGTCGCGTGGGAACGTCAAGCGGATTCGCGAGCGGATGACGAGGGTCACTCCTTTGTTGGGGAGTCGGTAAGCCTGTAGGTGGCGAGAACGGTGGGTGGGTCGAGCATCTCTACGACTGCGATCTGGTTGAGGGGGAACTGCTCGCCCAAACGGAGATGTCTGTCGTCAGTGGCGGCGATGTGCGGCCGAAACCGTTCGCCGTTGTAATGCGGCTCCTTGGCTGCCCATCCGAGCGGCCTGAGCGCTTCGGTCAGTCGCGAGTGTGCGTTCAAGATGGATTCAGTGGGACGAATCAGAGCGACAGTGATGTTCGCATCGGGGCCGAACTGTTCATGCCCAATGACCTCGGCGAGCAGGCGTTCGGTCTTGCGCGAGGCCGCTTTCACAGCGGTAAGGAGCGTTGGCAACTCACAATCGACGTGGAACGGTGGCACCAGGGTCACATGAAGGGGAAATTGTGATGTCGTGAAACTTGTGCCAACGGTGAGTGGTTCCCAGGGAGCAACGATCACCAGATGTTTCATCACCTCAACGGTAACGAGCGATCGCGATCAGACCGAGAACCACCCCGCAGGCAGGATGCCAACCGGTGCGCTCCTAACTGAGCTTGAGGAGCAGAGAGTCGAATGCCGCGACTGAGGACGATTCAGCGAAGCAGTGGCGCGCGTCGGTCGTAGTAGTTGCCGCGGTCCCTGACGATGAATCCGGCGGACAGGTAGGTTGCTGGCGGTGCCGGGTAGTCGTCGTTGGGTGCGGTGTTGATGAACACCTCAATGCCTCCCCGGATTGCGACCTGCGCACACACCTCCATGCACAGTGCCGTGGCCAGTCCCTTCCTGCGGTGCTCCGGTGCCACACCGAGCGGTTCGATTTCGGCACAGCCGATTGTGGGATCCCACCATGCGGTGCAGCATGCGGCGAGTGTTCCGTCTGGGGCCTCGACGACGAAGTCGAGCTGCTGGTCATACAGCCACGCCCGACGAACCTGTTCGAAGTGCGCATCAGTGAATCGGCTGGTCAAAGCGGGATCCACTGAGTAGGTGCTGCCGTCTGGCCAAGGCATGGTGGCCGGCCGCCACGCCACCCGATGGATGGCAACGCGCTCTTTCTCTTCGCCGTCGCGCACTCCGCGAATGCGGTACCCGCTCGGGAGAACCGGTCCCTCTGGTGTTGCCTTGCGGAACATTCCTCCGAAGGCGGCGGCCCCCTCCCTGCGTGCGAAGCCAAATTCAGATACCAGCTCCTGTAAACCGGGCTCACCGTCGAAGACAACGATGCTCAGCTTTCCGTCTTTCGCCTGTTCGATGGCCCATTCCAAGAGTGACGATGCGGCATCGTGGTCGTCGGGAGTAGCTTGCACTGTCAGGTCACCATCGGTGACGCCGGCCCATCCAACGATGCGCCCATCTCGCTCAGCGAGCATCGTGTTCCTAGGGAGTTGTTCGCTCGCCGCCTCCCAGCCCAGGCCACCAGGGTGCACGGCGAGCGGCCACAGCTGACTGACGAGTTGCTGCACCGTAACGGTATCATTCGGTTGGTTCCAAGGACGAAGCGTGAGCATCGGGAAATGACCTCTCCTAAACGGACAAAACCTTGTAGCTTAAGGGCAGACGCCCCCAGCGGGAAATTCTCGCGGTTGGCTCCCGCACGCCGAACGGTAGGCGGCAATAGGTAAGCAGCTCTTGGGGGAGCGTCGGTGCGGATTGGTCGTCATGCCCGATGCCCTGCTCGGAAAGGCTTCGCGCTCAGGTGCATCAAACGCGACACGGTAGTTGCCCCGGCAGTTCGGCAGAATCCTCCATAGATCCGCTTGTCCGGAATAGGCGTCAAAATTCGAAATGACATGGCACGCGACAGCGGTGCCCAGAGGCAGATTCGAACTACCGCCCCTGCCTCCGGAGGGCGCAAGCGAGGCGCGCCGTGGACGGAAAACGCCCCAACTTCGGCCTATTTGCGAGGTTTTGGAGTGACCTCGGATGCGCTCGACATCCCCGTGAGTTGCTCAGTTGTTGCCATTCTGTTGCCACGGGGCTGCCGTGGCTGCATTGTGCGGGGAGCATAGAGCTGAGATCAGTAATGTTCGCGGGCCTGCAGGATGACAATGTGATCGTCAGTGACGTAGTAGACCAAGCGGTTAGCGTCGTCGATCCGGCGCGACCACGCGCCGGAAAGGATGTGTTTGAGGGGCTCGGGTTTGCCGATACCAGCGAATGGATCGCGCAGCGACTCGGTGATCAGCTGGTTGATGCGTTTGAGGGTCTTGCGGTCTTGGGTCTGCCAGTAGACGTAGTCCTCCCACCCGTTCTGGTCGAAGGCGATCGTGCGTGTCACGCGTCCAGGAGGTCGTGCTGCTCGAACTCGCCTCGCCGAGCGCGATCGATCGCTGCAAGCAATCGCTCCGCGCTTGCGGGGTTCCGCAACAGGTAGGCCGTCTCGGTCATCGCGTCGTAGTCGTCCTTCGACACGATGACCGCGTTTCCATGCCGGGACACGACCTCGACGACGGTGTGGTCGTCGTTCACCTGCTGGATGAGCCCGAACAGGTTCTTTCGTGCTTCGGTCGCGGTGATTGCCGACATGGTCGCCTCCGGTAAGTAGTACTCGATAGCGTACCACTCAACATTGGTCGTCATGCCCGATGCCCTGCCCGGGAGGCTTCGCGCTCAGGTGCGTCAAGCGCGACACGACGAGGTCCCCAGTGGTGCGGCAGAAGCCTCCACAGGTCCGCTTGTCCGGAACAGCTGTCACAATCCGGAATGACGTGGCACGCGGCAGTGGTGCCCCCAGGCAGATTCGAACTGCCGCCCCTGCCTCCGGAGGGCAGTGCTCTATCCCCTGAGCTATGGGGGCCCAAGTGCACGTCTACGTTACCAGCCCGCTGCCAGCCGCACGGTCGGGTCGAAACGTAGGCTGGTTGCATGACCGATTCCTCCTGGCGTGAACGACTGCGGGCGCTGCCCGTCTTCAGCGGCCAACTGCCGACTTTCGACACGGATGCCGCCCCCGCGGACCCGACCTCGCTGCTCACAGAATGGCTGGGCTTCGCCCTCGACTCCGGGGTGTCGCAGCCCCACGCCATGGCCATTGCCACGGTGAGTAGCGAGGGTGCACCATCCACCCGCACTCTGCTTCTCAAAGACGTGACGCCGGAGGGCCTGTGGTTCGCCACCCTGTCGTCGAGTCCCAAGGGGCGCGATCTCGTTCAGAATCCGCGCGCGGCCCTCCTGCTGTATTGGCGGGAACAGGGGCGGCAGATCCGAGTGGTGGGCGACGTGGAGCCGGGCTCGCGCGAGCTTGCCCGCATCGACTTTCTCAAACGGCATCCCAACGCCCGGGCGATTGCCGCAGGCGGGCAGCAGAGCGAGCCGCTGCCAGCGACGGACGCGGAATACGAGTCCGTGGTTGCTGCGGCTCGCGAGCGCATCGACGCCGATCCCGACTACGTCCCCGACGAATGGCAGGCCTACCTCGTGCGGCCGGTGGAGTTCGAATTCTGGCAAGCCGCCCGCGAGCGGGACCAGTTGCGCCTGCGCTATCGACAAGACGGAAACGGCTGGGTGCGCGACCTGCTCTGGCCGTAGGGTCTGTGGCCCGGTTGTCTCCACCGGGAAGAAGCCCGGAATACCCGAGACCGGCCAGGGCACGCCAAGCGACATCCGGTGGTAACAGCCGCATGGCAGGATCAGCGCATGCTCCGTAACGTCACTGCCCGCCTCGAACTCGACATCGCCGGACGCACCAACATGGTGCTGAGCCTTGCCGTCGCTGAGGGCGCCACTCTCTTGTCCGAGCGCCTCGACATCCGCCTCGAGGGCGTCCCGCTGAACCCAAACGAACTCGTCGATCGTCACGGGTCACGACTGCACCAGCTGGTCAGCGGCGGGGGTCGTCTGACCATCGACTATGCGGCACAGGTGATCGGGCAGGCTGTCTCGGCCCCGGTCGACGACCTCGACCCGATCATCTATCTGCGTCCGAGTCGCTATTGCGAGTCCGAACGCTGTTGCCGACCGCGTCATCCGAATTCCGGGGCCTCAGCGGTCTTGAGCTGCTCTCGGCCGTCAGCTCCTGGGTGCACGATCGCCTCTATTACGTTCGGGGATCGAGTCGTGTCATAGACGGCTCGGTGGGTACTCTTCTCGCCCGCCAGGGAGTCTGCCGGGACTACGCCCATCTCGTAATTGCTCTGCTGCGCGCGCTCAACGTACCCGCCCGCATGGCCGCCGTCTACGCGCCAGGCCTCAGCCCGATGGACTTCCACGCGGTCGCCGAGGCGTTCATCGACGGCAGCTGGCAGGTGGTCGATGCCACGAGACTCGCCCCACGACAAAGCCTTCTCCGCATCTCCACCGGCCGGGATGCGGCAGACATCGCCTTCCTCACCAACCACTGGGCCAACCTCACCCTGCTCGACCTGCAGGTGCTGGCCATCGTCGACGAGCTGCCGACGGATGACTTTCAGCAGCAGGTGCAGCTGCGCTAATGCTTACTTCAGTGCGCCGAGGGCGGCGGTGACGAGTTTGTTCGCATCGGTGCCTGATCCAAAATCTGTGGCGGATCCGAAGTAGACGGATGTCGCGACCAGCCAGTATGCCCCGCGGAACACGTCGACCCGCCCGACTCCGCCACTCGTCGAGAAGTGGGCCGCATCGCCGAGTCCTGGCACCGCAGTTCCCGTCGCGGCGGTCGTTTTTAGCGAAGCGAATTCCGCAGCGGCGGGCCGGGCGACAGCGATAGCGATGGTGTCAGAGCTGGTCTGGTTGAGCCAGCTGCACGCGGTGCCCTTATCAGCGACCGCGGTTGCCGCGGCGGTGCCCGACTTGGGGGAAAATCCGCTGTCGAGCCCGAAATTGGGATTGAAATCGTAGACCACCTGGGCCGAGACGAGCGTGTCGCAGGGGATCTTCGTTGGCGTGGCCGCAGCGGGCGTCGAGGGGCTAGACGACGGAGTCGCATTGGCCGACGGCGAAACGCTCGGCCCGGGTGCGCTGGAATGCGACGAGCTGCTCGGTTTCGGGCTGGCAGACACGCCCGGCTTCGGAACGCATCCGGCGAGCCCGAGCGTCACTGTCGCTGCGAGCGCGACCACAATGATTGTCGACCGCAGTCGAGAGTCGGCGATGTTATTCATAGTGCGAGAAGCCCCCTGATGTGCGTGAACCCATCTTCGCCCAATCCCGTCGATCGCACCGCGGGGCGCGCCAGCCGGGGAACCTGCCCTCTCCCGTAGAATTGCTGCTCGTGACTCCCGCCGAACTCTCCGCCCAGCTGCTCGCTATCGTCAGCGGCGCGCTCAAACGGCGCGGTGCGGATGCCTCGAGCCTGTCGCTCGACGACGTCAAGGTCGAACGCCCCAAGAATCGGGACCACGGCGACTGGGCGTCCAACATCGCCATGAAGCTCGCGAAGCAAGTGGGGGTGAACCCACGGGAGTTCGCTCTCGAGCTGGCCAAGGGCATCCGCTCGATCGATGGCGTGTCGGCAGTGGATGTCGCGGGCCCCGGCTTCCTCAACATCAGCCTCGACGCTGCAGCGGCCGGCGCACTCGCCAAAGCGATCGTCGAGCAGGGCGCGGCTTACGGCAACGGCACCCTGTACGAGGGTGTGACGATCAACCTTGAGTTCGTGTCGGCGAACCCGACCGGACCGATCCACCTTGGCGGAGTGCGCTGGGCCGCCGTCGGCGACAGCCTCGCGCGCATCTTTCAGGCCGAGGCCGGGATCGTCACCCGCGAGTACTACTTCAACGACCACGGCGGCCAGATCGACCGGTTCGCCCGCAGCCTGTTGGCGAGCCACCTCGGTGAGCCGACTCCGGAAGACGGATACGGCGGGCAATACATCTCCGACATCACCGCGCGGGTCGTAGAGATCGCTCCCGCCGACCTCGCTACGCTGCCGCGGGATGCCCAGCAGGAGGTATTCCGCGCCATCGGCGTCGACCTCATGTTCGGCGACATAAAGAACAGCCTTCACGAGTTCGGTGTCGACTTTGACGTCTATTTCCACGAGAACACCCTGCACGAGAACGGCGACGTCGAGAAGGCGATCGCAAAATTGAACGATCTCGGTCACATCTATGAATCCGACGGCGCGACGTGGCTGCGCACCACCGAATTCGGCGACGACAAAGACCGGGTCGTCATCAAGAGTGACGGCGAGGGCGCCTACATCTCGGGTGATCTGGCCTACTACCTGAACAAGCGCGAGCGTGGCTTCGAGCGCAATCTGATCATGCTGGGTGCAGACCATCACGGTTACGTGCAGCGCCTCATGGCCATGACGGCAGCCTTCGGCGACACTCCGCGGGTTAACCTCGAGATTCTCATCGGCCAGATGGTCAACCTGCTCAAAGACGGCACGCCGCAGCGCATGAGTAAGCGTGCCGGCACTGTCGTGGTGCTCGAAGATCTTGTCGAGGCCGTGGGTGTGGATGCTGCGCGCTACGCGCTCGTGCGCTCCTCCAGCGACTCGCAGCTCGATATCGATCTCGACCTGGTGACCAAGCGCACTAACGACAATCCGGTGTTTTACGTGCAGTACGCGTACGCTCGTACCCGGTCTGTTGCCCGCAACGCGGGGGACAGCGGAGTCGATCGCAGCGTCTTCGACGCCTCTTTGCTCACGCATGAGACCGAAAGCAGCCTGCTCGGTGTCCTCGCCGAGTTCCCCCGCATCGTTACCCAGGCCGCAGAGCTTCGCGAGCCGCACCGGGTCGCACGCTACGCCGAGGAACTCGCCGGTGCCTACCACCGCTGGTATGACAACTGTCGGGTCACCCCCCTTGGCGACGAAACGGTGACCGATCTCCATCGCACCCGCCTCTGGCTGAACGACGCTACCGGCACGGTGCTTCGCAACGCTCTCGGCCTTCTCGGTGTCTCGGCCCCGGAGCGGATGTAGGGCATGGCACGACAAGACGGCGAGCCCTACGACTGGAACCTGGGCCGATCGGGGCGCGAGTATCCGGAAGACTCTGCGCTGAACAACCCCGAACTGGACGCATCCGAGTCTGATCCCTTCGGCTTCGTCGAGACGGAGATTGTCCGGCATCGCGGCCGCGGCTGGATTGGTTTCGGTATTTTTCTAGTGATCGTCATCACCGGCGGAGTCGTGCTTGACAACGTGGCGCGGGGCTACGTCGGCAAGTTGATCGAGGCAAAGGCACGCAGCTCTCTCGCCCTTCCGGAGTCGACCCCGGTGAAGGTGACCGTCGGCGGCACCTCGGTGCTGTATCAGGCTGCGACCGGCAAATTCGAGCGAGTGGATGTCGCAATAGACAAGCTCGGCGTCGGTGACCTCAGCGGCAAAGCCATTCTCACGGCCAGCGGTATCCCGATCAAGCAGTCGCAGCCGATCGACAGTGCGCGCGTTGTCTTCATCGCAGGCCAGGGCGAACTCACCAAACTCTTCGCCGGATTCACCGGCCTGCCGGTGAGCTCGGTGACAATCGGCTCCGGGGCTGTTCAGGTCGGCACAACAGTGACCGCGCTCGGCGTCACTGTGCCCGTAGCGATCGCTTTTGTGCCTTCGGCGGTTGGCGGCCAACTGGCGCTGACCCCCAAGTCCCTCGTGGTGAACGGTGCAACGCTGACGCCGGCCGCACTGCGGTCGACCTTCGGAGCGCTCGCCGATCCGCTCCTCGCAACCCAGAAAGTGTGTGTGGCCAAGTACCTTCCGAAGCAGCTTCCCCTCGATTCTGTGACCGTAAAGGGATCCTCCCTCGAGCTGGCCGTCTCCGGTCGATCGGTCACCCTCAGCACGGCGCTCCTCACCACCAAAGGCGTGTGCGCGTGACCGCGAATCCGCTCGCCCCGGCGTGGCTTCTCCCTCCCGCCGACGCGAACGAACTGCCCGCGACCGTGTGGTCGCAGAATTCGACGCGGGCGGCATCCGGGATGCTCGAGGTGGCCGGTGTCTCCGCATCCACTCTCGCTGCCGAATTCGGTACGCCGCTCTACGTCATGGATGAAGCGGACGTGCGAGTGCGCGCCGCCGAAGTCCGAGCGTGCTTTGACCGGGAGTTCGGGCGCGTGGGATCGGCCGCGAAGGTCTACTATGCCGGCAAAGCGTTTCTCTGCACCGAGATCGCCCGCTGGGTGACCGAAGCGGGGCTCTACATTGACGTCTGCAGCGGGGGAGAGCTCGCGGTGGCGCTCGCCGCGGGGGTCGATCCCGCGCGCCTCGGCCTTCATGGCAATAACAAGTCGCGTGCCGAAATCGATCGCGCGGTGCGCGAGGGCGTCGGCGTGATCGTGATCGACAGTCTCATCGAGATCGAGCGGATCGCGGATGCCGCGGCCCGCCACTCCCGGGTGCAGCCGGTGCGCCTCCGCCTCAACAGCGGGGTGCACGCCCACACGCACGAATACCTCGCGACCGCTCGCGAAGACCAGAAGTTCGGCATCACGCTCGCCGATGCGCCCGATGCGGTCGCCCGCATCCGATTCCATGACTCGCTGCGCTTCCTCGGCCTGCACTCGCACATCGGATCGCAGATCTTCGAGTCCGACGGCTTCGTCGAGTCCGCGAAGCGCTTGCTCGCCCTTCACGCCGAACTGCTCTCCGGCGGCCCGATTCCCGAGCTCAATCTCGGCGGCGGATTCGGTATTGCCTACACCTCCGTCGATACCGCCCTCCCCATGCCCGAGATCGCGGCCAGGTTCGCGGATATTGTCGCGAGCGAGTGCGCGAGACTCGGCATCCCGGTTCCCGTGGTCGCCGTAGAGCCCGGTCGGTCGATCGTCGGACCGTCTACCTTCACCCTCTACCAAGTGGGCACGATCAAGGACGTCGAGGTGACGCTGCCGCATTTGGGCACTGCGATCCGCAAATACGTGAGCGTCGATGGGGGTATGAGCGACAACATCCGCACCGCCCTCTATGCCGCCGACTATTCTGTGCGCTTGGCAAACCGCGTCTCGACGGTGCAACCCGCCCTCGTGCGGGTCGCCGGCAAGCACTGCGAGAGTGGCGACATCGTGGTGCTCGCCGACTACTTGCCAGGGGATGTCGCCCCCGGCGACCTGCTTGCCGTGCCAGCCACCGGCGCCTACGGCTGGGCAATGGCCAACAACTACAACTACCTCGCCCGCCCCGCAGTCGTCGCTGTGCGCGACGGGGTCGCCCGGGTAATCGTGCGCGGCGAGACCGAGGCCGACCTGCTGTCGCGCGATGCTGGAATACGCCCTGATGACGTCACTGCACCGACCGGCGCCACTGAACAAGGAGCACGATGATCGAATACCGCAACCTGCGAGTGGCACTTCTCGGCGCCGGATCGGTCGGTGCCCAGGTGGCGGCACTGCTGCTCGAGCACGGCCCGGAACTCGCCAACCGTGCGGGGGCGGGGCTCGAACTCGTGGGCGTTGCCGTGCGCGACCTCGGGGCGAAGCGCACCACCGAGATCCCGAAAGAACTCCTGACGACGGATGCCGAGTCCCTCATCCTCGGCGCCGATATCGTGATCGAGCTGATGGGCGGTCTTGAACCGGCCCGCACGCTCATTTTGCAGGCCCTCAACTCCGGCGCGGATGTCATCACCGGCAACAAGGCCCTGCTTGCGACCCACGGTCCCGAGCTCTTCGAGGCCGCGGAGCAGGTCGGTGCGCAGCTGTACTACGAGGCTGCCGTCGCCGGGGCGATCCCGATCATCCGTCCGCTGCGCGACAGCCTCGCCGGTGACCGGATCAAGCGCATCCTCGGCATTGTGAACGGCACAACCAACTTCATCCTTGATCGCATGGACACGGCGGGGGAGTCCCTCGAGGCCGCCCTCGCGACGGCGACCGAGCTCGGCTATGCCGAAAAGTCCGATCCCTCGGCCGACATCGAGGGCTATGACGCGGCCCAGAAGACGGCGATCCTCGCGAGCCTCGCCTTCCACACGACGGTGCCGCTCGAGTCCGTGCACCGCGAGGGCATCACTGCCGTAACGCTCGAGCAGGTGGAAGCGGCGCGCAAGGCCGGCTATGTGGTCAAGCTGCTCGCCATCTGCGAGCGACTGACGGATGCCGACGGCGTCGAGGGCGTGTCCGCCCGGGTCTATCCCGCGCTGGTTCCCCGCAATCATCCGCTCGCCGCCGTCCATGGCGCCAAGAATGCGGTGTTCATCGAGGCAGAGGCCGCAGGGGATCTCATGTTCTACGGAGCCGGAGCCGGCGGCATCGAGACCGCGTCCGCTGTGCTCGGCGACCTCGTCTCTGCCGCTCGTCGCCACGTGATCGGCGGACCGGGTGTCGCGGAGTCGACGCACGCCAACCTGCCCATTCTGCCCATCTCCCGCGTCATCACGCGCTACCAGATCACGCTCAGCGTCGTCGATGCTCCTGGGGTACTCGCGGTGGTCGCCGCGCTCTTCAGCGAGCATGGGGTGTCGGTCGAAACGCTCACCCAGTCCGTCTATGGTGGCGTGAACACCTCCATGCCCACCGCTACCCTTGTTATTGGCACGCACGAGGCATCCGAAGCCGATCTCGCGGCGACCGTTCTCGAACTCGAGTCGAGCGATGTCGTCGTGCGGGTCACCTCCGTACTGAGAGTAGAAGGTTCATAATGGCCCATCAGTGGCGCGGAGTCCTCCGCGAGTATGCAGACCGTCTCGATATCTCGGACGCCACCCCGATCATCACTCTCGGCGAGGGCGGCACGCCCCTCATCCCCGCACCGGCCCTCTCGGCCCGCACCGGCGCGAACGTCTGGGTGAAGTACGAGGGCATGAACCCCACTGGGTCGTTCAAGGACCGCGGCATGACCATGGCGGTGTCCAAAGCCGTCGAGGCCGGCGCCAAGGCCGTCATCTGCGCCTCGACCGGCAACACCTCGGCGTCGGCTGCCGCTTATGCCACCCACGCCGGGATCACCGCCGCGGTGCTCGTGCCAGAGGGCAAGATCGCGATGGGCAAGCTCGCCCAGGCGATCGCCCACAACGCCGAGCTGTTGCAGATCCGCGGCAATTTCGACGACTGCCTCGACATCGCCCGCGAACTCGCGGCGAACTACCCCGTGCACCTGGTCAACTCGGTGAACAACGACCGCATCGAGGGCCAGAAGACCGCCGCCTTCGAGGTCGTGGAGGTGCTCGGCGACGCCCCCGACATCCACATCGTTCCCGTCGGGAACGCCGGCAACTACACGGCGTATTCACGCGGCTATGGTGAGTCCCTCGCCCGCGGCGACTCGACGAAGCACCCGCGCATGTTCGGCTTCCAAGCCGCCGGAAGCGCCCCGATCGTGCTCGGCCGCATTGTGAAGAACCCCGACACGATCGCCAGCGCCATCCGTATCGGTAACCCGGCCTCCTGGGAGCTCGCCATCACGGCGCGCGAATTGACCAACGGATACTTCGGAGCGATCTCCGACACGCACATCCTCGAGGCCTACCGAATCCTCTCAGCGGAGGTCGGCATTTTTGTGGAACCCGCGTCGGCGATCAGCGTCGCCGGACTGCTCGAACGTGCCGAAGCCGGAGAGATCCCGCGCGGGTCGACGGTGGTGCTTACGGTCACCGGTCACGGGCTCAAAGACCCGCAATGGGCCCTTAACGCCGCCGACGGCTCGGCTATCACCCCCACGGTGGTGGCCAACGACACCGACGAGGTTGCAGGCGTGCTCGGTCTCGCCAAAGTCACCGTGTGAACGCATTCGTTTCACCGTCGGCTTCGGTCGCGGCGTTCGCCGGGTTGTCGGTGACCGTTCGCGTTCCCGCGACCACGGCCAATCTCGGTCCGGGATTCGACACCCTTGGCCTGGCGCTGTCGCTCTATGACGAGCTCACCGTTACGGTGCGCGATACCCCGGGCGCGACGGTCGAGGTGATCGGAGTGGGCGAAGGGGAGGTCCCCACCGATGAGTCCAACCTCGTGGTGAGGGCCATCGCTTACACCTTTGCCGCCTGCTCACAGCCACTGCCTGGCCTACATCTCGTCGCACGCAACAACATTCCGCATGGTCGGGGGCTCGGGTCATCCGGTGCCGCAATAGTCTCGGGGATCATGGCCGCCAAGGGCCTGCTCGACGGCATCGTCGACCTCGACGCGGGGGCACTTCTTGCCCTCGCGACGGCTCTCGAGGGTCATCCCGACAATGTGGCACCGGCGCTTTTTGGCGGTCTCACTATCGCCTGGACCACGGATGCCGGACCACAGCATAAGAAACTGATCGTGCACCGCGGGGTCTCACCGCTCATCGCGGTGCCGGAGTCGACGATGTCGACCGAGCTTGCACGAAGTCTGCGCCCGGCCTCCGTGCCCCACGAAGACGCGATCTTCAACGTCTCCCGCTCCGCGCTGCTCATCGCTGCGCTGATCCAGAGTCCCGAACTCCTGCTCGCCGCAACCGAAGACAAATTGCACCAGAGCTATCGCGCAGCTGCGATGCCCGAGACCGAGTCGCTCATTCTCGAACTGCGATCACACGGGCTTCCGGCTGTGGTCTCCGGGGCAGGCCCATCCATCCTCGTGCTCTGCAGCGACCCCGCCCAGCGGCTCGTCGCGGCCGAGCTCATTGCGGCCCGAAACGGCTCGCCGTGGCAGTCCCTGCTACTGGCTGTTGACTTCAAAGGTGCTACAGTGACAGTGCTTCCGGTAGAAAATTCGGCTTAACCGAAAACCCCGGACAGTACCCATCAGCAATCGCTTCGTCACTACCCCAGCTTTCCCCGCGCAGTTGCGAGAAATCGCACTGGCGCTACCCGAAGCGAAAGCGCCGAACGTCAAACTCTCCCGCAAGGTTCACTCGCACCTGTCAGGTGCGGAACTTGTTCGGGGAAAGGAACCCTCTTAGTGACTGACCTCACTGTCCGTGCCACGGGTACGGACTCCATCGCCCTCGCCAAACTCCGCCTTCCTGAGCTTCAGGCTCTGGCGGCGCAGCTCGGCCTCAGTGGCTCGTCCAAACTTCGTAAAGGAGAACTCGTGGACGCAATCTCCGAAATCCAAAAAAGTACCGAATCCGCCGCGCCGGTAGCTGACGCGCCGGCTGCTGCACCGGTCGCTGCTGCACCGGTTGCTGACGCACCGGTGGCTGACGCACCGGTGGCTGACGCGCCGGTTGTCAAGAAGCGTGCATCGCGGCGCGCCAGCACCTCGATCGTGGATGCCGGCGCCGCCGAGGCGCCCGTCATCAAGTCGACGCAGCGCCCGGTCACCACTCGCCGCACCGCACCGAAGGCCGTCGCCGGGCACGCTAACGGTGCTGAGAGCGGCATCGACCTCATCCCCGGCCAGGAGGCGGAGCGCGCGGCTCAGGCTGACCTGCAGGCCACTGTCCAGGCCACCGAGTCGCAGCTGAATGACACCGAGTCGCAGCTGAAGGACGGCCTCGATCGCATCCCCGGCCAGGAAGCCGAGGCAGAGGCACCGGCGGATGACGCCCAGCCCACCCGCAACTCGCGCAACCGCAACCGCAACCGTGGTGACCGCCAGCAGGCTGATCGCCAGCAGGCTGATCGCCAGCAGGGCGAGGCTACGCCGGCCCAAAACGGCCAAGCTGACCAGGCTGCCCAAAACAGCCAGAACAGCCAGAACGACCCGAAAAATGGCGAGCTGTCCGACGGACAGCGCACCAATGGTCGTAACGCCAACAACCGCAATCAGCAAAACGCGCAGGGGGATCGCCAGCAGAGTGGTAACACCCGCCAGCAGGGCAACGACCGCCAGCAGGGCAATGACCGCCAGCAGGGCAATGACCGCCAGCAGCAGAACAACAATGACCGAAACCAGCAGCAGCTGCTCGAGGACGACGACCGCGGTGGACGTAACCGGTACCGCGATCGCAAGCGCCGCGGTGCCACCGGAAACGACGACTTCGAGCCCGAGATCACCGAAGATGACGTGCTCATCCCGGTCGCCGGAATTCTTGACGTGCTCGACAACTACGCTTTCGTGCGCACGAGTGGTTACCTCCCCGGCAACAACGATGTCTATGTCTCCCTCGGTCAGGTCAAGAAGTACAACCTGCGCAAGGGTGACGCCGTCGTCGGTGCGATCCGCCAGCCTCGTGAGAACGACAACTCTGGTCGCCAGAAGTACAACGCGATCGTGAAGATTGACTCGATAAACGGGCTTCCCGTCGAGCAGGCCGCTGACCGTGTCGAGTTCGGAAAGCTCACTCCGCTCTACCCCTCGGAGCGCCTGCGCCTCGAGACCGAGTCTGGCAAGCTCACGACCCGCATCATCGACCTCGTCTCGCCGATCGGCAAGGGCCAGCGCGGACTGATCGTCTCGCCGCCGAAGGCCGGAAAGACCCTGGTTTTGCAGGCCATCGCCAACGCGATCGCGAAGAACAATCCGGAGGTCCACCTCATGGTCGTTCTCGTTGACGAGCGTCCGGAAGAGGTCACCGACATGCAGCGCACGGTGAAGGGCGAGGTCATCGCCTCTACCTTCGACCGTCCGGCCGAAGACCACACCACCGTCGCCGAGCTCGCCATCGAGCGTGCGAAACGGCTCGTGGAGCTCGGACACGATGTCGTCGTTCTTCTCGATTCGATCACCCGCCTCGGTCGTGCGTACAACCTGGCTGCTCCGGCATCCGGTCGTATCCTCTCGGGTGGAGTCGACTCGTCGGCCCTGTACCCGCCGAAGCGCTTCTTCGGTGCCGCTCGCAACATCGAGGATGGCGGCTCACTCACGATCCTCGCCACCGCGCTCGTCGAGACCGGGTCCAAGATGGACGAGGTCATCTTCGAAGAGTTCAAGGGCACCGGCAATATGGAGTTGCGCCTCTCACGTCAGCTCGCTGACAAGCGCATCTTCCCGGCGGTGGATGTCAACGCATCGGGTACCCGTCGCGAGGAAATGCTCATGGGCGTCGACGAGACGAAGGTCAACTGGAAGCTCCGCCGTGCACTCGCCGGACTCGAGACCCAGCAGGCTCTCGAGCTCGTACTCACGCAGCTGAAGGACACCTCGTCCAACGTCGAGTTCCTCATGAAGATCCAGAAGTCGCTTCCGGGCGCATCCGGGTCGAAAGAGGACTAATCCCGATGGCAGACTCTGGCATATTCGAGTCGGTGAAAACACTGCTGGTCGAGCATGCGGATCTGCAGGAGCAGCTCGCTGACCCCGAACTCCACTCCAACCCAGCAAAGTCGAA
>JANYEI010000107.1 GCA_025363205.1 Frigoribacterium sp.
GGTTGGTTTCGCTGCCTGGCCGTACACGTTCTGGTACCGGTCGAAGAGGGCGTCGATCGCCTGTGGGGGAATCGGGATGAGCTCGCCGAGTTGTTTCGCGATGTGCACTGTTCGCGCGACATCCTCTGCCATGACCGCGGACTTGACGGCATCCCGCGGGCTGGATCCGATGGTGAAGACGCCGTGGTTTTGCATTAACACTGCTCGGGAGCGATGGCCGGTGAGGGTCGCAACAACACCGCGTCCGATCGAATCGTCGCCGATGATAGCGAAGGGGCCGACCGGGATGTCCCCGCCGAACTCGTCTGCCTGGCCGGTGATCACGCACGGGATCGCCTCCCCGCGGGCCGCCCACGCGGTCGCGTAAGTCGAGTGGGTGTGCACGACCCCGTTGACCTCCGGCATATTGCGGTAGATGTAGGCGTGCGCCGCGGTGTCGCTCGATGGCGAGTGCTCCCCCTCGACGACGGTGCCGTCGAGGTCGCAGAGAATCATGTTTTCGGCGGTGAGGTCGTCGTACTCGACGCCGCTCGGCTTGACGACGAAGAGGTCTGCGCCGGGAACGCGGCCGGAGATGTTGCCGCCGGTCCAGATCACGAGGTTGTAGCGCACGAGCATTTCGTGCAGCTTCGCGACGTCGGCCCGCACGGCGAGGACCTTCTCTTCGATCGTGCTCATGCGTTGTTCGCCTCGAGAATCGGCGCGGCACTCTTCGCCGAAACCGCGTCGCGCTTGAGCGCCTTCAACCGGTGCATCACGTCATTGCCACCGCGACCGAAATAATCGTGAAGCAGTGTGTATTCCGCGTAAAGGAGGTCATAGGAATCGGCCGACGCGGTATCTGGGGTGTACACAGCGCGGTCGACCTTGCCCATCGCCTTGCCTGCTTCGAGAACAGTGTCGTAGGCGCCCGCGGCGACTGCGGCATGGATGGCCGAGCCGAGCGCCGGACCCTGCTCGCTCGCGATGATCGAGATCGGCATCCGCAGTACATCGCTGTAGACCTGCATGAGGAAGGGATTGCGCAGGAGCCCACCGGCCACGATGAACTCGGTGACCGGTACTCCGCTTTCGGCGAAGGTCTCCACGATCGTGCGGGTGCCGAAGGCCGTCGCCTCGAAGAGCGCCCGATAGATCTCTTCCGGCCGTGTGGTGAGGGTCGTGCCGAGCACGAGACCGCTGAGTTCGTGGTCCACCAGCACCGAGCGGTTACCGCTCTGCCAGTCAAGGGCAATGAGCCCGTGGCCGCCGACCGGCTGGTGCTTTACGAGTTCGGTGAGGTGTTCGTGGATGCTTCGGCCCGCGGCATCCGCTGCCTCGAAGTAGCTCGCCGGCACCTGGTTCTTCACATACCAGGCGAAGATGTCACCGACGCCGGATTGCCCGGCCTCGTAGCCGTAGAGCCCGGAGACGATGCCGCCGTCGACGACGCCGCACATGCCGGGCACCTCGGTGAGCACGTCGGAGTTCATCACATGGCAGGTCGAGGTTCCCATGATGGCAAGCATCTGGCCGGGCTCGACGGCCTGCGCGGCCGGGGCCGTCACGTGGGCGTCGACGTTGCCGACAGCCACGGCGATTCCTTCTGGCAGACCGGTCCAGGCCGCCGCCTCCTTCGACAGCGTGCCGGCGGATGCCCCGAGCTGGCCGATCTTGTGGGCGACCTTGTCGTCGGCAAACCCTGCGAAAGCCGGGTTGAGCGCGGCGAGGAATTCGCGGCTCGGATACGCGCCATCCTGCAGGATGCCCTTGTACCCGGCGGTGCAGGCGTTGCGGATGTAGTGGCCGGTGAGCTGCCAGACGATCCAGTCGGCGGCCTCGACAAAGTGATCCATGCGCTCATAGAGTTCGGGGTCTTCTTCGAGCAGCTGGAGCCCCTTGGCGAATTCCCACTCGCTGGAGATGAGGCCGCCGTAGCGCGGCAGCCAGGATTCGCCCCTCGCTGCGGCAAGCTCGTTGATGCGGTCGGCCTGGCCCTGTGCGGCGTGATGCTTCCAGAGCTTCACGTAGGCATGGGGACGATTTTCATAGCCGGCGATCTCGTTGAGCGGTGTTCCATCGGCGATGACCGGAAGGGGAGTGCTCGCCGTGAAGTCGGTACCGACACCGATCACCAGTGCCGGGTCGATTCCGGATGCCGCGATGGCGGCCGGCACCGCGTTCTTCAGTACCTCGACGTAGTCGGAGGGCACTTGCAGCGCCCAGTCCGGAGGCAGGAGCGCTCCGTTCGACGCCAGCGCGGTGTCCATCACGGCGTGAGGATAGTCGTGGGTGCCGGTGCCGAGCTCTGCACCATCCGAGACGCGCACGACAACAGCTCGGCCGGAGAGGGTGCCGAAGTCGATTCCGATGACGTAGTGCTCGGCGGCGCCGTCGGGCGTGAGGGAATTCACCTCAGGGACTCCTTTGTCGAACGGCGGGTGTGGCCGCGGGTACGGCCGAGATGATGAGTGAATGTTAGCGATCATATTTTACGGGATGTGAGCGATCACATTTAGCTTGAAGGCTACCCTGCCAGCAGCGGAGGACACAACCGCTCGATGTCAGAACTTGGTCACAGATGCGTCTCGATCGCGCGGATTCACTCACTCACTCACTCACTCACTCGAGAGAACCAGTTGCCGCGCTCATCGGCCGAGCGACCGCGACATCCCCGGCCGAATCCCCCGACCCGCAGCGACTCGACCCCACCCCCCTGCGCCGGACGACCCCGCCCCTGCCCTGCCGAATTCCTGCGCGAAATGCAGGACTACCTGTGACTGGAGTGGCGGATGCACCACTCCAGTCGACATTCGTCACAGGTAGTCCTGCATTTCGAACCGCAAGCCACACGAAGAGACGAGCGCGCACGAAAAAGTCCGGCCCCGCGAAACCGCGGGGCCGGACTTGTGGCTATCGAGGCGGACTACTTGGTGACGAGCGCCAGGAGAGTCGGGTTGTTCGCGTAGGACTTCGCAGCGTTGTCCTTGGTGACGAGCTCCGGCGGCAGGTAGTAGGTCGGAACCTTGACCGAACCGTTGTCCGTCGCGTCGGCGTTGGTGGACGCCTTCTTTCCGGCGGCGAGGTCCTTCACCATGGCGACAGCCTGGGCGACGAGCTTCGCTGTGTCCTTGTTGATGGTGGAATACTGCTCACCCGACATGATCAGCGGGATAGAAGCAGCTTCCGAGTCCTGGCCCGTGACGACCGGCATAACCGGGGTCGCCTTGCCGGCGGCCTTGATCGAGGTGATGATAGCGCGACCCAGGGTGTCGTTGGGCGAGAGGACGCCGTTCAGCACCGTGCTCGAGTAGCTACCGGCGAGCAGAGTGTCCATGCGGGTCTGCGCGTTGGCGGCGAGCCATCCGGTGGTCTGCGTCTGAGCGATCTTGGTCTGTCCGGAGACAACCTTGAGCGTTCCGTCATCGATCTTCGGCTGAAGGACCTTCATGGCGCCACCGAAGAACACGGCGGCGTTCGGGTCGGTTGCTGCACCCGAGAACAGCTCGATGTTGTAGTTCTTCGCGTCGGGGAAGCGTGCCTTCATGCCATCGAGGAGCGCCTGGCCCTGGAGCTCGCCCACCTTCTCGTTGTCATAGGCGATGTAGTAGTCGACATCCTTGGTGTCCTGGATGAGACGGTCGTAAGCAATGACGACAGCGCCGTTGTCGTGGGCCGCCTTCACCTGTGAACCGAGCTGTTTGCCGTCGTATGCACCGATGATGATGACCTTTGCACCCTTGGTGTTCATGGTCGAAATCTGGGCCGCCTGCTCTGAGGCGGTGTTCGCCGAGGGTGCGTACTGCACGTCGGCCTTGAACCCGGCCTTGGTGAGGTCGTCGGTGAACAGCTTGCCGGCGAGGACCCAGTTCTCCGAGGTCTTATCGGGGAGGGCGACGCCGATGACGGATCCGGCCTTGAAGCCCGCGGCGGGGGCCGACGACCCGGCGTCCGTGCCGCGGCTCGAGCAGCCCGAAAGGGCCATCAGTGCGACTCCGGCGATTGCCACAGTCGTGATTGCGATTTTGCGCATTGTGATCACTTTCTTAGTTGTGTGGTTGTGCAGGGGCATTGCTGTGGGAAAGACGGGTCTTCCCCGGTGACTACGGCGGCGCTGCTATGCGTTCGGAGTAGTGGATTGTGGGCGCGATGATGCTTCGGCGCTTTCGCCGCCTGGCGCGACATCCGGGCGATCGATGGGTGTGGAGGCGGGAGTGTCGCCACCGGACGCCTTCGGGCCGCGAACGAACATTCCGATCAGGGATGGCCTGCCCTGTCGCTTGCTGTAGACATCGATGCCCACAGCAAGCAGAAGCACGAGGCCCTTGATGATCTGCACCCGGTCGTTCGAGACACCGAGCAACTGGAGGCCGTTATTCAAGACCGCTATCACGAGGCCACCGACGATTGAGCCGACCACTGTGCCGATACCACCCGCGACCGCGGCGCCACCGATGAAGACGGCGGCGATCGCGTCGAGCTCCCAGCCGGTGCCGTCACCAGGACCCGATGCTCCGGCTCGTGCTACTCCGACCATCCCGGCGATCGAGGCGAGCACCGACATGTTCGCAATGACCCAGAAGTTGATCCGCTTGATCTTCACACCGGAGAGCTCTGCAGCGTGCCAGTTGCCCCCGACCGCGTAGATGTGCCGACCGAAAGTGGTGTTGCGGGTGATGAAGGAGTAGATGAGCACGAGCACGCCGAGGATGATTCCCGAGATCGGGTAGCTCGTGCCAACGCGGCCGGTGGCAAAGAGGTACGTCGCCCCTCCGGCGACCAGCACGAGAATCACGATCTTCACGACGCTGACCCAGCCCGGAGCCGGCACGGCACCCATGAGCGACTGGGTGCGTCGCTGGCGCAGTTCTTGCCAGACAAGGGCGACGATCACCAGGAAGCCGAGGATCAGGGTACCGTTGCTGAATCCGATATTCGGACCGAAATCGGGAATCGAACCGCCACCGATCACCGTGAAGGAATCCGGCACGGTAATGGTGTTGGAGCTACCGAAGAATTGGTTCGCCCCGCGGAAGATGAGCATGCCCGCCAGGGTCACGATGAAGGCCGGCACCCCGACATAGGCAACCCACCA
>JANYEI010000119.1 GCA_025363205.1 Frigoribacterium sp.
GGGCTCAGCTTACGCTCGTGGAGCGTCGAGGCCCGCGAAAGCCCGGTGGTGGCATCGGGCAATGATGCCGCGGCCTCCTGGAGCCGTGTGCGGAGCTGAGCGGATGGTGCAGTTGGCACGGACCCTGGCCGGAGTCTCCGGGAATTCCCGCGCAACGGCACTTCGCTGACGTTTACTCTGACACTCGAACTGGGGGTACCCCGATGGTGCACTCTGGGGCTTTCCGCATGGATAATCGGTCGAAGCTTTTTTATTATGAGAAACTGCGAAGTAAACAGCATTGGTCAGCCCCGACCCAATGACGCCTTGCCCTCGGAGTGCCGTGATCCGGATCATTATTGTTGACGACCACACAACCTTCACAGAGCTTCTGACGGAGGCTCTCGATCGCGAACCGGACCTGCTCACGGTCGGTTCCACCGACAGCGGCCGTCGCGCGATCGGCCTCTGCCGAGAACTGCATCCCGACCTGGTCGTGCTGGACTACCATCTGCCCGACATCAACGGTTTGAGCGTCGCCGCCTCGATCTTGGCCGAGTCTCCGGGCATCCGGATCGTCATGTTGACGGGCGATCCCACTCCCGAGGCAGTCCAACAGGCCGCCACCATCGGGATCTGCGCGTTTCTCCCGAAGGACGGGTCCTTGGCCGGCATGTTGGAGACTCTCCGCAATGTCAGGACCGGGTCATTCATGGTGCATCCCTCGCTGGTCGCCCAACTGTACGCGCGGTGGAGCCAGCACGGCTACCAGAACTCGGCCCAGACTTTCACCCCCCGGGAGCTCGAGGTCCTGCGCCTGATGGCAGAGGGGAACGAAGTGCGCGCGAACGCCGTCACCCTGGGAATCTCCGAGAACACCTGCCGCGGCTACGTGAAATCCATTCTCGCCAAGCTCGGGGCGCACACCCAGCTCGAGGCGGTCGTCAGCGCTACCCGACTCGGTCTCGTCGGGGCACACTGACATGCTTAGCCAGCGGATTCGGCGGGCGTCCAAGCCCCCGAGTCCTGCCTTCCGTATGTCCCGCCACGACGAGGACGCAGTCGTCGAACGCTCCGAGGTGCGCGCCGCCGTCACCAGGTTCCTCCTGATCGGGCTAGCGACTCTCGTAGTGATCTCCGTGCCGGTCGCGCTGTGGGTTCGCAGTCAGGCTGAGCGTTACGCT
This sequence comes from Frigoribacterium sp., assembly GCA_025363205.1. Classification (GTDB taxonomy): domain Bacteria; phylum Actinomycetota; class Actinomycetes; order Actinomycetales; family Microbacteriaceae; genus Lacisediminihabitans. The sequence goes on from JANYEI010000119.1 coordinate 1,164, forward strand.
TTGGCCGCAGCCGTCCAGCGAACGCACGAAATCGCCGAATACGGGGTCGCCCCCCTCATTACCGACGAACTCCTGGCCGGCGACCCCGCCTCCCGGCGAACGCTCAACGATCGGCTGGCCCACTGGGTGGCCGGCGACTACATCCAGAGAGTGAAGGTGTGGGATCCCAGCGGGCTGATCGTGTATTCCGATCTTCCGTCGCTGATCGGTCGAACATTCCCGCTCCCCGGCTGGAGCGCGGACCTGGTCGCGCGGGGCACGGACCGTGTGTCGCTCGGCACCGAACAGCGGCTCGACAACGAGCAGGATGCCTCTATGGGGCAGCTTGTCGAGGTCAATGTGAGCGTGATGGGTGCCTCCGGCAGTCCCTTCATTTTCGAGGCCTATTTCGACGATGAAGCCGTGAGCGCCCAACAGCTTGCACTCGCTCGGGAAATCATCCCGGCCTTCACTCTGTCGTTGCTGGCCCTGCAGCTGGCACAGCTTCTGCCCGCGATCCGCCTGGCCAAGCGCATCCAGTCCGGTCAGGCATCCCGGCGTCGACTGCTGCAACACGCAATTCTGGCCTCGGACCTCGAGCGTGGGCGAATCGCCAGGGAACTGCACGATGAAGTCATTCAGGATCTCGCCGGACTCTCGTATGCCTTCGAAGCGGAAGAAGCACACGGGCCGCCCCGGGAACGCCCGCTTTTCGGTCGGGCGCGCACGATCCTGCAGCGTAATGTCGGCGCGCTCCGCGCGATGACGACAGAACTGTATCCGCCGGACTTCGCGCGGCTCGGCCTTGCGGAGGCCCTGTTGAGGCTGACCGATCTTGTTGTCGGCCACGGGATCGAAACCGCCGTGTCTCTGCCCGAGCGGATCGACCTCGACCAAGACCGCGCCGCAATCCTCTACCGGGTGGCTAGAGAGTCCCTCACCAACACGATCAAACACGCCGACGCCAGCAATGTCTCGCTTACAGTGACTCAGGATGGCGAGTCCACCAGGCTGATGGTGTGCGATAACGGTCGCGGCTTCGACCCCAAACGTCCCTCGCCCGACGGCCACCTGGGACTTCGGATCATGCGGGATACGGTGCAGGTGGCGGGAGGTACGCTGACCATCACCTCTCATGCCAGCGAGGGCACCACCGTCGTCGCAGCGCTCGATCGCGTCTAGGAGTGTGAGTCGGTAACACATCTTCGATATCGAGGCCACGAAAGGCTCGTCAATATCGTCGGGGTGGGCGGCTGCTGCAGGGTCGGTCCCCGCACCGGGCGTGCTGGGGGTGTTCTCCCGCCGACCGAAAACAGGGCCGGTGCGGCGTTGACGGCGCAGGTCGGGGTGCTGGCACCCGTCCGGGTCGTCCTGCCCTGTTCTTGAGGTGGCCGGCTGGGCCGTCCATGCGTTTTGTGTGGACAGAAGTGCTGCGGTTCGCATGGTGTGCAGCTTCATCAGGTTGTGGCAGGCAGCGATCAGGTCCCACTCGTGGGCGGCTTGCTCCAACCCTTGCAGGAGCACAAATTTTCCTTGCCGGGTGTGGATCTGACCGAACACGGGTTCCACGATCGCTTTGCATCGCGCATAAACGGCGCGGCCCTTCTTCGACTTCAGTTTCCAAGCCATGCGTTCCCGCAAGGTCGCATTGGCGGGGATCCGGACCCGAGCAACTTCGGGGATACGCTCACCGTGCTTCACCCGCCGGTCGAGATGAAAAACTCTTTTCGGCCGTCAGTCGCAGCTCTAACGGTTTTTGCGTAGTCGAGATTCGCTGCTGAACAATACCCGGCATCAGCGAGGATTTGCCGGGGCAGGACGCCGGTCTTGGCGTGAAGTTTCTCGGCCAGCGAAACAACCTGTTCAACATCCACGCCAATATTCGTCAGTGTCGACGCGACGATTACGTGATGATTCGTATCAACGATGGCCTGCGCGTTGTGGGCGTAGTAAAAGGTCCCGTCGGCGGTGTTCACGATCCGAGAATCCGGGTCGGTGAAGGTGCGCTGAGCCCTCGGCTAGGTTCACCGGACGTGACTCGCGCCGTACGACTTCCGACGGCAACTCATTGCCGCGTTTGTTTTTCCCAAAACGAGCATCCTCGGCGTCCTCGATCGCGTCAGCGTCAACCAGCAGCGCTCAGACCTCATCAGCGAGGACTTTCTGCTTCTCCGTCACCCCTGCGTAACTCATGGCCTTCCGCCGGAAGGCATTCGCGCGCACCTTCGTGCCGTCCATCGCGACTTGCTCGACCGACACCATTGCGGCAGCACGACCGGTTCCGGTGCCTGCAAGAACACGTTGGCCAGGCTGGAGGGGTGCCGTTTTCGAAACCGGGCGATCGAGCGAAAAACTGGCGCCTGCTGCGCGGACAACCGGCGAAACGCGACCACATCCATGCAGGCCCGTTCCAGCTGAGTCTCAACGATGTCAGCGATAAATCGAGTCAAACGAGTCAAACGGCTGTGCGGCAACCACTCATCGAGCGACGGCGGCACCAACATCACCACCGCCGGCTCAAACGCCCGGAAGCGCTTGTTCGCGCCCACGCCAGCCTCAACACTGTCATCCACGACCAGGT
>JANYEI010000139.1 GCA_025363205.1 Frigoribacterium sp.
CTCAGGGCCTTCTTGACCGGGGTCGTTCTTGCCACGGGAGACTCAGCTTTCTACGCGCGCGACCCGGGCCAACGACCGAGCACACTTGAGGCCCGCGCACAGGTCGTGCGCGAGCACACATCAGGTTAGTGGTTAGTCGTCACTTTTCTTCGGCGCTGCCTTGCGCACGGGCTTCTCAGTAGCGGGCTCGGTACGCTCACCGAACTCGGGGTCTCCGACGGCGATCGCGCTGTCTTTATTGAGCTCGACATCCGGCTCGGTGACGGTGTCGTCGTCGCCCTCAGTCTCCGAAACGACGGGAGTCTCGTCCTCGACGGCCTTGAGGATCGTCTGGCGGTGGATTTTCAGCACCGTTCCCGGTGTCGTTTCGATGAGCGCCATATTCGTGTCCTCGTCGATCGAGAGGACCGTGCCGTAGAGGCCGTAGTTCGTCATGATCTCGACGCCCGGTTCGATCGCGGCCTGGCGGGCGGCGGTCTCTTTGGCGCGCTTCCGCGAGGAGCGGAACTGGAAGAAGACGAACACCGCGAGCGCGACAGCGATGAGAATAAGTCTGGGATCCATAGGGGAAGAGCCTTTCACGGGCGTGTAAAGAACACGGGGAGTCATACCCTGCGCACTGTGACCAGCTTGAATTATAGGTCATCCGCGAAGAGCGTCGATTCGGCACGAGGGATGCCGAAGTGGGCCCACGCCTGCTTCGTCGCGACTCGTCCACGTGGCGTGCGGGTGATCAGCCCGATCCGCACGAGGAAGGGCTCGACCACCGATTCGATTGTCTCGCCCTCCTCACCCACCGACACGGCAAGGGTGTTGAGCCCAACGGGTCCCCCGTCGAATCGGGTAAGAATGATGTCCATCACCGCTCGGTCGAGCCGGTCAAGTCCGAGCGAATCGACGTCGTACAGCTCGAGCGCGGCATGCACCGCTTCGAGGCCGGCAGTCTCATGAACCAGCGAATAATCCCGCACCCGACGCAGGAGTCGGTTCGCGATTCTTGGGGTGCCACGACACCGACCGGCGATCTCGGCGAGAGCCTCACGATCCACCCGCAGGTCAAGCAGGGTAGCTGCGCGGACAAGCACCTGCTCGAGCTCCGGTTCGGAGTAAAACTCCAGGTGGGCGGTGAACCCGAACCTGTCGCGGAGCGGATTGGGAAGCATCCCGGACCGGGTCGTCGCGCCTACCAGCGTGAACGGAGCGAGGTCGAGCGGGATGGATGTCGCACCCGCACCCTTACCCACCATGATGTCGATTCGAAAGTCCTCCATCGCCAGATACAGCATCTCCTCGGCGGAGCGTGCCATGCGATGGATCTCGTCAATGAAGAGGATCTCGCCCGGCACGAGGGATGACAGCACGGCGGCGAGATCACCGGCGTGCTGGATGGCGGGACCGCTCGACATGCGCAGCGGCCGACCGCTCTCCTCGGCGACGATCATCGCCAGCGTGGTCTTACCGAGCCCGGGAGGGCCGGCGAGCAGGATGTGGTCGGGCGTTCGGTTTTGCAGCTTGGCCGCCTGCAACAACAGTTGCAGTTGGGCCCGCACCCTGGCCTGCCCCACGAACTCGGCGAGAGTCCTTGGACGAAGCGCACCCTCGAAAACGAGCTCGGCCTCAGATTCGGGGGTCGGCCGCACGATATCGACCGAGGGATCGTTCGTCATCGCGTCCCCACCTGCTGTGGTCCGAGCTGGGTGAGAGCGAGGCGCAAGAGCGCAGCGACGGTGGTCGACTCCGGTGCGAGGGCGCCACCGAGGGCATCCTCCACCGCTTGGGCTGCGATCCGCTCCGACCAGCCGAGGCCAACCAGGGCAACAAGCACGCTGTCGCTGACCGACGGGGTCACCGTCGCTACCGGTGATGCTGTCCCGGGCGACACCTGAATCTTCCCGGCCAGCGAGATGATGATGAGCTTCGCGGTCTTGGGGCCGATGCCAGAGACCTTGCGAAAAGCCGCGTCGTCTTCGGACGCAACCGCGGATGCCACCTGCCGGGGGCTCAGCGCGGCGAGCACACCCATGGCCGATTTCGGGCCGACGCCCGTCACTCCGCGAAGCAGGTCGAATACCTCGAGCTCGTCCGCTTCGACGAAGCCGAAAAGGGCGAGATCGTCTTCTCTCACAATGAGTGCTGTGCGAACCGTCGTCTCCGCACCGACCCGCAATGACAGCGCGTGCTGGGGCGTGACCGTGACGGCGAGGCCGACTCCCCCGACCTCGATCACCACACTGGTCCCGACCACGCCGAGTACCGTTCCGCGCACCGAGGAGATCATGATCCCAGCCTACGTTTGGGGGGCGACTTCGCCGCGGACCGTTCCGCGGCGAGCCATGTCTCCTGTGCCTTGGTCAGGGATCCACCGGGGCTCGCGACGGCTGCCCCGTGCTTCCAGGCGTGGCAGATTGCGATGGCGAGGGCATCCGAGGCATCCGCTGGTTTGGGCACTTCGGCCAGACCGAGCACTTTCGCCACCATGGTGGCAACCTGTTTTTTATCGGCCGATCCGTATCCCGTGATCGCGGACTTAACTTCCGACGGGGTGTGCAGCCCCACGACGAGTCCCCGTTTGGCGGCGAGGTGCAGTGCCACCCCGCTGATCTGGGCAACACCCATCACCGTAGTGAGGTTCTGTTGAGCAAAGACGCGTTCAATCGCGACGGCGTGTGGCTGGTGCAGGTCGAGCAGGCGCTCAATCTCGTTGCCCACCAACAGCAGGCGCTGCTCGAGCGGCAACTCCGGCCCACTCCTGATCACGACGACATCCACCAGCGTCGCGGTGCGAGTCGCCGTGACATCCACGATGCCCACCCCGCACCGGGTGAGCCCAGGGTCGATACCGAGCACTCGGATCGTGGCTCCGCGCGGTGCGACCACCGGGGGGCTACTCCTCGTCGTCGAGCTCGGCCTGCACGTCGGCGGGCACGTCGAAGTTGCCGTACACGTTCTGCACGTCGTCATTATCGTCGAGCGCGTCGATCAGGCGATAGATTTTGCGCGCTGTTTCGGCATCGATCTCGATCGTGAGACCGGGCACGAACTCGACATCGGCCGAGTCGTATTCGATGCCGGCATCCTGCAGAGCGGTGCGGGCGGCCACCATGTCGTGCGGCTCGGTGATGATCTCAAACCCGGCCCCCCGGTCGTTCACCTCTTCCGCCCCCGCATCGAGCACGGCGGCGAGGATGTCATCCTCTGTGACGCCATCGGTCTTGGTCACCGAGACCACGCCCTTGCGACTGAAGTTGTAGGCGACGCTGCCAGGGTCACCCATGGTGCCGCCGTTGCGGGTCATCACGGTGCGCACATCCGCTGCCGCACGGTTCTTGTTGTCGGTGAGGCACTCGATCAACAGGGCGACGCCTCCGGCCGCATAGCCCTCGTACATAATGGTCTGATAATCGACCGCTTCGCCGAGCTGGCCCGACCCCCGCTTGACCGCAGAATCGATGTTCGAGTTCGGTACCGAGGTCTTCTTCGCCTTCTGGATGGCGTCCACCAGCGTCGGGTTGCCGGCGAGGTCTGCACCCCCGAGCTTGGCGGCGACTTCGATGTTCTTGATGAGTTTGGCGAACGACTTGGCACGGCGAGAGTCTTTAATCGCCTTCTGGTGCTTGGTGGTTGCCCATTTGGAGTGGCCTGACATGATCAACATTCTAGCCAGCGGCGGGCCGCCCACCCCGCCGCCGCCGGTAGTCCACCCCGGCCGCCGACCCTGCCACTTTGGCCAACGAGCCACTTTCGGCGGGGTGAGGCGGAACGAAACGGGTCACCCCGCCGAAACCGCCTCATCCCCTTCCAGGGTGAAGCAGCAAAGAGTGAGGCAGCGCGCGCTGCAGCACCACGGTGATGCAGCTCAGTCGCAGAAGGTCAGCAGCGCGAGCGCACCATGTTCAGGAAGTGCTCGTGGAACCGAGTGTCTCCGGTCATCTCGGGATGAAAGCTCGTGCCGAGGAGGTTGCCCTGTTTCACCGCGACCACGCGACCATCGTCGAGGGTCGCGAGAGATGTCACTCCCTCGCCCAGGTGTTCTACCACCGGTGCGCGGATGAAGACGGCGTGCATCGGATGTTGGCCAAGGGCGGGAATTTGCAGATCGGTCTCGAAGGAGTCCCGCTGCGAGCCGAACGCATTACGACGCACCGAGATGTCGAGGCCTCCGAGGCTCTGCTGGCCGGCAATCGCGTCGAGCACCCGATCGGCGAGCATGATCAGGCCAGCACAGGTGCCGTAGACCGGAAGCCCGGATCGGATGGCACCCTTCAGCGGCTCTGCGAGCCCGAACATCCGCGACAGCTTGTCCATAACGGACGACTCGCCGCCCGGAATAACGAGGCCTGCCACTTGGGCAAGCTCCTCCGGACGGCGGACGGGACGGACTTCCGCCCCGAGCGACTGCAGCACCGCGATGTGTTCGCGGAAGTCGCCCTGGAGCGCAAGCACCCCGACGATCGGTGCGGTGTGCTCGATCGGGCCCGAACTACCAGCCACGTTCGGCGAGGCGGTGCGGCGCGGGGAGGTCAGACACGTTGATTCCGACCATCGCTTCGCCGAGTCCGCGGGACGCGTCCGCGATGGCGGACGGGTCGTCGAAGAACGTGGTTGCTTTCACAATGGCCGCGGCACGCGCTTCGGGGTTTCCAGATTTGAAGACGCCTGATCCGACGAAAACTCCGTCGGCACCGAGCTGCATCATCATCGCGGCATCTGCCGGAGTGGCCACGCCACCGGCCGTAAACAGCACGACGGGAAGCTTGCCCGTGCGCGCGATCTCCAGTACGAGTTCGTAGGGCGCCTGCAGTTCCTTGGCCGCGACATACAGCTCGTCGTGGCCCTTGGCCGCGAGGGCGCGGATCTCCGATGTGATGGTGCGGATGTGCTTGGTCGCTTCGGATACATCGCCGGTTCCCGCCTCACCCTTGGAGCGGATCATCGCCGCGCCCTCATTGATGCGACGAAGCGCCTCCCCGAGGTTTGTGGCGCCACAAACAAATGGGATCGTGAATGGCCACTTGTCGATGTGGTTCACGTAGTCCGCCGGTGACAACACTTCGGACTCGTCGATGTAGTCCACCTTGAGGCTCTGCAGGATTTGCGCCTCGACGAAGTGACCGATACGTGTCTTCGCCATGACCGGGATCGACACCTCAGCCATGATCGACTCGATCAGGTCAGGGTCGCTCATTCGGGCGACACCGCCCTGGGAACGAATGTCGGCGGGAACCCTCTCGAGGGCCATGACCGCAACGGCTCCGGCATCCTCGGCGATACGTGCCTGTGCGGCGGTCACGACGTCCATGATGACGCCGCCCTTGAGCATCTCGGCGAATCCACGTTTTACGCGGCTCGAGCCAAGGTTTTCGGTGCTGCTGCTGGTGGTGATGTCGGTCACTTCTCGCCTCTCTGATGCTCCACAGGTCGCGTAGCGATCCCAGTCTAAGCCGGGGAAACTGAGCGTTGCGGCGGGCTACGTTTGCGGCCAGGCCGCCGCGACCTCGGCTCGCACTTCACCGAGGAGGCGCGGCATCGCCTTCGTACCCGCGATGATCGGGAAGAAGTTGGAATCCTGCGCCCAACGCGGAACGATGTGCTGGTGGAGGTGCTCCGCGATCCCCGCGCCAGCGATACCGCCCTGGTTCATGCCGATGTTAAAGCCGTCGCAGTGTGATGTTCCGCGCAGTACTCTCATTGCTGTCTGGGTGAGGGCCGCCATCTCGGTCACCTCGTCGAGGGTGGCATCGTCATAGCTTGCGACGTGACGGTAGGGGCACACCAGCAGGTGACCGGCATTGTAGGGAAACAGATTGAGCAGCACGTAACAGGTCTCTCCGCGCGCGACGATGAGTGACTGCTCGTCGCTCAACGATGGAGCGGCACAGAAGGGGCATGCGTCTTTGTGGGGCTGCGGGCCAGCCGTGATGTAGACGAGTCGGTGCGGTGTCCAGAGACGCTGGAACGTATCCGGGACCGCGGCGAAGTCTGCCGACGACTCGATCTCAATGCCGTCGAAGTCGCTCGCGTCATACTTGCTCGCGCCATCCTTGGCCGCGCCGTCGTCGACGGGCACGCTCACACCTGCGCTCGGGTCGCGATCGCGGAGGTGATCCGTTCAATTGCCTCGGCGATCGGCACCCCGTTGTCCTGGCTGCCGTCACGATAACGGAAGCTGACGGCGCCAGAGGCACGGTCCTCTTCTCCCGCAATCAACTGGAACGGAACCTTGAGTTTGGTGTGGTTGCGGATTTTCTTCGGCATGCGGTCATTGGAGTCATCCAGCTCCGCACGCACTCCGACCTCCCGCAATTGGCGGATGATGTCGCCGAGGTACTCCACGTATTGTTCGGCCACCGGGATTCCGACAACCTGCACGGGCGACAGCCAGACCGGGAAGGCCCCGGCGTAGTGCTCGAGCAGGATCGCGAAGAACCGTTCGATCGAGCCGAGCAGGGCGCGGTGGATCATCACCGGTTGCTGGCGGGTGCCGTCGGCGGCCGTGTATTCCAATCCGAAACGCTCCGGCTGGTTGAAGTCCAGCTGCACGGTGGACAACTGCCAGGTGCGCCCGATCGCATCCCGGGCCTGCACGGATATCTTGGGGCCATAGAACGCGGCGCCCCCATGGTCCATCACGAACTCGAGTCCGGATTCGCTCGCCACTTGGCGAAGGGTCTCCGTCGCGTCATCCCACGCCTCATCGGTGCCGACGGACTTCTCGGGGTCGCGAGTTGACAGCTCGAGATAGAAGTCGTCGAGGCCGTAACCGCGCAGCGTTTCGAATACGAAGTCAAGCTGGCTGGCGATCTCCCCCTTTACCTGCTCTGGGGTGACATAGATGTGCGCGTCATCCTGGGTAAGCCCACGCACGCGGGTGAGTCCCGACAGCGTGCCGCTCTTCTCGTAGCGATACACGGTGCCGAATTCAGCGAGGCGCAGCGGCAGTTCGCGATAGCTGCGTCCCCTGGCGCGGAAGATGAGGTTGTGAAACGGGCAGTTCATCGGCTTAAGGTAATAGTCCTGGCCCTGCCGGGTGACGTGGCCCTCGTCGTCCACCTCTTCGTCGAGGTGCATCGCCGGGAACATGCCGTCTTTGTACCACTGGAGGTGACCGCTCGTCTCGAACAGCGTGCCCTTGGTGATGTGTGGCGAATAGACCTGCTCATATCCGTTGGCAACGAGCCGCTCGCGCATGTAGTTCTCGATTTCCGCGCGGATGATTCCCCCCTTCGGGTGGAACACCGCGAGGCCGGATCCGATTTCGTCGGGGAAGGAGAACAGGTCGAGTTCGGCACCGAGCTTGCGATGATCGCGCTTAGCCGCTTCTTCCTGACGGGTGATGTAGGCGCGGAGGTCGTCTTTGGTGGCCCAGGCCGTGCCGTAGACGCGCTGCAACTGCTTGTTCTTCTCCGAGCCGCGCCAGTAGGCGGCAGCGCTGCGGGTGAGCGCGTACCCGTTTCCGATCATCCGGGTACTGGGAAGGTGCGGACCGCGACAGAGGTCCTTCCAGACCGTCTCGCCCGTGCGCGGGTCCACGTTGTCATAGATGGTGAGCTCGGCACCCCCGACCTCCACCGATTCGTTGTCGTCGGTGCCACCTGCACCCGCTGTCGGGTGCCCCTTCAGGCCGATGAGCTCCAGCTTGTACGGCTCGTTGGCAAGCTCGGCGCGGGCCTCATCTTCGGTGACAACCCGGCGCACGAATCGCTGGCCCGCCTTGATGATGCGTTCCATCGCCTTGTCAATGGCCTTGAGATCCTCCGGGGTCAGCGGGGTCTCGACATCGAAGTCGTAGTAAAACCCGTCGGTGATCGGCGGCCCGATCCCCAGCTTCGCCCTCGGGTTTATCGATTGCAGCGCCTGCGCAGCGACATGGGCGGCCGAATGGCGCAGGATGCTGAGACCGTCGGGTGACGAGATCAGCACCGGTTCCGCAGTCTCGCCGGCAGCGACGGATGCCGCAAGATCGCGAAGCTCCCCGGTGACCCGCATCGCGACGACCTGGCGGTCGGTGAAGAGCTCGAACCCGGTGGCCGTCTCCGCCGCCGTGATCGACTCGAGAGTGGACTCGTTGCCGGCGGGCGATTCTGACACGACGAATGTGCTCCTTGGGTTGCGAGGGAGCCTGAGGCTTGCAGCGGAACAGGCGGTGTGTCAACTTTAGCGTCGCGCAGGGAACTCTCCGGCGTCACCCGTTGCCGACCTGTGACGGTTCAGCCGACGAGGTTCAGCTGAGGAATGATCGTCGACCCCGCGTGCGCCGCTTGACTGCGCGCGCGACGGCGGCAGAGATGTCCGCCGATGCCACGGCGGCGAACTCGACCGGCGAGGCGATCACGGCAGCGATGCGCTCGGCACGCGAGGCATCCGGAATCCGAGAGGTGGCGACGAGCACGGTGCCGTTCGCCTGGTCTCGAACCGGGAACCAGTTCTCCGAGAGGTACAGCTCGTCGGAGAACTGGTCGACCAGCTCATGGTCCACATGGGTGCGCGCGAGATTGAGAGCCGGGAGATTCCACGCGTGAGCGAGTACCGACCTGAGTGCTACTGGTTCGACGACCCCCTGGGCGACGAGCACAGCGTCGATTGCCACTCCCGAGAGAGAGTGCTCGAGGAGGGCACTGGTCAATTGCTCGTGTGACACGAGGCCCGACTCGACGAGCAGATCGGCGAAAGCGGCACTCTCGGCAGACGTGTCATCGCTCCCCGGGTTCATGAGACCATTTTGCGTGACGGTGGTCTCGAAGAACATTCCCCAATAGGCGGGACAGAACCGTCGGTCATCGCCCATTGCCCGGGGGAATGGGTAAGGCCCTGAACCAAGATTCAGGGCCTTACCGGTGTGAGCGATACTGGGATCGAACCAGCGACCTCTTCCGTGTCAGGGAAGCGCGCTACCGCTGCGCCAATCGCTCAAACGTGGGTGAAACTGTCTTTCATTTTTCGAGGTGGCGACGGGATTTGAACCCGTGTGGACGGCTTTGCAGGCCGCTGCCTCGCCTCTCGGCCACGCCACCGTGCGCGACACTTCCGCGTCACATACAGTGAAAACTATTCCACTCGAGCGGATGACGAGATTCGAACTCGCGACCCTCACCTTGGCAAGGTGATGCGCTACCACTGCGCCACATCCGCACTGCTCGCATTTCTGCTTGCGTCCCTGACTCTAGCCGATGCCCGGAGTCTCGCCAAACCATGTGACGGTGCGGCGTGGCGACGTGGAGCCTGCCAAGTTATGGCAGTATTGGCGAGTCAGGGCGATTGGCGCAGTTGGTAGCGCGCTTCGTTCACACCGAAGAGGTCATCGGTTCGAGTCCGGTATCGCCCACAACCCTTCCTGACCCCGTTGCCCCGCCCGGCAGCATCGAAGTTTTTCGCACCGGCTCCCCCAGCGGCCGCGCCCCGCTGAATTGCGTGAGCACTCCCGGCGAGAACAGAACGGAATCCGGCGGCTGGTCGGCAAGTCCCGGCAACCCGGCGGCGGCCAGAAGGTTATCGTCGAGGTCGAGCAGTTCGGCACGGACCAGCGGCCAGGCCCCATGTTGATTCGCCTGCACCACGGTCTTCCCGCCCCGTCCGACAAATAGACGCCAGCGCGCAGTGAGGAAGTCCGCCAAAGGATCGTCTGACACCGGCAGCGCTGATGCCCGGCTCACGATCCTGGTCGTCGGACCATTACGCCCGATGCGCCGGCTTTCGTAGCGATAGTCCTGCCCGTCCCGCCCGAAGTCCGCAGCGGCCCAAAAATACGGAAGTCCGAATACCGCGCGAGCGGCGACAACCGCGGCAAACCTTGACGCTTCGAGCGACGCGAACACGACACCCCGTCGCCCGAACTCGTCCACTCCGTAGAGTCGCACATTCACCTCGGTGAAGGTGCCGAAGTAAGGCACGGGCGGTCCTCCGAAGAACGCAGAGTCGATCATCCGGAACGGAATGAGACCGACCCAGGAGCTCCCGCCGAAGACGTCGGGCACAATTCCGGGAGGCAGAAGCGGAACGACCACCGAGGCTTCGACTCTCCAGTGCAGGAAGGTGACGTCAGCCCAGAATTGTTGCAGCACTGGGCGCCCCGGAAGAATCGGCGCGGTCTGCGAGATTGGCTCCACAAGCCCAGCCTATGCTTGCCCAATGTCAAGTCTCGCCAGCCGCCTCATGCCCGCCGTGATGACCCTGCGCGGGGCAAAGCGCGTTTTCTCCTCGGCCGAGGCGATGCAACGCAAACTCGTCCGCCAGTCGGCCGGTCGGCCACCGAAATCGACCCCTCCAGCGCGCCTGTCAAAAACTGTCGACATCCGCGTGCGGGAAATCGCGGGCTGGACGGTGTATGAAATCAGCCCGAAGGGCAAGACCCCTCCCCGACGTGCTCTCTACCTGCATGGCGGATGCTACGTGTTCGAAATCGCGCTGCAGCACTGGCTCTTCATAGCGAAGCTGGCCGTCGAGACGAACACACGGTTCCTGGTGCCGATCTATCCGCTTGCCCCGGCGGAAACGGCCGGCACCATCGTGCCGAAGGCCACGGATCTCGCGGCCGGGCTGATCGAGGAGGTAGGCAGTGAGAACACGAGTGTTCTCGGCGATTCGGCCGGCGGAGGCATGGCCCTCGCGGTGGCGATGCAGCTGCGGGATCGCGGCATCCCGGCTCCTCACAGCACCGTACTGATTTCTCCCTGGCTCGACATCACCGGCACCGACCCACAGCTCGCGGTGATCGCTCCGCACGATCCCTGGCTCGCCGTGCCAGGTTCTCATTTCGCTGGCGGGGTCTATCGGGGCGCCCTGCTCGAAACCGATCCGCTTGTCAGCCCCCTCTACGGTGACCTTCACGGACTGGGCCCCCTCACAATGTTCAGCGGCACGAGAGACATTCTGAATGCGGATGCTACGAAATTCCTGTCGCTCGCCCGCGCCGCCGGACTCGCGATCGACTATCACGAGGTACCAGGAATGATCCACGTTTTTCCGATTCTGCCGATCCCAGAGGGCACCGCAGCACGAGCGGTCGTCGCGCGCTCGATGGCAGGCTGAACGCCAGGAATATCACTCGGTCACCCCAGCCACCGAAGGCTATCGGCGCGGCAGCAAAAGTTCACGCGACGGCCAGCGGTGCAGCAGCCACCCGAGCCCAGCCCCGACAAGTCCTCCGCCGGTGATAGCGACGAGCGTGATGAAGACCTGGCCCAGCACCAACTCTGGCTGACCGGTGTAGATGTAGCCGATGTTCGTGCCAAAGACCCCGAGCAACACAACGCTGATGGCCGCGCCGACGGCCAGTGTCGTGGCCGGCCAAGCACGCAGCCGATCGGGAAGAAGAGCACCCACGGCTCCCGCGACAACGCCGATAGCCGCCGCGAGTGACGGCGTCACGAACGCGCAGGCCGGCACCGCGGCGGCCACCCCGGCCAGGAGTCCGGTTACGAAGCCGGACGCAGTCGTGCGACGGAACCGGAGGCGTTCGACGACGGATGCCGCGGCCGCAGCGACCACCGGAATCACGAGTGCGCTCACCACGATGATCGGCACCATGTCGTCTGCCGCGAGTTCGAGGCCGACCGCCCAGCCGACACCGGCAAACCAGACAAGAACCGAGGGCACCACGGTTGACCAGCCCCCAGCTTGGGACGAACGCACGGTATTCGGAGGCTGTCTGACCAGTGCGGTGCCGACCGCTACGGCACCGCCAGCGACAAGGGAGGGCAGCGCTCCACCCAGGTCGATGACTCCCAGTCGGTTGCCGAACGGATCGAAGAGTGTGGCGAACACCGTCGAAGCCACCGGCAAAAAGACGAGCGCTGTCGCAGCAGCGGCAACCACGAGCCTCTTCGGCACCGATTCTGTTTCCATCAACGACGTAGCGAGGGTCGCGAACAGGGCGCCGAGGGCCGCGAGCGGACCGACGAGCAGAAGGGGCAGGACGACGAGCTCGATCGAACACGCGGCGATGACGATCGCCCCACCCGTGCCAGCTACCAGGACCGTTCGCGCCCAGTCCCCCGGTGCGACGCGCTTCTCGACGAACGCAAGAAGAACGGTGACCGCAAGGATCGAAACGATGGCAAGTGCGCTGAAGCCCAGGCTCACACCATCCATCTGATGCCCTTCTGGGAGGGGCACCTGCGCGGCGCCGTCCCAGACAACACTAGGGGGGACACAGGCAGGGCTAGACGGTCTCGAGGGCGTAGCCCTCTTCACCGTGGACGATGGTGTCGACGCCGGCGACCTCATCTTCGTTGGTGATGCGGAAGCCCATGGTCTTCTGGATGACGGTGCCTATGATCCAGGCGAGACCGAACGAGTAGATCAAGATAGCGAAGGCTCCGACAGCCTGAACTACCAGCTGGTAGAAACTTCCACCATAAAGAAGACTCGAGAAGTCGCTCGTGACGACGCCCTTTGAGTCGTAGAAGTGGGTAAATCCGAAGATGCCGATGTAGAGCGTGCCGAGCAAACCACCGACGAGGTGGATCCCTACAACATCGAGGGAGTCGTCAAAGCCGAGCTTGAACTTCAGGTCGATCGCGAGGGCACAAACCGCACCGGCAATTATGCCGAGGAGAAGCGCGAACCCGGGTGTGAGGATGTTGCAGGCAGGCGTGATCGCCACGAGACCTGCTACCGCCCCCGACGCGGCACCGATTGAGGTCGGCTTTCCGTCCTTGATCTTTTCCACGATGAGCCAGCCGAGAATAGCAGCGGCCGGGGCGGCGAGCGTGTTGATCCAGGCGATTGCGGCGACACCGTCGACCGCGGCCTCGGAGCCGGCGTTGAATCCGAACCATCCGAACCACAGCAGTGCGGCACCGAGCAGTGTGAGCGGCACGTTGTGCGGCTTGGACAGGCCCTTTTTGAAGCCAACGCGCTTGCCGAGAACCAGGGCAAGTGCAAGACCCGCAGCACCCGCGTTGATGTGCACCGCAGTACCACCGGCGAAGTCATTGACGTGAAGCACCGCGGGTGCCCAGCCATCTGCGAGGTTGAAGACCCAGTACGCGACGGGGAAGTAGACCAGGGTTGCCCACACGCCCGCGAAGACCATCCAGGCGCCAAATTTCGCGCGGTCGGCGATTGCTCCCGAGATCAGCGCGACCGTGATGATTGCGAAGGTGGCCTGAAAACCTGCGAAGGCGAGTCCGTTGAGGTCGGGTGTGATCCCGTCCTTGCCCATCAAAGTACTCAGTCCCCAGTCCGGGGTTCCGAGGAAGTGCGGGATCGACGGTTTTCCGAAGGCCAGGCCGTAGCCGTAGAGCACCCACAGCACACCGATGAGCCCCATTGCGCCAAAGCTCATCATCATCATGCTGATGACGCTCTTGGCGCGCACCATTCCACCATAGAAGAAAGCGACACCGGGGGTCATGATCAGCACGAGTGCCGCGGCTACCAGCAGCCAGAGCGAGTTCAGATTGGATGTTATGCCGTCAGTCGTGGCATTGGTAAGCACGGACAATTCGACCATGGGTTGGGGTTGCCTCTCTCTTTTCCACAGGACTCCTGTGGGGCGTTGCGCGCGATGCCTGGCACCAAGCTGCGGTGCGTTGATCCACCTCGGGGATGGGGACAGTTTGGTTGGCCGATATTTCCACCAGCGTGTCCCCGTGTTTCTCCGCTGTTACGTGCTGCCCGCGAATGTAAACATCCTGTTTCCAAAGCTCCGCCCGCGGGCGATCGGGGGGTGAGCCTCGTACCGTAAGGTCCCTCGTAGACTGGGCGGAATGCGATCCGGGGCACGGTGAAATTCCTTCGAAGCGAGCGTTATGCCGCTTTTCTTCTTCTTGGCGCCGCGATCCTCGGCGTAATTCTCGCGAATTCCGCGCTCGGACCTGCACTCCAGGGCCTGCGGGATTCGCACCTTCCCATCTTGTGGCTTGGGCTGGATCTCTCCGTCGGACACTGGGTCACCGATGGGCTGCTCGCTGTTTTCTTCTTCCTCGCCGCGATCGAGCTCAAGCACGAACTCGCGCACGGCGAGCTCAACAGCGCACGAAAAGCCCTCGTGCCGACCATCGCCGCGGTGGGTGGAGTGATCGCGCCTGCCGCGATCTTCCTGCTGATGGTGCCCGACCGTGATCTCTCGAAGGGCTGGCCAATCCCCACGGCGACGGACATCGCTTTCGCGCTCGGCGCGCTGGCGCTCGTCGGTCGCGCACTTCCCTCGCGGATCCGGGCACTGCTGCTGGCTCTCGCGGTGATCGATGATCTCATCGCCATCCTCATCATCGCGTTCTTCTTCACCGATGATCTCCGACCGCTTCCGCTGATCGCCGCCGTGCCCGTCGTACTCCTCTTTGGGTGGCTGAGCAGGCGCGCCCGGTCGGCACCGATCGCGGGCCTGCTGGTCGTTCTCGGCATCGCGGCCTGGGTGCTCGTGCACCTCTCGGGCATCCACGCCACGATCGCCGGAGTGGCGCTCGGGCTGATTATGGCGGGCAAGAGCGGCGGTCGCACGCGGCACGCACTCGAACCGTGGAGCAACGGCATCATCCTGCCCGTATTCGCGTTTGTCGCGGCGCTCGTTGTGCTTCCGTCAGTGGGCATCGGCGAACTGAGCCCGGTGTTCTGGGCCATCATGGTCGCCCTGCCGCTCGGCAAACTGATCGGCATCACCGGCGGGGCGCTTGTGGCCAATCGGTTTGCCTCGAAACGCCACCGCATTCCCCTCGGCGACATCGTCGCCGTCGCCGGTCTCGGCGGGATCGGCTTCACTGTCTCGTTGCTGATGAACGAACTCGCGTACGCGAAGCAGCCGGAAGTCGCCGTCGAGGGCACGCTTGCTGTTCTCATCGCTTCAGTAATTGCTGCGGTTATCGGTGTGATCCTCACGGCGATCCGGGCGCGCCACTACCGCTCGATCGACGCCTAGCTTTTTACGAGTGCTCGGGTGCTAGACCTGGCCGGCGGTCAGCGCGATGAGGCGCGACACCGCGCGAAGGTACTTCTTGCGGTAGCCGCCTGCGAGCATGTCCTCGTCGAACACCTGGTCGAGGGGCGTCCCCGCAGCGAGGATGCGAACCTGCGCGTCGTAGAGCCGGTCGACGAAGGCGACGAGGCGGAGGGCATCCGTCTGGTTGGAAAGGCCGTGGACGCCGGTCACTGCGATCCCGTCAAGCCCATCGATCATGCGCACGTACCGGGACGGATGAACTGTGGACAGATGCCGGATCACGGCATCGAAGGTGTCGACCGTCACCACTCCCGAAAGCTGCTCCAGTGCTGCGTCGAACTCACTGTCGGCGGTGCTGATCGCATGTCCCTCCATGTCGCGGCGGCGATAGTCCAGGCCGTCTATGCGGATCGTGGTGAACCGGGCGGCAAGAGCATCGATCTCCCGCAGAAAGTCCTGGGCGGCGAAGCGACCCTCACCGAGCGCATTCGGCGGGGTGTTCGAGGTCGCGGCGATTCGGGAGCCCGAGGCGACGAGCTCCGAGAGTAGGCGCGACATGAGTCTGGTGTCTCCGGGGTCGTCGAGTTCAAACTCATCAATACAGACCAGCGTTGCGCCCTTGAGCTGTGACACAGCACCCGCATACCCGAGCGCTCCGACGAGCGCCGTGTATTCGATGAAGGTGCCGAAATACTTGCGTCCGGGAGCCAGATGCCAGAGAGCCGCGAGCAGGTGGGTTTTGCCGACGCCGAAGCCTCCGTCGAGATAAATCCCCGGCAGCTCGACCGATGGCTTTCGCCGGGAGAACAATCCGCCGCCCTTTGCTGAGAAACCGTGGGCAAAATTACGGATGGCCGCTACAGCGCCGCCCTGTGACGGATAGTCCCTGTCCGGTCGGTAGGAGTCGAGGGTGGCCGTCTCAAATTGACGCGGCGGGACGAGGTGCTTCACCATTTCTGCGGGGGTGATCGAAGAGTCTCGGTCGAGAAGGCTACCTCGGGAAATCACCTGGTCGGCGGTCACGGATCGATGGGCCCTTACGCTTGCGGGAAGATGTGTCGAAGTCTTACGAAAACGACTTGTCTGTCAGGTCGGGTGCGTAGATTTATTACCGGTGAGTTACGAGCCTAGCTCCCCGCCCACAGCCAAATCGCCGCCCGCGGCGGCGCCAACCGGAGGTACCAGATGACCGTCGAGGTCGACCAATCCCCTTTCTTCACGGAGTTCGCGCACCCCGGGCGTCTCGTCAGCACGGACTGGCTGCGCGCCAACCTCGGCACACCGGGGCTCGTCGTCGTCGAGTCCGATGAAGATGTGCTCCTGTACGAGACCGGTCACATCCCCGGCGCCGTCAAGATTGACTGGCACACCGATCTAAACCACCCTGTCGAGCGCGACTACATCGACGGATCGCAGTTTGCTGCGCTTCTCGGCTCCAAAGGCATCGGTCGCGACACGACCGTCGTGATCTATGGCGATAAGAACAACTGGTGGGCGGCATATACCCTGTGGGTGTTCTCACTCTTCGGCCACGAGGATGTGCGCCTACTCGACGGTGGCCGGGCAAAGTGGGAGGCCGAGGGGGGCGAGTACGTCACCGAGGCCTCGACACCGATTGCGGTCAAGTATCCGGTGGTCGAACGTGACGATTCCGCCATCCGTGCCTACAAAGACGACGTGCTCGCCCACTTTGGCAACCCGCTGATCGACGTGCGTTCACCCGAGGAGTTCAGCGGTGAGCGCACTACGGCACCGGCCTATCCCGAGGAGGGTTCATTGCGAGCCGGACACATCCCGAGCGCTCACAATGTGCCGTGGGGCAAGGCGGTCGCCGAGGATGGGACGTTCCGACCACTTCCCGAGCTCGACGCGATCTACCGCACCGGAGCTGGCCTGAAAGACGGTGATGACGTGATCGCCTACTGCCGCATCGGTGAACGATCCGCCCATACCTGGTTCGTGCTCACCCACCTCCTCGGTTTTGAAGGAGTGCGCAACTACGACGGATCGTGGACGGAATGGGGCTCCGCAGTGCGGGTACCGATCGCCATGGGCTCTGAGCGAGGCGCGGTACCGAACCACTGACCTCCCACCACCACTGGCACCGCGTTCATCGCAAGAACCCTGCGCACGGCCTATCGACAGGCGTCAACACTCCGGCAGATGGAATACTTGAGTTCTATGAGCAGCAGCAAACTACCCGACTCCCTCGTGCAGATTCGCGAGGACTTCCGCGAACTCGAACGGAGCGACCGGCTCGTTCTGTTGCTCGAATTCGCGAACGAACTTCCCGCGCTTCCCCCGCGCTATGCAGAACATCCCGACCTTCTCGAACGCGTCGTGGAATGCCAGTCACCGGTGTTCATCTTTGTGGAGGTTGATGACAAGCACCTCGTTCACCTTCATGCCACTGCCCCAAAGGAAGCGCCGACGACCCGCGGCTTCGCCTCGATCCTCGTGCAGGGGCTTTCGGGGCTCACTGTCGACGAGGTGCTCGACGTGCCCGATGACTTCCCCAATACCATCGGGCTCACCGAGGCGGTCAGCCTGCTGCGAATTCGGGGCATGACCGCGATGCTGGCGCGCGCCAAGCGTCAGCTTCGCGAGAAAACCACCGCATGATTGTGCGGCGGCTGTTCCCCGAGGCCGGCCAAGCGATCGAGCTCGAGGCAGCGGATGCCCGCACCCGGCTCGCCGAGTTATACGCGCTGCCCGGGGTCGACACCCTGCGCATCAACCTGGTCGCAACTGTCAGTGGCAGCGCAGCTGGTGGGGACGATACCTCCGAGACGCTCACCAATCGCGCGGATCGCAAGATTCTCGGTGTCATCCGGCGCGACAGCGATGTGGTGCTCGTGGGTGCGGCAAGCATTCGTGCAGAGGGCTACCAGCTGCCCCGCACCGCACCACTTGCCATCGTCACGAGCACCGGGGATCTCGGCGGCCACCGCCTCACCGTCGACCCCGATCGTTTCCCCCCGCTCGTGCTGTGTCCGGCCGCAACCGCCGAAACCGCGCGCGCCGGACTTCCTTCTGCCGAGATCGTGGTCGTACCGGACCGCGAAGGACGGATGTCCGCCATCGACATCGTGTCCGCTCTCCGGGCCCGCGGGCTCCGCCGCATCGTCTGCGAGGGCGGTCCGTCGCTCGCCGCACAGATGCTCGATTCCGCTCTGGTGGATGAATTGTGTCTCTCCACGAGCCCGATCGCCGGAGGGGTGTTCCTCCCCGTATTCGGCAGCGCCGAGATCTCGTCGCATCGGCTCGAACTGGCCCAGTTGCTCCTCGACGACACAAGCACTCTCTATGCCCGGTGGCGCGTTCTAGCCTGAAATCGGTCCGTTCAGAGCGGCGCCGTGGCCAGCCAGTGCGCGATGGCGCGGTTCCAGCGGTCGCGATCGAAGTTCCACAGCCTGGTGTGGCCAGCGACATTAAACCTCTCGTAGGTCACGATGTCCGGCCTCGCTGCGGCAAGCGCCAACGATGCCGTGGCGGGAATGAACCTGTCGTCGTCACTGTGCATCAGCAGGATGGGCACGTGCAGGTCGGCGGATCGACGCACGAAGTCGAGCCGCTTGAGGTCGATCGGCGCGTGCTGGCCGGTGAGCCGCCCCGCCCACTTTATGCCGAGGAGTGCGATCACTCCCCAGCGGATCGGGCTCGGTAACCCGAGTAGTTCGCCCTGGAAACGCAGGGCGGTCACCCAATCGATCACCGGAGAATCCAGCACTATTCCGCGCACCACCCCGGCGAGATCAGAGCGGGTCACGGTCTGAAGCACCGTCGCGCCACCCATCGACCAGCCCATGAGCACGACATCCGTTGCGCCGCGATCCACTGCGAACCGGATGGCCGCCGCAACGTCACGCCACTCTGTGTCGCCGAGCCCGTAGCGCCCATCCGGGCTGGCCGGAGCGTCCCCGTCGTTGCGATAAGAAATGAGCAGCGAGGTATATCCCGCCGCCCGAAACACGGGAACGGCCCGCAGGGTCTCTTCCCGGCGCACGGCACGACCGTGTACCCCGATCACCCAGCGCGAACTCGGCGTGTCCGCTGGCACTAACCAGCCCGGCGCAGGCCCGAGTTCGGTCTCAATGGCGACGTCCTCGAACGCAAATCCGAGCTCGACCGGACCGGTGTAAAACCACCCACTGAACCGGCCTCGGTGGGCGCGTGCGAGGTCACCACGGTCCACACCGAGCAGACGACGGATGACCGTGTCCGGTGTCTGCGCGACGATATCGCCGACGCGAGCGTGTCCGCTTCCCTCCGCGAAGAACAGGCTGTATTCGCCGGGGAGACGGGAATCCGCGGTCGAGGAGAGCGTCACCAGGTCCCCAGCACCATCGATCGAGAGTATTCGAGTGTCTTCCGGTCGGCGCCTCGGGGGCATCACGACAGTGCGCGCCACGAGCAGAGTCACGACGGCGGCAGTG
Source organism: Frigoribacterium sp. (assembly GCA_025363205.1). Taxonomy (GTDB): domain Bacteria; phylum Actinomycetota; class Actinomycetes; order Actinomycetales; family Microbacteriaceae; genus Lacisediminihabitans. The sequence continues at coordinate 19,315 of JANYEI010000139.1, forward strand.
GCAGCGGCGATAGTCCCGATGGCTCCGGCTGCGGCAAGCGCCACCGGGAACCAGTGAAACACTTTGACGGCGTGCCGCCGGGAATCTGCCACACGGGAACTTTAGTCTTCACTCGTGCCCGAAACCGCCGCAGGTCAACCGGAGCCGGCCCCGTTCCGCGCCGCACTCGATGCCATCCGTCGCGCTGCTGTTCGGCCAGAGCTCGTGCTGAGCGAGATCCCGTCACCCGGAGGAGAGCTCGCCCCGTTCAGCGTGGCCCTCGCCGCGAATGTAACTCCTGCCCGTCATAATTCAGATTCTGACCTCGGCACCGGCCGCTTCATCCTGCTCTACGACCCCTCCGCTCCGGAGGCGTGGGGCGGGGTTTTTCGCGTGGTGTGCTACGCGCAGGCCCCACTCGAAACCGATATCGGCCTCGATCCCTTCCTGGCAGCTGTCGCATGGTCGTGGCTCGTCGACGCGCTCGATGCCCGCGGTGCTCGCTATATTTCAGAATCAGGAACCGCAACGCGAATCCTCTCCACCGGTTTTGGGGAGCTCGCAGCACAGGGGGATGGCGCGCAAATTGAGCTTCGCGCCTCCTGGACTCCCCTCGATGCCCACGACATCACCTCGCATGTGGAAGGCTGGGGGGAATTGTTGTGCATGCTGGCGGGACTGCCGCCGGCTGTCGAAGGAGTGAGTGTGCTAGCGGCCCGCAGAGATCGGACGTGAGCGACACCGGAAAAGAGCCGGTGTTTCTCGACGGTACGGAACTCCATGACCGTGCCGAAATGACTTCGGGCGAGCGGACCGTGCCCTCCACGGTAGCGGTCGAGACTCCCCCCGTCGAGACTCCCCCGGTCGAGGCCGCGCAGGCCCCCCACGTGGAAGTTCACGTCATTGACACTCGCGAGGACTATCTCGAGGCCGTCTCCGCGATCGCTTCCGGTACCGGTCCTATCGCCATCGACGCCGAGCGCGCATCCGGCTTCCGCTACTCGCAGCGCGCATATCTCATCCAGATTTTCCGCCGCGGTTCCGGGGTCTTCCTCTTCGACCCTCCCGCAATCGGTTCCTTCGCAGAACTCGACGCAGTCATCCGCGACGAGGAATGGGTGCTGCACGCTGCAAGCCAGGACCTCGCGTGCCTGCGGGAAGTGGGGCTCGATCCCACCCGCATCTTCGATACCGAGCTCGGCGCGCGGCTTGCCGGCCTGCCCAGGGTGGGCCTCGGCACGGTCGTGGAAGACCTGCTCGGCATTCACCTCGCCAAGGAGCACTCTGCGGCGGACTGGTCGACGAGACCGCTACCGCAGTCCTGGCTGGTCTATGCGGCTCTCGATGTGGAATTACTTCCCGATCTGAGGGATGCCATGGCCGCTCTGCTCGAGGACGCGGGCAAGTCCGAGATCGCTCGCCAGGAATTCTCTGCCGTGCTCACTCGAGAGGCTAAGGTCGTCACCGGTGACGCCTGGCGGCGACTCTCCGGCCTCCACACGGTGCGCGGCGTGCACAATCTCGCTGTCGCTCGCGAACTGTGGCAGGCACGCGATAGATTCGCGCGCGAAATCGACACAGCTCCCGGCCGACTTGTTCCGGATTCCTCGCTCATCGCCGCCGCGAAAGCGATGCCTGAATCCCGCCACGGCCTCGCATCTCTTCGTGACTTCAGCGGTCGCGCCAGTCGATCGGAACTCCCGCGCTGGTGGGCCGCAATCGAAATGGGCCGCACGACCGAGGACCTGCCCGCTCTGCGAGTGACGAGTGAAGCGATGCCTCCGCCCCGAGTCTGGAGCGACCGCAATCCAGAGGCCGACAAGCGCCTCAAGGCGGCCCGCGCCGCGATCACGCTCGTCTCGACCGAGGTGAGCATCCCGGTTGAGAACCTGTTGACGCCGGAGTTGCTTCGGCGTCTCGCCTGGAATCCACCCGATCCGCTCGAAATCGACAGCGTTCGTTCCGACCTGATGGGATTCGGCGCCCGCGAGTGGCAGGTTGACGCTATCGCACAGGTGATCCTCGATGCCTTTGTCGATGGCGACCAAATTATCGAACCGGGTGTCGAGCCGGTTTCGTAGAAACAGTCAAACGATTTTCAGAGGATTTCTTGCCCGTTTAAACTCTTTCTTATTACCTATAAGTGAAAAGAGGCATTGTGGCCGAGAGACATGAAGTCGTGTTCGTCGATGGGGTTCGCACCCCGTTCGGACGCGCTGGCGAAAAGGGAATGTACTGGAACACCCGAGCAGACGACCTGATCGTCAAGGCCATCGTCGGCCTGCTCGAGCGCAACCCGGATGTGCCGAAGGACCGGATCGATGAAGTCGCGATTGCCGCGACCACACAGCAGGGCGACCAGGGTCTCACTCTCGGCCGCACGGCCGCTCTACTCGCCGGCCTGCCGAAGTCTGTGCCCGGCTTCGCGATCGACCGCATGTGTGCCGGAGCGATGACGTCGGTCACCACGCTGGCCAGCGGCATTGCTTTTGGAGCCTACGATCTCGCCCTCGCGGGCGGCGTCGAGCACATGGGCCGTCATCCGATGGGCTTTGGCGCCGACCCCAACCCGCGTTTTCTCTCGGAGAAGCTCGTGAGCGGTGAAGCACTCAACATGGGTTCGACCGCCGAACGAATCCATGATCGCTTTCCCGAGCTCACGAAAGAGCGATCCGACCGATACGCGCTGGCGAGCCAGCAGAAGGCCGCTGCTGGCTATGAGAACGGCAAGCTCCAGCCCGACCTGATCCCCGTCTCGATCCGCTCCGAATCCGGCTGGGGCCTCGCCACGCGGGATGAGGCGTTACGCCCAGAAACCACACTCGAGGGGCTTGCGGGCCTCAAGACACCGTTCCGGCCGCACGGCCGGGTTACTGCGGGCAACGCCTCCGGGCTCAACGACGGCGCCACCATCAGTCTGCTCGCAAGCGAGGCCACCGCAAAAGAGCTCGGCCTCACCGCGAAGATGAAGCTCGTGAGTTTTGCTTTCGCCGGGGTGGAACCCGAGATTATGGGCATTGGCCCCGTGCCGTCGACCGAGAAAGCACTGAAGAAGGCCGGGCTGTCGATCACCGACATCGGACTCTTCGAGCTCAATGAGGCTTTCGCGGTTCAGGTGCTTTCCCTGCTCGACCACTTCGGTATCGCCGACGACGACCCGCGCGTCAACCAGTGGGGCGGCGCGATAGCGATGGGACATCCTCTCGCCTCCTCCGGTGTGCGGTTGATGATTCAACTCGCCGCACAGTTCAAGGAGCGCCCGGATGTGCGATACGGCCTCACCGCTATGTGCGTCGGCCTCGGCCAGGGTGGCTCTGTCATCTGGGAGAACCCGTACTTCGATGGAAAGAAGAAGAAATGACGAACGTCGTCGAACAGAACCGATTTGCGGAACTCATCGCGGCATCCGACGACGAGGTCGTCACTCACTCCTTTGTGCGTGACGTTCCCATTTCTGCGGGCCGAACACTCGCGCTCGTGACACTCGACAACGGTCGGGACCATACGCGGCCCACGACCCTCGGCCCGGTCACTCTTGTCGAATTCGCTGCGACACTCGACACGCTGAAAGAGCGCGCGGGGCGAGGGGAAATCGCCGGAGTCGCCGTCACGGGCAAGCCGTTCTTCCTCGCTGCCGGTGCCGACCTCTCCAAGGTCGGCTCGATCACGAGCCGAGCCGTCGGGAAGCAAATGGCCGAGCTCGGTCACTATGCGCTCGGCAAGCTCAGCAACCTCGGAGTGCCGTCGTTCGTATTTATCAACGGCCTCGCGCTCGGTGGCGGACTCGAGATCGGACTCAATGCCGATTACCGCACGATTGACCGCAACACACCGGGCGTTGCGCTTCCCGAAGTGTTCCTCGGCATCATCCCCGGCTGGGGAGGCACCTGGCTTCTTCCGAATCTCATCGGCATCGAGAATGCCCTCAAGGTGGTCATTGAGAATCCACTCAAGAACAACCGGATGCTCACAGGCCAGGAGGCCTTCACCCTCGGTATTGCCGACGCGATTTTCGACTCCGTGTCGTTCCTCGAGCACTCCATCGCCTGGGCCGACGGAGTCATCGCCGGTACAACGAAAGTGAAGCGGGCGAACGCTCCCGGCAAGATCGAGCGGGCGGTGAAATGGGACATCGCAATCGGCGTTGCCACGAAAATGCTCGAAAATCGCATCGGGCGGGTCGCGAAGTCCCCGTACAAGGCCCTCGAACTTCTCAAAGCCGCGAAGAACACCGATCGTGCGGCCGGGTTCGCCGCCGAGGACGAAGCCCTTGCTGAACTCATTTCGGGCGACCAGTTCGAGGCAAGCATCTACGCCTTCAACCTCGTGCAGAAGCGGACAAAGCGCCCCGCCGGTGCGCCAGACAAGAAGCTCGCGAAACCGGTCACCCAGGTGGGTGTAATCGGTGCGGGTCTCATGGCCAGCCAGTTCGCACTGCTTTTCGTGCGCCGCCTCAAGGTGCCCGTGATAATTACGGATCTGGACCAGACACGGGTCGACAAGGGGGTGGCTTACATCCATACCGAGATCGACGCGCTTCTCGAGAAAAAGCGCATCTCACCGGATGAGTCGAATCGCTTGAAAGCTCTCGTCACCGGCACTGTCGACAAGGCCGACTTCGCCGAGTGCGATTGGGTGATCGAGGCCGTGTTCGAAGAACTGGGTGTGAAGCAGGATGTGTTCGCCGACGTGGAACAATACCTCTCCGAGACTGCTGTACTCGCGACGAATACGTCGTCGCTCTCGGTAGAGCAGATCGGTGCGAAGCTGAAGCACCCGGAACGCCTCGTCGGCTTCCATTTCTTCAACCCGGTGGCCGTCATGCCTCTCGTGGAAGTCGTGAACACCCCGCAGACAGATGACGCAACCCTTTCCACCGCCATGGTCACCGCCGCGAAACTCTTCAAGAACGCAGTGATCACGACTGACACGCCAGGTTTCGTGGTCAACCGCATTCTCGCCAAAGTGCTTGGCGAAGCCATGAACGCCGTTGACACCGGAACGCCTTTCGAGACCGTCGAGGAGTCAACTAAGCCATTCGGGCTTCCGATGACTCCGTTCGAGTTACTTGAGCTTGTCGGGCTCACAGTCGGAGCGCACGTGCTCGACACCCACCACGCCGCATTCCCCGATCGCTTCTTCGAGAGCGCGAACCTGCACAAGCTCGCCGAACTCGGTCACATCTTCGAGCGAGATTCACACGGCAAGGTCACCGGTATCGACAAAAAGGCGCGTGCCATCGTTGCCGGTGGCACCACTCCGATGACCGCGGAGGAGCTCCGCACCCGAATCGAAGACGGTCTTGCCGACGAAGTGCATCGCATGCTCGAGAGCAACGTGGTCGAGGCGGCGGAGGATATCGATCTCTGCCTCATCCTCGGGGCGGGCTATCCGTTCCAAATGGGTGGCGTGACGCCGTATCTCGACCGGGTAGGGGCTTCCGAGCGGGTCTTCCACGATACCTTCCACCACCCGATCCTGCGCGGCGTGCAGTAGGGTCCGACGGCGTCCGAGGAACAAGCACCCGCGGCCGTTCGAGACCCGTCACGGATCTCGAACGGCCCGTCGGTGGTGCACTCGGTCTTATACCTGCCGGTTGAGCGGATCAAGCTCGAAGCTATTTGCGGTCCGACCCAAGCGAACGCTCCTGGTGCGCGTCATCGGTGAGCGGTCGTGCCACCGGGATCTTGCTGCCGAGCACCTGCTCCACCACATCGCGGGCGATGTGTTGCGGGGTGAGGCCGGCTTCCTCGAGAATCTGGGCGCGGGATCCGTGCTCGAGAAACTCATCAGGCACCCCGAGCTCCGTCAGTGCAGTGTCCACCCCAGCGGCCCGAAGTTCCTGGCGGATGCGTGTGCCGATTCCGCCGACCCGGATGCCGTCCTCGATGGTCACGACGAGACGGTGCTCTGCCGCCAGTTCGATCACGCTCTTCGGCACCGGCACCACCCAGCGCGGATCGATGACGGTGGCTCCGATTCCCTGATCTGCCAGCCTGACGGCCACTTCGAGACCGATCTCGGCCATCGATCCGACCGTGACGATAAGCACGTCTTTGTGCGGTGTTTCGCTCAGCACGTCCACGCCATCGCCCAAGCGACGCACGGCAGGAACTTCGTTGCCTACGCTGCCCTTGGAGAAACGAACGACGGTCGGCGCGTCCTTCACTGCAACGGCCTCTCCCAGTTCCTCGCGCAACCGAATCGCGTCTCGCGGCGCGCTCAGGCGAATATGGGGAACCACCTGCAGGATCGCCAGATCCCAGATGCCGTGATGGCTCGGTCCGTCCGGTCCGGTAACACCCGCCCGATCGAGCACGAAGGTGACGCCTGCTTTATGCAGCGCGACATCCATGAGCACTTGGTCGAAGGCTCGATTGATAAACGTCGCGTACAGGGCGACAACGGGATGCAGGCCCCCGAAGGCAAGCCCCGCCGCAGAAGTCACGGCGTGCTGCTCGGCGATGCCAACATCGAATACCCGGTCCGGATACTTGGAGGCGAGGGGCTGCAGCCCGGTCGGACGGAGCATCGCGGCGGTGATGCCGACGATCGTGGGGTTGCTGTCGGCGAGAACCACCAGTTCTTCCGCGAAGACCGATGTCCAGGACTGCTTGTCCGAAGCACCGATCGGCTCCCCGGTCTCGGGATCAATGTGTCCAACGGCATGCATTTGGTCCGCGGCATCCAGCACGGCGGGTTCGAATCCTTTGCCCTTCTGGGTGATCGCGTGCACGATCACCGGGGCACCGTAGTTCTTGCCCTGGGTGAGTGCCTCTTCCATCGCGCGGAGGTCGTGGCCGTCGATCGGACCGATGTACTTGATATCGAGGTTTGAGTACAGCGCCTCGTTGTTGGAGAAGCGGCTGAGGAACCCATGGGTACCACCGCGGATGCCGCGATACAGGGCGCGCCCCGGACCACCGAAGAGATCGAAGAACCGGCGACTCGAGGCATACAGGCTGCGGTAGGAGCGACGCGTGCGCACATCGTTGAGAAAACGAGCCATCCCGCCGATGGTCGGCGCATAAGAGCGCCCGTTGTCATTGACCACGATCACGAGGTTGCGCGAATTGTCGTCGCTGATGTTATTGAGGGCTTCCCAGGTCATTCCGCCGGTGAGGGCACCGTCTCCGACGACCGCGACCACGTGACGATCCTTTTGCCCGGTCATCTGAAACGCTCGAGAGATACCGTCTGCCCAGCTCAGCGAGCTGGAGGCATGCGAAGACTCGACGATGTCATGCTCGGACTCCGATCTTTGCGGGTAGCCGGCCAGTCCCCCTCGCTCACGCAGATGGCTGAAGTCCTGCCGACCGGTGAGGAGCTTATGCACGTATGACTGGTGCCCGGTGTCGAAGACGATGGCATCGTGGGGTGAGTCGAATACCCGATGGATGGCCATCGTCAACTCGACGACACCGAGGTTCGGGCCAAGGTGGCCCCCCGTTTTCGAGACCTCGCCGATCAGGAATTTGCGGATCTCGGCTGCAAGCGCCACGAGTTGCTTCTGCGAGAGTCGGTCCAGGTCTCGAGGGCCATGGATACTCTGCAGAAGACTCATGATGGCAGCCTAAACCAGCGATCTCAGAACATACTGGAGGATGCCGCCGTTGCGGTAGTAGTCCGCCTCACCGGGGGTGTCGATGCGCACGACCGCGTCGAATTCGACGGTCTGCTTGCCTGCCGCGGAGTGCTCGGTCGGAACCGCAGTCACGTGGACTGTCTTCGGCGTTGTGCCCTCATTCAGCTCAGTGAGACCCGAGATACTCACAACCTCTGTGCCGTCGAGACCAAGGCTCGCCCAGCTCTCCCCTACCGGGAACTGCAGCGGCACGACGCCCATTCCGATCAGGTTCGAGCGGTGGATGCGCTCGAAACTCTCCACGATGACCGCCTTGACGCCGAGAAGGCTCGTGCCCTTGGCCGCCCAGTCGCGCGACGACCCGGAGCCATACTCCTTGCCGCCAAAGATCACGAGCGGAATGCCCGCGGCCTGGTAGTTCTGGCTTGCATCGTAGATGAACGACTGGGGCGCATCCGCCTGGGTGAAGTCGCGGGTGAATCCTCCCTCAACGCCGGATCCATTGTTGGCATCAGCGAGGAGCTGGTTACGCAGGCGGATGTTGGCGAACGTACCGCGGATCATCACCTCGTGGTTTCCACGGCGCGACCCGTAGGAGTTAAAATCGTTGCGGTCGACTCCGTGGTCGGCCAGGTACTTCCCCGCCGGGCTGTCGGCCTTGATGTTACCGGCCGGGCTGATGTGATCGGTGGTGACCGAGTCGCCAAGCTTTGCCAGCACGCGGGCGCCGGCGATGTCGCTGACCGGAGTGGTCTCGAGGGTCATCCCGTCGAAGTACGGGGGCTTGCGCACATAGGTGGACTCGCTGTCCCACTCGAAGACCTCGCTGCCCGGAGTCGGAAGCGAGCGCCATCGATCATCCCCGTCAAAGACCTCTCCGTACTCCTTGGTGAACATCGCAGTGTCGATCGAGGAGTCGATGGTGGACTGCACTTCGGCGGCATCCGGCCAGATGTCCTTGAGGTAGACCTCGGTGCCGTCATTGGCGGTACCGAGAGAGTCGGTCTCGAAGTCGAAGTTCATCGACCCGGCGAGGGCGTATGCGATGACGAGAGGCGGACTTGCGAGATAGTTCATCTTCACGTCGGGGCTGATCCGGCCTTCGAAGTTGCGGTTACCAGAGAGCACAGCGGTGACCGCGAGATCGTTCTTGTTGATCGCGTCGGTGACCTCTTCGATCAGCGGACCGGTATTACCGATGCAGACGGTGCAGCCGTAGCCGACCGTGTAGAAACCGAGTGCCTCGAGGTCGTCGGTGAGTCCGGCCTTTGCGTAATAGTCGGTGACCACTTTGGAGCCGGGAGCCAGGGTCGTCTTGACCCACGGCTTGGACGTGAGGCCCTTCTTGACGGCGTTGCGAGCCAGGAGACCGGCCGCGATCATGACCGAGGGATTCGAGGTGTTTGTGCAGGAGGTGATCGCTGCCACGGCGACGGCACCATGGTCAAGGACGTAGCTCTGGCCGGACTTCGTGGTCACGTCGGTGGGGCGGGAAACGGACGACGGTGCGTGACTGACGTGGGTGTGATGGTGGTTGTTGTGGTCATCCTCCGGCTGATTGCTTGGCGGATCGGAAGCCGGGAATGACTCGCAGATGCCGAGGTCGACCAGGTCGTGATCGATCTCGGCGTAGCTCGTGAGGTCCTTCGCGAACTGCGCCTTGGCCGACGAGAGAATCACCCGATCCTGAGGCCGCTTTGGTCCCGCGATTGAGGGAACAACCGTGGAGAGGTCAAGTTCGAGGTACTCGCTGAAGGTGGGCTCAGAGTCAGCGTTGTGCCAGAGGGTCTGGAGCTTGGCGTAAGCCTCGACCAGAGCAACCTGCTCATCGCTGCGCCCAGTGAGGCGCAGGTAGTCGAGGGTGACATCGTCGATCGGGAACATCGCGGCCGTTGAACCGAACTCAGGACTCATATTCCCGATGGTGGCGCGATTGGCCAGGGGCACTGCAGCGACTCCCGCCCCGTAGAACTCGACGAACTTGCCGACCACGCCGTGCCCCCGCAATTGTTCGGTGATGGTGAGAACGACATCCGTTGCGGTGACTCCGGTGGGAATGATGCCGGTGAGTTTGAAACCGACGACTTTGGGAATGAGCATGGAGACGGGCTGGCCGAGCATTGCTGCCTCGGCTTCGATGCCGCCAACACCCCAGCCGAGCACACCGAGGCCGTTGACCATGGTGGTGTGCGAGTCAGTGCCGACGCAGGTGTCGGGATAGGCCTGCAGCACACCGCCCACCGTGCGGGTCATCGTGACGCGGGCGAGGTACTCGATGTTGACCTGGTGCACGATTCCGGTCCCTGGCGGCACGACCTTGAAGTCGTCGAACGCGGTCTGCCCCCAGCGCAGGAACTGGTAGCGCTCACCGTTGCGCTCGTACTCAATTTCGACATTGCGCTCGAGGGCATTCTCGGAGCCGAACAGATCGGCGATCACGGAGTGATCGATCACGAGCTCGGCCGGAGCCAGCGGATTGATTTTCTTGGGGTCGCCTCCGAGGGCGGAGACAGCCTCGCGCATGGTGGCGAGGTCGACGATGCAGGGCACGCCGGTGAAGTCCTGCATGATCACGCGGGCGGGGGTGAACTGGATCTCGGTGTCCGGCTCGGCCGTCGGCACCCAGGACCCGAGGGCCTCGATCTGCGTTTTCGTGACGTTCGCGCCATCTTCGGTGCGCAGCAGATTCTCCAGTAGCACTTTGAGGCTGTAGGGCAGCTTCTCATACCCGGGCACGCGGTCCACCCGGAAGATCTCGTAGTCGGTGGAACCGACCGTCAGCGTATCTTTCGAACCGAAGCTGTTAACCTGCGACATTGCGCGACTCCCTTGCTGAGCTGAACGAGGCTTTACTGAACTGAGTGACCTGATCTGAGTGACCTGATCTGCACGAGGCGGTCGTACCTCATCCTGAACCTCGACCACCCGGCGTGCCATCACGGCAAGCCATCGTGGCAAGCCATCGTGGCAAGCCTAAGTCTTGAGCGCTCTTTCGAGCCATCCCATCGACATCAAAAGTATCTTGATATCAAGATAGATTAGCACGCCGCGGGGTGAACATCAGGCTCTATTGGGAGGTGTCAGACCCGTCATCGGAAAGACGCCCGTAGACGGCCCGCACGAGAAGCCAGGTCACCCAGAGCATTCCCGCATACAGCGGTACGCCGAGGATTAGCTTCGCGCCGGCGAGCAATTCGGTATTCCCCGCCAGATAGAGCGGCACCTCTACCGCGAGTCGCAGCCCGAACAGCGCCGCCCACAGCCAGGTCGCCAAATACAGCGCCCGTCGCTTGGCCTTCGTCTTTCGCCACTGAAAGCCATCGTTGGTGAGAAAACCGAAAATAATCCCGATGAGCGGCCACCGGATCAGGATGCTCACCAGCAGTACCGTGAGGCTCACGACATTGATGACGATCCCGGGGATGAAGTTCGCTTCTGCTTTGCCCGTGAGGAGCGCCAATAGCGCGGACAGCGCGATTCCGACGATCCCGGCGAGGGCCTGAGTGAGCGGCGTCTTGGTCGCTAGACGCACGATCACGAACACGAGGGCGAGAGCGACCGGCGCGAGAACGGAGAGAACGAGGCTCTTCGTAAGGGTGTAGATGACGAGGAATCCAAGCCCAGGGAGAATCGATTCGATCAGCCCGCGCACTCCACCGACCGCTCTGAGCAGCGATGCAGCGGTCGGTACCTCACCCGGCGCTACCTGGCCGAGGCCGGTCTTTCGCATGGCATCTGCGAAGGCGTCACGGAATCCCGTCGGCGGGGACTCGTCTTCGACTGCCACCGGGCTCAGGCGCCCGGCGAAAAGGGCGCGTCTTCGACGGGAGCGGCCGTCTTCGGCATGTGAAGGGGAATGAGGTCGCGGGGCGGCATCGGAGCCTTCCCGCGCACAACGACCACGCTTCGAAACAGCTCCTCGATCTTCGACGCAGCCTCCTGGTCGACGGCACCATCGCCAGCGATCACGCCTCGAAGGAACCACCGTGGGCCGTCTACTCCGATGAAGCGCGCGAGCCGGGTGGAATCGGGCTGACCCGGTGTCGTCGCGGGGATCTCCGCAAGCAACTCCGGGCCGAATGGGCCGTCCGAAAGGCGCGTGGTACCACCCTGCTTCGCGATCTGATCGGCGATCTGGTCGCGAATCTCGTGCCAGAGTCCCGAACTTCGGGGCGCAGCAAAAGGCTGCACCTGCAGGGTCGACCCGGCATAGTCAAGACCGACAGCCACCACGCGCTGGCTGCCTTCCTCCACCTCGAGTCGCAACTGCAGTCCCTCCCTCGGGAGAATCTTTACTCCGCCGAGGTCGACATAGGGTCGCACAGGGTTCGCTTCGGACTCGTCGAGCGGGCCCTCCGTCTCGCGATCGACCGGAGCCGACTTCGACTGCTCATCCGCACGATTCTCATCGATGCTATCGATCGGCTCGTCCTCGCCGGACGGCGAAGTGGTGTCGCTCACAGGAACTCTCCTTTTTGGTCGTCGTGAAGTGATTCACTTTCGATGGTCGTGTAGCCGGTCGACCCGAAGCCAGACTCGCCGCGCTGGCTGCCGGGCAGCGTGGCAACGGGAATAAACCGCGCCCTCGTCACTGGCATGATCACGAGCTGGGCGATCCGATCGCCGACCGCGACAGAGTATGGCACGGAGCTGTCTGTATTCAGCAGAGTGACGCTGATCTCTCCCCGATAGCCGGCGTCTACGGTACCAGGGCTGTTCACGATAGTGATGCCGTGCCTCGCCGCGAGCCCGCTGCGGGGTACGACGAACGCGACATATCCATCGGGCAGGGCGATCGCCACACCGGTGGCAACGGTAGCGCGTTCTCCGGGCGCGAGCTGCACGGCCACGGCTGCGGTGAGGTCGGCGCCAGCGTCCCCTTGGTGCGAATAGGCGGGCATCCGATCAGCAACGATCAGTACTTCCACGGTTTGAGCCACGTCACGAGGGTAGTGCAGAACGCCTGCGCTGTCGGAGCTCCGCAAAGTCTGATCGAATGGGACCATGACGCTGAACAGCCCTGACGGTCCTACGAGGCTCACCACGCTGTATCGCGAACAGATCTGGCCATCGCCTTGGGTGTTTGTCTCAACGGCCCTCGTCATTCCGGCCAGCCTGCTGGTGTTTCTGCCGATCAACTTTTTCGCGGGGGTGATCATCGCCATCGTGCTCTACGGGGCGATCGTGATGGTGCTCGTGGCGACCTCCCCGGTAATTTCGGTGTCATCCGGGGAGCTCGTGGCTGGTCGCGCGCGCGTGCCGGTCGACCTCATCAGCACGGTAACGGCGTTTGAAGGCGAGGAAGCGACGCTGCAGCGCGGTCGCATGCTCGACGCTCGGGCTTGGCTGCTGATCCGCGGCTGGGTATCTCCGGTCGTGAGAATCGAGCTTTCCGACCCGAGCGACCCGACCCCGTACTGGATCGTGTCGACTCGGTCTCCCGCTGCGCTCGTCGCCGCGATCGCAAGCGCGAAGGCGGCTCAGAACATCTGAAGTATGGTCAGGCCGCGCATTCCTGGCAGATCAGGCCGAGCTTCTCTTCGTGGTCCAGCTGGGAGCGATGCTTCACCAGGAAACATTGCACGCAGGTGAATTCGTCTGCCTGCGGGGGCAGCACCACAACGTCGAGGTCGAGATCTGAGAGGTCTGCACCCGGGAGTTCGAAGCCTCCGGGATTGTCGGCGTCATCGACGTCGACCACGCCGGACATCTTGTCCGGGACGCGCTCTTTTAGAGCCTCGATCGACTCGGAGTCGTCGTCGGTCTTTCGAGGTGCGTCGTAGTCGGTTGCCATGCGTATCCAGTTCCTAAAAATATCGATTGGTCTCAATCGGCGGCCATAGTTTGCATCATTAGTTTGCGAATAGCAAACCACTGCCAAATGACCGTGAATCCGACATCGGCGCAACTTGCGGCACGCCCGGGATATTCCCCGGATTTGGGGACTGTCCGTGCGACTCTAGATTCGATAAGTGACCGCGAAAGGCGTCCAGTATGCAAGACCTGAGAGTCATTGGGGTGGAGAACGGCGCACTCCTCGTCGCATCCGACGAAGGTACCAAGTACCGCATTGCCATCGACGAGGTGATGCAGTCGAAACTGCGACAGTCGATCCCTGACCCGGGATCGGGACGCAAGTTGGCGCCACGTGAAATCCAGGCCCACATCCGGTCGGGGATGTCGGCGCAGGATGTCGCATCCATCACGGGCGTTCCGATCGAGTACATCCAGAAATTCGAGGGACCGGTGCTCGCCGAGCGCGAGTTCGTTGTCAACTCCGCTCTCGGTGTGCCGGTGCACACCGCGATGGAAACCGACCCCCTCGGTAATGGTTCGACCTTCGGCACCGTAATTCGCGAGCGTCTCTATGATCTCGGGGCGATCGATGAGCGATGGGCAAGCTGGAAAGAGGTCGGTGGAGGCTGGGTCGTGAAGCTTGCTTTCAACGCCGAGCAGATCGAACGGGATGCCCGATGGCGTTTCGACCCCAAGAAGGCGGCGCTTTCACCGCTCAATAACGAAGCCATCACGCTCTCCCAACAGGGGGACGCCTCAGGCGCCCTTGTTCCAAGACTCCGCGCCGTTGGGGACGAAGAGCGCCAGCCCGACCAGTCTCGCTTCGACAGTGGTGCGTTCAGCAACGAGGAACTCGCTCAGCAGGAGCCGGGTCCGCTCGGCGGGCGCCGCGAGGGCGGGTCTCGCCTCGAAGCTGTCCGCTCTGGCCGACTCGATGACGCACCAGTCGCTGTGTCGGATGCGGCTATCAACCGTGCTCCAGCCACCGACGAGCCAGAGTCCAACCAGACCGCCGACCTGCTGGAAGCCCTCCGGCGTCGGCGCGGCGAACGCGAATCAGCTGGCTTCGGTGACAGCACTTCGGGCTCTGACTCCACGCCTGCGCATCCGCCCACCGGCACCATCCGTCTCGTCGACGTGCCTCTCGACGTGTTCGGAGACGAGAACGATAACCGTCCAGGCAACACCGCACCGCAGCCCAATGTCTTCCAACCGCGTTCCTCATCCCGTAAAGGCCGCGCGGCAATGCCGAGTTGGGATGAGATTGTCTTCGGCGCGCGGTCGGACGACGACCTCTAGCCCCGTAGCTCCAGCCTCGTAGCTCTCGCCCTCAGGCGAATGCGCCGAATCGCAACAGGGGAATTGCAAGCTCATCCGAGGACCACGAACCGTGTTGCCCAACCATATTTCGGCCGGTGTTGGTCACAACTCTCGAGTCGTAATAGGCGATGTTCTTTCGTGCGGCGATAATGATGTCACCGATTCGGGGAATCACCTCTGAATCCACGGATGGCCCGAACCAGCCCGACTCAATCGCCTCAGCGCGCGACACTGTCCACGATCGTGAACCCTCGATCTCCCGCCAGGATGCAAGCACTGTCGCACGAAGATCGCTCGACGCATCGGGCTCAAAGTGCAGTTGCAGTGCCCGGGGTTCACCCGCGATGAAACGGATGCCGTCGATGAGACGCGGCTCAGTGTCGAACAGCACCTGGGAATTGTGCGGCACATCCAGCACCCCATGGTCGGCCGTCAACAGCATCCCCTCGCCCCGACCGAGCGTCGGCGTGAAAGAGCGCACAGTCCGGTCGAGTTCTTCCAGCAAAGTTGTCCAGAGTGGGGACTGCCATCCGGCAGAATGGCCGGCCTGGTCCAATTCGGGCACGTAGAGGTAGATCAGCCCACGATCGATCTCATCGAGCACAGAACGTGCCTTTTCGAAACGCTCAGACATCGTCCCGCCGCTGCGATACTCGGCCCCCCGCAACACCGCGCGAGTGAATCCGGAAGACCGGTAGCGCTCTGACCCGATCGCGAAACTCGGGATGCCGGCATCCCGCGCTTTCTCGAACAGCGTTGGCACCCGTTGCCAGGACGCGGGATCGAGACGGGCGTCCCAGCCGCTCAATTGGTTGACGACGCGGTCATTGGCCGCGTCGAACACGCTATACCCGACCAGTCCGTGGATTCCCGGCGTTTCGCCAGTGGTGAGCGAGGCAAGCGCCGATGCAGTGGTGGACGGGAAGCGTGCACCGATCGTTGACGCCGCGGTGAGCATCGGGGCGAGGGTGCGGGCGTGCCCGGCGCGGGCAGTGAGAGCGGATGCTCCGAGCCCGTCCACGAGCAGGACGATCGCCTTTTCCACCGGAGGAAGGGACAGGGGATTCGGCTCATGTGCAATTGCGAGAAGTGAACTTGGAACGACATCGGCAAGGCTGAACCGGTGCGTTTTAGTGGCCGGTAGCATGGGGGCAATCCTATGACTACTCCCGAAATCCCCACCGCAGAGCCCCGCGGGGAACGCATCGACAACGTCGACGTCTCCACTGAGATGGAGGGGTCGTTTCTCGAATACGCATATTCCGTGATCTATTCCCGGGCCCTTCCCGACGCACGCGACGGCCTGAAGCCGGTGCAGCGCCGCATCCTTTACCAGATGACCGAGATGGGCCTTCGCCCCGATCGCGGACACGTCAAGTCTGCCCGCGTCACCGGCGAAGTCATGGGCAAGCTGCATCCGCACGGCGATGCCTCGATCTACGACGCGATGGTTCGGCTTGCCCAGAGTTTCATCCTGCGCGTCCCTCTGATCGATGGGCATGGCAATTTCGGCACACTGGATGACGGGCCGGCCGCACCGCGCTACACCGAAGCCCGCCTGACCGCGGCCGCGATGGCCATGACCGAAGACCTCGACGAAGACGTTGTCGACTTTGTGCCCAACTATGACAACCAATTGACACAGCCGGAGGTGCTGCCGTCGGCCTTCCCCAATCTGCTGGTCAACGGGGCATCGGGAATCGCCGTCGGTATGGCGACCAACATGGCACCGCACAATCTCATCGAGATCGTTGGCGCGGCACGACACCTGATCGCGCATCCGGACGCCTCGCTCGATGACCTCATGTCGTTCGTGCCCGGCCCCGATCTGCCGACCGGAGGCACGATCATCGGCCTCTCCGGCATCCGCGATGCTTATGAGACGGGGCGCGGTAGTTTCCGCACAAGGGCGCGGGTGTCCGTCGAGAACATCACCGCACGCAAGGCGGGACTCATCATCACCGAGCTTCCCTATATGGTCGGCGCGGAGAAGGTGATCGAGAAGATCAAGGACGGGGTCAACTCGAAGAAGCTCAACGGAATCTCGGATGTGACGGATCTGACCGACCGCAAACACGGCCTGCGCCTGGTGGTGGGGATTAAGACCGGATTCAGCCCGGATGCCGTCCTCGAGCAGCTGTACCGCTTCACTCCGCTCGAGGACTCTTTCAACATCAACAACGTCGCCCTGGTGGACGGGGGGCCCAAAACTCTGGGACTGCGCGAACTGTTGCAGGTCTACATCGACCACCGCATCTCGGTCGTCACCAGGCGAAGCCAGTTCCGTCTCGCCCGCAAGAAGGAGCGCCTGCACCTCGTCGAAGGCTTGCTCGTGGCCATCCTCGACATCGATGAGGTGATTCAGGTGATCCGCGCGAGCGATGACAGCGAGCAGGCGCGGACACGGCTGATAGACGTCTTCGACCTCAGTCAGGTGCAGGCCGAGTACATCCTCGAACTTCGACTGCGCCGACTTACCAAGTTCTCCCGAATCGAACTCGAAGCGGAGCGTGACCAGCTGCTTGCCGAGATCGCCGCGCTCGAGCAACTGCTCACCGGACCGCAACGCGTGCGTCAGCTGGTCTCTGACGAGCTCGAGGAGGTCTCCGAGCGCTTTGGCACCCCACGTCGCACACTTCTCACCGAGGCGCGTCCGCCGGTCGGAACGACCGTCGCCGCCCGAGCTGCAGCAGCCGTGCTCGAGATCGCGGACACGCCCTGCCGGGTCTTTCTGTCGACGACCGGGCGGGCCATCCGGGTTGACCTGTCCACTCTCGCCTCGGAGTTGCCGGAACGTGCCGTCCGACGCACCAAACACGATGCAATCCTGTCGTCGATCGTGACCACAAGTCGATCAGAGATCGGCGCGGTCACTTCTCTCGGCCGCCTCATCCGTCTCACGCCGGTGGACCTGCCGGTTGCGCCGGAGAGCTCGATCCAGCTCGCCGCAGGCACGCGGATCTCCGACTACCTCGCGATCGACGCCAAGAAGGAGCGGGTGCTCGCGCTTGTCTCGCTCACATCCACCGATGCCATCGCTATCGGCACCAGGCAGGGCGTGGTCAAGCGCGTGACACCCGGAGACTGGGCCAACCGGCCCGAGTTCGAGATCATCGCGCTCAAGCCGGGGGACGCCGTGGTGGGAGTAAACCAGTCCGCCGAGACAGATGATCTGCTTTTCATCACTTCGGAGGCGCAACTCCTGCACTTTCCCGCATCGACGGTGAGACCGCAGGGGCGTTCCGCCGGCGGGATGGCGGGAATCAATCTTGGCGCGAAGGCCACCGTGATCTTTTTTGGCGCGGTCGACCCCGCATCCGAGGTCGCCGTCGCGACAGTCTCGAGCAGCAGCGCGACGATCGCCGGGATGGACAGCGCGAGGGCGAAGGTCTCGATGCTGTCCGAGTTCCCCAGCAAGGGGCGCGCGACCGGCGGTGTACGAGCCCACGCCTTCCTCAGGGGCGAAGATCTGCTCTCCGTGGCGTGGGCAGGGCCGTCCCCGGCGCTCGCTGTGGCAGCGGATGGCGCGGTGCGAACTCTTCCGGACGCCGGCGCCAAACGCGACGCATCCGGCACGCCCCTCGACGGCTTCGTTGGGTCGATCGGCGCCCCGATCCGTTGAGGCTCGGGGCAATCTCGAGCGTCAGCGGGGCAAACTCCGGTGCCCTCTCCCCGCGCGTCCCTTGCGCGAAATGCAGGACTCCACGTGACAGGAGTGACGGAAGAGCCTCATCCGTAACACTGGTCACACCCGATCCTGCATTTCGAACAGACCAGCACGCACAGCAGGCCAGCGCGCGCAGCAGACCAGCGCAGGGCAGGCCGGCGCACTGAGAACTCGCCGCTGCGCAGAACTCGCCGCTGCGCAGAACTCGACCGCGCAAACTCGACCGCGCGAAATGCAGGACTCCACGTGACAGCAGGGGCTGAAGAGCCTCATCCGTCACACCGGTCACACCTGATCCTGCATTTCGAACAGACCAGCACGCACAACAGACCAGCACGCACAGCAGACCAGCCCGCAGCAGGCCAGCGCACTCACCGAATCGGGGCAGCCGATGGATTGGCGGGAGATGCGGATGCGTCGCCGATTATACGTCGATTCGCTCGCGCGACATCCCGTCCGAACCCGCGATGATGAAGTCCTTGCGGGGGGCGACATCGTTGCCCATGAGCAGCTCGAACACTCGCTCGGCGTTGACAGCGTCGGTGATTTGCACGCGGCGTAGCGTGCGGTGGTGACGGTCCATGGTGGTGGTCGCCAGTTGGTCGGCATCCATCTCGCCGAGGCCTTTGTAACGCTGAATCGGATCCTGGTAGCGCTTGTTCGACTTCTTGAGCCCGGCGAGCACCCCGTTGAGCTCGGCCTCGGAGTAGGTGTAGATCGTCTCGTTCGGCTTCGTGCCCGGGTTCATGACAATAACCCGGTGCAGCGGCGGCACCGCGGCGTACACGCGTCCGTCGCGAATCATATCGGGCATGTAACGAAAGAACAGCGTCAGCAACAGGGTGCGGATGTGCGCGCCATCGACATCCGCATCGCTCATGATGATCACCTTGCCGTACCGCGCCGTCGCAAGGTCGAAGCTGCGGCCGGACCCGGCGCCGATCACCTGGATGATCGAGGCGCACTCCGCGTTGCCGAGCATGTCGGAAACGGATGCTTTCTGCACGTTGAGGATCTTGCCGCGGATCGGCAGCAGCGCCTGATATTCGCTATCGCGCGCAAGCTTCGCCGTTCCCAGTGCGGAGTCCCCCTCCACGATGAAGAGCTCGCTGTTGGCCACATCCGAGCTTCTGCAGTCAACCAGCTTCGCCGGAAGGGACGAGTTCTCGAGGGCATTCTTGCGCCGCTGGGTCTCCTTGTGCGCGCGCGCTGAGATGCGGGACTTCATTTCCGCGACGATCTTGTCAAGCACGAGTGCCGACTGCGTCTTGTCGTCACGCTTCGGCGAACCGAACTTCTCCGCCATGGTCTTGGCGACCACCGCAGCGACGATATTGCGAACCGCGGGAGTTCCGAGGATCTCCTTCGTCTGCCCCTCGAACTGCGGCTCAGGCAGGCGTACGGTCAACACCGCCGTGAGGCCGGCGAGGATGTCGTCCTTCTCAATCTTCTCGGTGCTGTTCGCACCAGTGCCGACCTTGAGTCGGCGCGCGTTCTGCTCGACCTGCGCGCGGAGGAACTTGAGCATCCCGGCCTCGAAGCCGGTTTGGTGAGTGCCGCCCTTCGGGGTGGCGATGATATTCACGTAGCTTCGGAACACCGTGTCATACCCGGTGCCCCAACGCAGGGCGATATCGACCTCGCACTCGCGCTCAAGCTCGGTGGCGACCATGTGGCCCTTGTCGTCGAGCACGGGAACGGTCTCCTGGAACGCGCCGGAGCCGGTCATTCGCCAGGTCTCAGTAAGGGCGGTGTCCGGGGCGAGGAAGTCGACGTATTCAGCGATTCCACCGTCGAAGCGGAACAGTTCATGGATGGGCTCGGCGCCACGCTCGTCGGTGATGTCGATGCCGAGGCCTCGCACCAGGAACGCGGTCTGACGCGCGCGGGTCGCGAGTTCATCCGTTTGAAAGGTCGTGCCGCGGCTGAATATCTGCGGATCAGCCCAGTAGCGAATCCGGGTGCCGGTCGCACCGCGCGGCACCCTGCCGATCACGCGCAGTTCACTCTTCTTCTCGAACGGGGTGAATACGGCGTCCGCTCTCGGTCCGTCGGCGGTATCGGCGAAGATACCGGGCTCACCACGATGGAATGACATCGCCCAGGTCTTGCCATCACGGTCGACTTCGACATCCAGGCGCTCTGAAAGGGCGTTGACGACCGATGCTCCAACGCCGTGAAGTCCACCGGAGGCAGCATAGGATCCGCTGCCGAACTTGCCGCCGGCATGAAGCTTGGTGAACACGACCTCGACCCCGGACAGACCGGTCTTCGGCTCGATGTCCACCGGAATCCCGCGGGCGCGGTCACGCACCTCAATGCTGTCGTCGGCGTGCAACACCACGGTGATCTCATCGCCATGACCACCGAGTGCCTCGTCGACAGAGTTGTCGATGACCTCCCACAGGCAGTGCATAAGGCCACGCGAATCAGTGGATCCGATATACATGCCCGGACGCTTGCGTACCGCCTCGAGACCCTCGAGCACCGACAGGTGCCGTGCAGAATAGTCCGAACTCGCCACGTGAATCTCCTTCGCGGCACCGCCAACATCGTCGAAACGGGGAATGGACGGGGACTGGGCCGGGTTAAACACTAACGACAGTCAATGCCGTTACCGACGTATGACACCCCTTGATGAAGCGGGTACGCGTTCAGCGAAATACACAGGTTTTGTGGCCACGTTGGGACAGACCCGTGTTTGTATTGAAACAACACATTATGAAAAGGAAATCAGAGGAGCAACTCATGGCTCAGATTGCACCCGAAACGACTGCAGTGAACGACATCAACTCCAGCCCTCGGCTTACCGCGTCGGACCGCTGCGACAGCTGTGGTGCGCAGGCCTACATCCGTGTCGCCATCGGTTCGAGCGAACTGCTGTTTTGCGCACATCACGGCAAGAAGTACCAGGAAAAGCTCGCGACCATCGCCAGCGACTGGCACGACGAGTCGGACCGCCTGCTTCAGGACAACCGCGCCTAGGAAGTAGAGAACCCGCATTTTTTGTCAGCGCCCTCGGCTTCGGCCGGGGGCGCTTTGCTTTCTTCGGGAATCGAGTGCGAAATTACTCGAGAAATCGCCGGTGGATGCGCGGACTCAGGCGTGTGACGAGCTCTTCCCCGATCGTGCCCAGTTTGTCTGCCCACTCCTGCACGGTCGGCTCACCGTCCGTGCCGTCACCGAAGAGGATCGCTGTCTCACCGGTACGCACGATGGCTTCACCAGTGTCCACCGTCAGTTGGTCCAACTGGACCGAGACGACCCTGTGGCGCACGCCTTCAAGCGAGACCTGCACCCCCGCCGCTGAGCTGGGGACGCCGTCACCATAACCGATCCCGACGGTCGCCAGGCCATCCCGCACCGCGATTACCGGTGCGGTGAGCGTCATTACGGGTTCGAGCAGGAGCGAAGAGGGGGTTACCCCGCCGCCGGGCGATATTCCGAAGGAAAAAGCCCCGATCCGCACAAGGTCAAACCGGGCATCGGCGCGACCGAACGCGGCCGCACTTGCCGCAAGATGCCGCACCGTTACGTTCGCTCCGAGACGTTCGGCAATTGCGAGCGCCGAGCGGAACCGCTTGATCGCCACGGTGTCGTCGTCGTCGGAAGCCTCCGCGATGTGAGTCCAGATACCGACGAGTTCGATGCGGTCCGACAGGGCGAGAGCTTGGGCCACCAGGGCGGGCCACTGCTCGATGCTGGCACCGTTTCGATGAAGGCCCGTGTCAATCTTGAGGTGCACCCGCGCTCGGCCAGCGACGCTGGCCCGAGCAATCGCATCCAACTGGCCGAGTGTCGAGACGCCGAAGTCGAGTTCGGCGTCAATCGCTGCGGTGTAATCCTCGTTGGGCCCGAGTAACCAAGTAAACAGGGCCACGTCACGCGGGATGCCGTTCTGCCGCAACTCGAGGCCGGTCTCGATGTCGAGGACGCCGAGCCAGGTGACCCCGGCCGCGACTGCCGCACGCGCGACCGGTACGGCGCCGTGTCCGTAGGCATCCGCTTTAACCACGGCCATCAGGGCGGCCGGAGCAACCCGCTCGGCGAGCCGGGCAAGGTTACGCCGGTAGGCGGCGAGATCAATCGTGGCTGTGGGCGTATTCATCGATACACCCGCGGCAGGTGGGAGCCGAAGACGGAGACGATCTCCGCGCTCGGGCGCCGGAGGCTGCTCGCCCAGTCCCAGACCGCAGGATCCTCCCCGGAGGGGTCACCAAACACAACCGCCTCGTCGCCGATCAGGGCGGAATCCTGCCCGAGGTCAAGCACAAGGGCATTCATCGCCACGCGCCCTACGATACGACGCGGCGCTCCCCCGAGTCGGAGAGATCCCACATTGCTCGCGATACGATCCAAACCCTCCGCGTAGCCGATTCCGACGAGCGCAAGATTGGTGCGCGAGGGTGCGGTCCAGGTGTACCCGTAGGAGACACTCTCGCCGGCATCGATTGTCTTTGTGCCCACTACCAGCGCGCTGACCCGCATCGCCGGCCGCAGCTCACGATCCGCACAGAGTCCGTACAGTGCCTCACCCGCAGAGATGAATTCCGCATCACGCCCTGTCGACGCGGTGAAATCGATGTCGCGAACGAAGACACCGCCATCAACGGCGGCGGCGGTTACCGCCGTGACGCCGTGACCGTAGGCATCCGCCCTGAGATCGGCGACGACGACTCGAGAACCAGCCCGGCGAACGAGCACAGCCGCGTTGTCGCGGATCGCCGAGAGATTGATGCTCGCACGGTGAATGTGTGAACCGGACAGCGTCATCACCTCTTGGATTGGACGGACGATTCTCGAAGTCCTAGATTCTTGAGAATACGTGTTT
Organism: Frigoribacterium sp.; assembly: GCA_025363205.1. Lineage (GTDB taxonomy): Bacteria > Actinomycetota > Actinomycetes > Actinomycetales > Microbacteriaceae > Lacisediminihabitans. Next base: position 42,493 of record JANYEI010000139.1, read on the forward strand.
CGCGTGGGCGATGATCACGTCTCGCGCCCGCGTGGCGTAGTACTCGAGTTTTTCGTTGCGCTCTGAGTTAATCACGGTGAATCCACGACGCATACCGATCGACGCGATGATGGCGTCGGTGAGGAGTGGGTTGAGGGGCAGTGCCGGGCCACCGACCTGCGTGCCGATAGCGACAGTGCCGCTAACCACAGTGCCGACGGTGCCGGTATCGAGGACGCCCTCGACGGAACCCTCGCCATTGCCACTGCCGGCCTCGAGGATGCCCAGGGGCTTTGCCCCGGCATCCAGCGTCCAGCGAGACGCGTTGTCTTCGAATCCGACGATCTGGCCGAATGGCGAATCGACGATCACGTAGCCGACGGCACGCGTGGAGATGCGGGTCGCTCGGAACGGCAGGACTGCTAGCCCCTCGAGCGAGGTGCCGTCGGCGAGGGTGATAGAATGGCCGAGCAGCTCGGCGCCGGAACCGTAGGCGAACACGGCAGTGCCGCTCGCGCGCAGCGCGCGAAGCCGGTCGCCATTCGCCAGCAGGTCGGCGTGGATGTTGCGCATCGCCGAAAGCGGTCCGTTGCCGACGATGACCAGGTCGACATCCGTCGGGAGTTGAGATCCAACCTCGTGGGCAATAACTGTCACGGAATGCCCGGCACGCGTCAGTCGGGCTGTCAGCGCCATAACATTACCCCGATCGCCGGCTACCCCGAGTTCGTCGGGGTAGAGCTGCACAATCGTCAGCTCACTCATCGCTGGTTCTCCAGCTCGAGGAAACCGATCTGCTTTCGGGCTAGCATCATGATCTCGTAATTGACGATCCAGGTCTTGAGCCCACTTGACGGCCGGGGAAGCGTACGCATGATGTCGATCGCCTTCTTGAGGTCGGGCTCGACAGCGCCGATGGCAATCCCTTCGTGCTCGAGACGGAGGGCAATCTGCCACGCCTTCGCACCGGTGACCACGTCGACATGGTCGAGCGCGGCAAAATCAATATCGTAGATCCAGGAGATGTCAGGCGTTCCCTCATCGATCGCGAAAAGCACCTGTTGCGGGGGCTCGGGCAGCGCGTCGAGGTTGAGCTGAAGGCTCGCGGCATTCTTGAACATCACGAATTCAACCTGTTCGTTCACGCCATCGCGGTTCGTGAAGTCAAGCAGTTCGCCCCGGCCATAGGCGGGCTTCATTGTGGCAAACGCAGCGGCCGAGGACGTGCCGTCGAAGCGATCTCCAAGGATGACTGCCGCCGTTGCCAGCGCCGCTGCCGCGTCGATCGCGTAGTGGAGGCCTTTTGCCGGGAGAGTCACGTCGACCGTCGTGCCGTCGACGACAATCGTCGCTCCCGCGCGATCGGTTGCCACCAGTTCCGCCAAAGCATGATGAGAATCGGACAAAACGGTGGCATCTCGGTAGTCCGTGGCGTTGAACAGCCCATGGGGGGCGCGCGCGATGACCGCCTCCGAAGCACCGAAGTAGGTGATGTCCGGGTCGGCCGTCGCGTCTCCGTCGGCATAGCGCCTGGCGATCTTCGACAGGTAGGGGTCTTCGCGATTGGTCACAATGTGCAGAGCCGCCTGCTGGGCGGTGTCGAGCATCATGTCGGCGACGCGTTCGGTCTCGTAGAACCGGTAAAGCTGGTCGACTTGAGTGTTTAGCACCAGCACGGTAGACGGAGGAACTACTGCGGCAAACTCGAGCGCGAATGCCTCATCCACCTCGAGCACGCCGATGTCGGCATCGAGCCTGCCGAGCACGCTGGACTCGGCGAGAATCGACGACGCGATACCCTGCGGCAGATTCGCGCCGGACGGGTTGGTGAAGACCCTCAAGCCGTGCCCACGCAACACCTCGGTGAGCATGTGTGTCGTGGTGGATTTGCCATTGCTGCCAAGCACGTAAACAATTCCGTACCGGAATTGATGTGTGACATCCCGAAGGAAGTTCGGCGCGAGTTTCGTTGTGACGTAGCCGGGAAAGGCGGACCCGCCACCGCGAAGCTTCGCAAGGGCTCGCACCATCTTCCCGGCGACGACCGGGATGAAGTACTTCAGTCCACTGGGCTTGCGTTGCTGTGCTCTACGCGACGCTGACGGGTTCACAGTGCGGTTTACTCGAGGTAATCGCGCAGTGACTGCGACCGCGAGGGGTGGCGAAGCTTCGCCATCGTTTTGGATTCGATCTGGCGGATTCGCTCACGCGTAACCCCGAAGGTATCGCCGATCTGGTCGAGCGTCTTTGGCATGCCGTCACCGAGTCCAAAGCGCATTCGGATGACGCCGGCTTCGCGCTCGGAAAGTGAGTCGAGCAGCGACTCGAGCTGCTTCTGCAGCATGGTGAAGCCCACGGCATCCGCAGGAACGACTGCCTCGGTGTCCTCAATGAGGTCGCCGAACTCGCTGTCGCCATCCTCGCCAAGAGGCGTATGGAGTGAGATCGGCTCGCGGCCGTACTTCTGCACCTCGATGACCTTCTCCGGAGTCATATCGAGCTCGCGGCTCAACTCCTCCGGAGTGGGCTCACGACCGAGATCCTGCAACATCTGGCGCTGCACGCGCGCGAGCTTGTTGATGACCTCGACCATGTGCACCGGGATTCGGATGGTGCGGGCCTGGTCGGCCATGGCTCGGGTGATCGCTTGGCGGATCCACCACGTGGCATAGGTGGAGAACTTGAAGCCTTTGGTGTAGTCGAACTTCTCGACGGCACGGATGAGGCCGAGGTTTCCCTCCTGGATGAGGTCGAGGAACTGCATTCCCCGGCCGGTGTAGCGCTTGGCCAGCGACACGACCAAGCGCAAGTTTGCACCGAGTAGATGACTCTTAGCGCGTTGCCCGTCCTTGGCAACCCACGAGAGTTCCCGCCCAAGCTGCGACTTGAGCTCCGCCGGGGTCATGTCGGCGAGCTTGTCTTCGGCGAACAGTCCGGCCTCGATCCGCATGGCGAGCTCGACCTCCTCAGCCGCATTGAGCAGTGCAACCTTGCCGATCTGCTTCAGATAGTCCTTGACCGGGTCTGCGGTCGCGCCCGTGATAGCGGACGAATAAACCGGAACTTCGTCTTCGTCGTCCACGAGGGAGAGTACGAGCGCTCCCGACGGCAGTACCTCCGCTGACGAGGCGTCTTTTTCATCGTCGGAATCGTCGGTCGTGTCGTTCTTGGAATCGTCGCCCTTGGACTCTTCGACGGCAGCTGCTTCTGCGTCGTCGTCGGGGCCACCCTCGTCATCATCGGAGGCCCCAGCCTTCGTGCCTCGCTTGACCGGTGCCTTCTTCGCCGGGGCCTTCGCGGCAGCCGGGGCTTTGGCAGCCGGGGCCTTCGCGGCAGCCAGGGCTTTGGCAGCAGCCGTCTTGGGAGCCGCTTTCTTCGCGGGCGACGCCGTCTTCTTCACGGGCGCATCGGCGTCAACGGCGAGGTCAACACTGACCTCATCGGTGGTTTCTATTTCCGCAACTGCGGTGGTTTTGGTTGGGGTGGCCATCTGGACACCTTTCACTAGTTTTTCTTCAGGCGTTACACGCCCATCACTGGTAGGACCACCCTCGCCCGTCGCACTGATTCGACGGGTTTTTCGGGCAGCACTAAGACCCATGTCAAGTTTTCGCGCTTCTCACAGCGGTGCAGTGTGCGAGATGCAAGAACCAGAACGGGCCTTACGTCAATTATTGCATGGATTCAAGATTGCCCTTGCCAACTCGACCAGATCGCTATATAGAGCGATTTGTCCGCGCCCGACGTCTCCAGAACCTCACAAGTGAAACCCACAGGGGGGCCACTTCTATTCCCTCGTCCGCGTGCAAACGAAGGCGCGTGAGTCGTCGCGCACGCACGAGGAACACCATTCCGGCGCCGATCACGAGGTACTGCACAAGCAGCGCGATTCGGAAGGAGTCCCACGCGAAGACGTCACTCACACCACCCCCGGAAACTCGTGCGGTGTTCGCTATGTCGAGAACGAGCCCGATTAGGTACATCATGACAAAGCTCGCAAGAAACCCGCCGACGTTCACGACTCCACTCGCCGACCCGAGACTACGCATCGGATTGAAGGTGCGCGCGAAGTCGAAACCGATGAGGGAACCGGGACCCCCGATGCCGAGCACGATGACGAGCGTGACGACGAGCCACCCGGGCGGATATCCCGGCCAGAGCAGCACCATCGACCACACGATCCCGATCATCGACACGATGCCGATCACGAGATTGGAGCGGCGCATCGGGTAACGAGCGGTGAGGATGCCGAGGATCGGCCCACTCACGACCCCGGCCGCAACGATGAGCGTGAGCAGCCCGGAGGCCGCGCCCGGTGAGTAACCGAGCCCGGCCGTGAGCATCGGGAAGCCCCAGAGCAGGGAAAACACCGTGCCCGATGACTGGGTGACAAAGTGCGACCAGAACCCGAGCCGCGTGCCCGGCCGAGCAAGAGATTCACGCAACTGCCGAATCGCTACCGGCCAGGTGGCAGCGCGGTCGGATGCCGCGGCCCCCGGGTCTCGAGTGAGGGAGCGGCCATTCGACAGGAGCATGATGACAAGCACCGCAGAGATGAGTGACAGTGCTGCCGCGGAGAGGAAGGCTGGCGTCCAGCCGTATTGGTGGAGCAGCAAGGAAAGCGGTATTGCGGAAAGCACCTGGCCGAGTTGACCGATATTTCCGGTCCACTGGGACACCTGAGGCAGTAGTCGGCCGTGGAACCAGGAGGCGAGCAAGCGGATCACGGAGATGAAAGTGAGCGCATCGCCGGCACCCACGAGGATGCGTCCGACTATCGCAACGCCGATCGACGGCGCGACGGCAAGAGTCATCTGCCCACCGAGCATCAGGACCGCTCCGACAGAAATCAACGCCTTGGGTCCCACGCGATCCAGAAGGACTCCGGTGGGGATCTGAAGAGCGGCATAGACCACAAGCTGTACGACGGCGAGGCTCGACAACGCCGACGCAGAGATATCGAAGCGCTGAGCGGCCTCGATGCCGGAGACACCCAGAGAGGTGCGCTGCATCACTGCCACGATGTATGCGAAGACCGCGACGCTCCAAATGAGCCAGGACCGCCGCGAATTCACCTAACCACTGTAGCCCGAGGTGCCTCAAGCCACCGCGGAGCGCACGCTAGCGAGAAAACGGCTCAGTGTCGTCACCGTTGCGACGGGCGGCGAGAAAGTTTTCAAGCTCCGCAGCAATTTCGTCGGCCGATGGCAGTTCCCCGTCGACGTCGGTCAGGGGCGATCGCAATGGATTGCCCTCCATGTAGGAGTCGTGTCGCTCTTCGAGATTTCCTACCAGGCGCGCGAGCTCCGGGTTGGTCTCGACCTGGCTGTCGATCTTGGTGAGGAAATCGCGGCCCTCCTCGCGGAGGGAATCGCTGGGGAAGAGGAGCCCGGTGGCGGCGCTGATCGTTTCCAACGCCTTGACCGCGGCATCCGGGAACTCGGTATCGGCAAGGTAGTGCGGAATCAGCAACACGAAACCCGCAATGGGGTGCGACTGCTGCTGCAGACGATACTCGACCAGGTGCAGGGCATTGGCCGGTACCTGCGTGCGCGGCTTCCAGACCGACATCGCGTCAATGAGTTCGGTGCGGTTACCACTCACGGTCACACCGATCGGGCGGGTATGAGGTACGGGCATGGGAATGGCGTGCACCCAGGTTGTGGTCTTGACCTTGTAGCGCGTGATGAGCTGAAGCACCGCGTCGCTGAATCTCTGCCACTGAAAATCGGGCTCGAATCCGGTTAGGAAGAGGAAGGGCTGGCCAATCTCGTCGGTTGCGAGATAGAGCGCGAGTCGCGGGGGGCGATAGTCAGCGAGATGATCCTGATCGAAATAGACCGAAGGGCGTCGAGCGCGATAGTCCAGAAGAATGTCGGCGTCGAAGGTCGCGACCTCCCGGTGATCCACCCTGGTGAGGAGGTACTCGCTCAACTGGGTGACGGCCGAACCTGCGTCGGCAAAACCAGTGAGGCCCGCGACGAGATGAAGCCCTTCCGGAACGTCGGTGACGGCCGGATTCACCTCATAGAGACTGTGAAAATTCTGCATAGTTTAAGTCTAATCGCGGCGTGTGCGCTCCAGCGTGGAGGGCGCCCTCCCGCATTGGTGCCCACAGCGAACAGCACAGCCCCGGCGATGCGTCGAGCGGCAAGGTCGGCGGATACGATGGCGAAATGACCGTTCCCACGCTCTCGCTCGCTCGCAAATCTCCGCTTACCCTCGACACCGACGTGCTCGTTCTGGGGGTTCGCAACACGGACGACGGCCCCCAGCTGCTTTGGGCTGATTCTGCGTTCGCCGACCTCGCATCGAGTCTCGCCGCGATCGGAGTGACCGGTGGCGCAGACGAGGTGGTGCGCGTACCCACATCAGTCGGCAACGCTCGCAGCATCGCACTCGTCGGGCTCGGCAGCTCCGCACCCGGAGTCGACACCCTGCGCTACGCGGCCGGTACTGCCGCTCGTCGCATTACCGGCGTCTCCTCGCTCGTGATCGCTCTTCCGACGACGACATCCGCAGAGGTTCTTGCCGTGCTGGAAGGCGCGGCTATCGGCGGGTACGCGTACACGGCGTATCGGTCATCGTCTCTCGAGAAGACGAAGCTGCCGGCCGCCGAGATCACCATCGCAAGCGAGACCGCTTTCGCGGCCCGAATCGAATCGGACGATGCCTTAATCGCCCGCGCCGCAATCGTCGCGGGCGCCATCCACTCGGTACGCGATCTCGTGAATGCACCGCCCTCTGACCTCTACCCCGAGACCTTCGCCGACGCCGTGCTGGACTACGCCGAGGACCTGCCCGTCGAGGTCGAAGTGCTCGCGGAAGACGAACTGCTCGCCGGCGATTTCGGCGGCATCCTCGGTGTCGGTCAGGGCTCCACCCGTGGACCCCGATTGGTGAAGATCAGCTACTCCCCCTCCGCCGCGCGCCAACACCTCTCCCTGGTGGGTAAGGGCATTACCTTCGACACCGGTGGGCTGTCGCTCAAGCCGCCGGCCAGCATGGTCGGTATGAAGTACGACATGACCGGAGCCGCCACAGTGATGGCCGTGGTCTTCGCTGCGGCGCGGCTCGGCCTCGACATCCGTCTCACCGCCTGGCTGTGTCTCGCCGAGAACATGCCTTCCGGCTCTGCCGCACGCCCCAACGACGTGCTCAGAATGCGCGGGGGAACGACGGTGGAAGTGCTCAACACCGATGCGGAGGGCCGTCTCGTCATGGCAGACGGCCTTGTTGCGGCGAGTGAGGAGTTTCCGGATGCGATTATCGACGTTGCGACGCTCACCGGCGCCCAGCGCGTTGCGCTCGGCGACCGGTATTCGGGAGTAATGGGGGACGACGCTCTCGTCAACCAGGTGACAGCGACGGCGCGCGCCGTCGGTGAGCAGTTCTGGGCGATGCCCCTGCCCGGAGAACTTCGAGCTTTGTTGAAATCTGATGTCGCGGACATCGCCAACGCCAAGATGGGAAACACCGCTGCGGGGATGTTGCTCGCAGGAGTCTTCCTGCAGGAATTCATTGGGCCCCGCGCTGATGACACGGCCGGACGCATCCCGTGGGCGCACATCGATATTGCCGGGCCGGCCCACAACGCGGGTGGCGGCTACGGCTTCGTCGGCCCGGGTCCGACCGGGGTGGCTGTGCGAACACTGATCGCGTTGGCCGAGGAGATTTCGCTCGCGTAGTAAGGTCTTCATGGCCGGAAAATAATCGGTCTCCGCGAGTCCGCCGCCCACAACGGGAGCGGGGTCAGCGCATAATTCTAAAGAAACCCAAGGGAGTCGCCGGGTGCCTGAGCAGAACTTCGACATAGTTATCCTCGGAGCGGGGAGCGGCGGGTACGCTGCCGCGCTGCGAGCAAGCCAATTGGGGCTGTCCGTAGCCCTTGTCGAGAAGGACAAGGTCGGCGGAACGTGTCTGCATGTCGGTTGCATCCCGACCAAAGCGCTACTCCACTCCGCTGAAGTTGCGGATGCCACCCGCGATTCCGCGAAATACGGGGTCAAGTCCACGTTCGAGGGCATCGACATCGCCGCGGTCACCACGTACCGCAAGGAAATCGTTGCAAGTAAATACAAGGGCCTTCAGGGCTTGATCAAGGCTCGCGGCATCACAATGATCGAGGGCGAGGGTCGTCTCACCGCTGCCAACACGGTAACGGTCGGGGACAACAACCTGGTTGGCAAGAACGTGATTCTCGCCACCGGGTCCTACTCCCGCACGCTTCCCGGTCTCGAGATCGGCGGCCGCGTCATCACCTCCGAACAGGCGCTGGAACTCGACTTCCTACCGAAAAAGGTGCTCGTGCTCGGCGGCGGCGTGATTGGCGTTGAGTTCGCGAGTGTGTGGAAGTCCTGGGGCACCGACGTGCAGATCATCGAAGCTCTTCCGCACCTTGTACCCAACGAGGACCTGTCGATCAGCAAGCAGTTCGAGCGGGCCTTCCGTAAGCGCGGCATCAACTTCAGCCTAGGGATCCGCTTTCAGAGTGTGACCCAGAACGATGATGGCGTCGTCGTAACCCTTGAGGACGGCCAGACCTTCGCCGCCGAGCTGTTACTCGTGGCCGTTGGCCGGGGACCCGCGACCGCGAACCTTGGTTACGAGGAAGTCGGCATCACGATGGACCGCGGTTTTGTCATAGCCGATGATCGACTGCTCACCAGCGTTCCGAATGTCTATGCAGTGGGAGACATCGTTCCGGGGCTCCAGCTCGCTCACCGAGGCTTCCAACACGGCATCTTCGTCGCCGAAGAGATCGCCGGACTGAATCCGGTCGTGATCGACGATCTCAATATTCCCAAAGTCACCTACTCCGACCCCGAGGTTGCTTCAGTGGGCTACTCCGAGGCCAAGGCTCAGGAAAAGTACGGCGCCGATATGGTGACCACCTATGACTACAACCTCGCCGGTAACGGGAAGAGTCACATCATTGGAACCTCGGGATCCATCAAAGTCGTGCGGGTGAATGACGGACCGATCGTCGGCATGCACATGATCGGAGCCCGAGTCGGTGAACTCATCGGGGAAGCCCAGCTCGTGGTCAACTGGGAGGCATACCCAGAGGATCTTGCTCCCCTGCTGCACGCGCACCCGACGCAGGACGAGGCACTCGGGGAAGCCTTCCTTGCCCTCGCCGGAAAACCGCTCCACGCCATGTAAGGGTCGCTCCGAGGGGCGCACTGCAGTCGAACTAAACTAAGCAAACAGAACTGGTCTAAAGGAGCATCACTGATGAGCGAATCCGTCAACCTCCCGGCACTCGGAGAGAGTGTCACCGAGGGCACGGTTACCCGCTGGTTGAAGAACGTGGGCGACCGCGTCGAGGTGGACGAGCCGCTGCTCGAAGTCTCGACCGACAAGGTCGACACCGAAATCCCATCCCCTATCGCCGGAGTGATCGAGGCCATCCTGGTCGCCGAGGATGAGACCGTCGAGGTCGGAACACCCCTCGTGACCATCGGTGACGGATCCGGTTCCTCGGATGCGGCTGGCGAGTCACCGACGGAAGCCGCCACCGAGTCAGTAACGCCTGCTCCCCCGGAAGATGCTCAGCCCGCCGCAGAGGTGCAGCCCGTGCCAGCCACAGCTGTTCCAATCACACCTGCCCCAGTCGCACCTGCCCCAGTTCCCGTCGCTGTCGCTGTCGCGGAACAGGACCCCGCTCCGCCGCAGGCGCCACCGATAGCGGCTGCCGAGCCGGTCGCCGAGGTGCCGTCCGCCGACGCCCCTGCACCCGATGAGCAGACACCCACGGCGCCCGCCGCTCCCTCGCCCGCCCCCGTCGACGCTGCCGCTGGGATTCCCGTCGCGGTCGCCCCGGTGACTGCTGCGCCTGCGGCCATCGCGGCACCGGCTGCACCGGCCGCACCAGCGGCTCCGGCACCGGCCGCCCCTACTCTTGACGCGAAACCGGGCTACTTCACCCCCTTGGTGCGCAAGCTCGCCAACGAGAAGGGCATCGATCTTTCGACGATCACCGGTTCCGGGGTTGGGGGACGCATCCGCAAGGAAGATCTGCTCGCCGCATCGAGTGAGATCGCTGCTGCTCCTGCCGTCGCATCGGCAGTTCCGGTAGCGCCCCTCGAGATCTCTCCGCTTCGCGGCACAAGCGTTCCGATGTCGCGCCTTCGCAAAGTGATCGCCGAACGCGCCGTCATCTCGATGCAGTCCTCGGCCCAGCTCACCTCGGTCGTCGAGGTCGACGTCACGCTCGTCGCCATCTTCCGCGATTCCGTGAAAGCGGAGTTCCTGGCCAAGACGGGCCAGAAGCTGTCGTTCCTTCCCTTCTTCGCGCTGGCGGCCGCCGAGGCCCTCAAGGCTTTCCCGATAATCAACGCGACGATCGACGGGGACACGATTGTCTATCCGTCGCAGGAAAACATGTCAATAGCGGTCGACACGGAGCGCGGGCTGTTGACGCCCGTGATCCGCGATGCCGGTTCTCTCGACCTTGCCGGTCTCGCCGCCCAGATTGCCGACCTCGCCGCTCGTACTCGCGACAACAAGCTCAAGCCGGACGAACTAGCCGGGGGCACCTTCACGCTGACCAACACCGGCTCGCGCGGCGCGCTGTTCGATACCCCGATTGTCTTTCTTCCCCAGTCCGCGATCCTCGGTACGGGAATCGTCGCCAAAAAGCCGGTCGTTGTGTCGAGTGGTGGCCTCGACGCCATCGCTATCCGCTCAACGGTCTTTCTCGCGCTTTCGTACGATCACCGCATCGTCGACGGTGCGGATGCGGCACGCTTCCTTGTGGCTGTGAAGACGCGGCTGGAGGGCGGCGACTTCGTCGGTAACCTCGGCTACTGACGCATGATGCGTACTGCCGAATAGCAGTCCGCGAAACAATTGCCCGCCGCACAGTAGCCCGTCGCACAGCAGCCCGCCGTGATCGAACACTCGGTCTAGCCGAGTGCGAGATCCCTGATACGCCATCCGGCCTCGCTTCTCACCAGGAGAAGCGGGGCCGGATTCTTTTCGGCTATCGCGCTGCCGTCAGCCGCGATTAGTCGGATGATTGCGGAGTCGCCGAGTTGCTGGATAAGGCGGGGCGTGAAGCCATCGAGTGTCGCCTCTGCGGGGAGCGGTAGCCCTTTTTTCAGCCGACGGACGAGATCGCGATCTGCCTCGATCACTGCCGACCCGGCCTGGTCGACAGTGGTGAAACAGGTCAGCGACTGTGCGATAAAGCACTGGGTACGTGCGGCGAGAAGAGCTCGGGCAGCGGCGAGAGGATCCTCCCCCTCGATGGCCGAAGCGGCTCCCGAATCGGTCGCCGCCCGCTTCGATGGCGCGATGTCGGCCGCGCTGCCGGATGCTTTCGCGATCCGCGTGACCGACGGGGTGGCAGACGCAAACGGCTCGGTCGCGGTCTCTGAGTGAGCGGCCGGAATCACCGTGAGCGCGACGACCAGCGCACCAAGCCCGGCACCGCCTGCGATCCAGATCGGAGTGCGAACCGGAGCGAGGACAGCGACGATCCGCGAGCCAAGCTTCGCCAGCGGATGCTCGTGCCGATCGCTCATGACCATCGATTGCGCCTGCGACCGCACAGGTAATGACGGCACGGGTAATGACGGCACTGGTAATGACGGCACAGGGATCGCTGACCCGCTGACAGTCGGAAGTGCGGCCGGTTGCAGTCCAGCATTCTGCTTGAGCTCTTCCCCAGTGCTGTGCGGATACCAGTCCACCCGATTGGAGGACCGTGATTCCGACTCCTCCCGGGTCGCGTGGTGATCGAATCGAATCGGTAACGCTGGCGCGAGGTCGAATAACGCGTCGATGAGCCCGGCAAGTTCCCGCTCCGTCGGCGGCGACCCGTCGACGCAGTCGCGGAGGGTCGCGAGGGACCGGGGATTTACTCCCCCACTCAGCCGATCGAGCCGATCGAGCACGGTGCCGACGAGATCCCACAGCCCTGCTCGATCATCGATTGCGCGTTGCTCCTCATCGAGAAGCGCCCAGGTGAGACTCTGACCGCCGTCAATCTGCGGAAAATCACCGATCAGGCTGACTCCGCCGAATCGCGCAAGCACCGGGGCTCCCCCGTCGTCGAAAAGAATCGACGCTGGTGCCACCGCACCGTGGGCGACACCGACTCGATGGAGTTCCCGTACCGCTTCGACCAGTGGAACAAGGATGCTGACGGCCTCACCAGCCTCCAGGTCGTCACGAACGGCCAATAGTCGCCCCAGATTGCCCGATCCGAGTCGCGGCAGGATGAGGCATGGCCGCCCATCCCGACCCGTTGCGAGGTCTTTCAGTTCCAGAAGGTGGCGGGACGACGCCCGCGCGAGGGCCTCGATTTCGCGGTCAATGCTCGCATCGTCGGTGGACGGCCGGAAAATTTTGATCGCGGCGATCCGATCACCGGTCGGTGGCTCGCTCGATCCGGCGTGCCCGAGGTGAATCTCTGCCCGCTCCCCCGCCCCGAGCTTGCGCACGAGTCGATAGCCTCCGACGGTCTCCATGGTGCAAGTCTCGATGGCCGGAAACATCCATGCCCACTTGCCGGGCATGGTGGTGGACAGGGCACGCCGGCCCCCGGGTGGGAGGGACAAGATAAGCACGGACAGGTCGTATCCTTGACTCATGGCACGCACCCAGAAATCGGCTCCGAAGGCAGCGAAAGAGCCCGGTCGTCTCAAGCAGATGTATCAGGTCTTTCAGATGACCCGACGCTACGACTCGAACGCAATCTGGTGGTTTCTCCTCGCTTTCCTTGCGCCAATACTGGTCGGTGTCCTCGCGGGCGTGCTGATTTCCGGCGTCGACAACGTCTTCGGATTCGTTCTGTGGATCATCGCCGGGGTGCTCGGTGGTGTGCTGCTCTTCCTGATCGTGCTCGGCCGGCTGGCGGAGCGCGCCGCGTACTCGCAGATCGAAGGCCAGCCGGGTGCTGTCGGTGCCGTATTGAAGAGCTCGCTCCGTCGCGGCTGGACCGCGAGCGAGATGCCGGTAGTTGTAAGCCCCAAAACGCAGGACGCGGTCTATCGAGCAGTGGGCAACGGCGGCGTCGTACTGATCGGTGAGGGACCGAAGAGCCGCACGCAGAAGATGCTCGACGAAGAGCGTCGGCGTGTCACGCGAATCCTTCCCAACGTCAGCGTTCACTTCCTGCATGTCGGACCCGACAATGACGCCGTGCCGCTTCACCGGCTCGCGGGGAAGATGGCGCGTTTCAAGCGCTCGCTCAACAAATCCGAAATCCATGCCGTCAGCAACCGCCTCGCCTCCCTCGGCAAGAACCAGCTCCCGATTCCCAAGGGCATTGACCCGTTACGGGCACGCGGGACACGACCGCGCTAAGCCGTTTTCCCGACACAGCTGTCAACGACGAACCAACACCGTTCCCGCCAGGCGATCGTGGATGCCACGCCGGTCGCGATCCGCAATCAGCGCAGGCACGAGCAGGGCGAGCAACATCGTGCGCACGATCGGCCGCCAGATGCCGATCCATCCCGCTTTCAGGGGAACCACACGCATCCCGAGCAAGAGGTGCCCAATGCTTCCGCTCACGAGGACGATAAAAACAATCTGCATCACCACGAAAATGGCAAGGCTCGCCCAGCGGTCGTATTCGAAGAACGCGTAGGAAATAAGTGCGCCGAGGGCGATATCAATGGCGACTGCGGCGAGTCTTCGGCCGAAACGGGCGATGGATCGCTGTCCGGTTTGCGGAAGACCAAAATGTTTACCGGGCCAATCGCCGGGTGGTGCGGATATTTGGGGCGAAACCATGCTTCGATCCTACGTTCGCCGTCTCGACGTAACATGGACGAAACAATAGCGACACCGTGGCGAAACTCCCTTCGTCTAGCGTCGCAGGTGGCTGCGCTTGCCGCCGTACCAGTACCAAACCCCATTGGAGTCAAGTCACATGTTCAGTGATTCTTCAGAGGTGCTCAAGTTCATCAAGGCCGAGAACGTCAAATTCCTTGATATCCGCTTCACCGATCTCCCCGGTGTGCAGCAGCACTTCAACATTCCCGCCTCGACCGTCGACGAAGAATTTTTCTCGGTCGGACAGCTCTTCGACGGCTCGTCGATTCGCGGCTTCGCGTCGATTCACGAATCGGACATGCAGCTCATCCCCGACGTGACCACCGCGTACGTTGACCCTTTTCGCATCGAGAAGACCCTCATCATGATCTTCGACATCTACAACCCGCGAAACGGTGAGATCTACGCCCGTGACCCGCGCCAGGTTGCCAAGAAAGCGGAGAAGTACCTCGCGTCGACCGGCATCGCCGATACCGCGTTCTTCGCACCGGAGGCCGAGTTCTACATCTTCGACGACGTGCGCTACGACGTTCGCCAGAACTCCAGTTCATACTTCGTCGACTCCGATGAAGGCGCGTGGAACTCGGGCCGCGTCGAAGAGGGCGGAAACCTCGCGAACAAGACCCCCTACAAGGGCGGCTACTTTCCGGTGAGCCCTGTCGACAAGCAGGCCGACCTGCGCGACGATATCAGCCTCAAACTGATCGACGCCGGCCTCATTCTCGAGCGTGCTCACCACGAGGTCGGCACCGGAGGCCAGGCAGAGATCAACTACCGCTTCGACACCATGGTGCACGCGGCCGACGACCTGCTTAAATTCAAGTACATCGTCAAGAACACCGCGCTCGAATGGAATAAGGTCGCGACCTTCATGCCGAAGCCGCTGTTCGGCGACAACGGATCGGGGATGCACACCCACCAGTCCCTCTGGAACGACGGAGTGCCGCTGTTCTACGACGAAAAGGGCTACGGCGGACTCAGTGACATCGCGCGCTGGTACATCGGCGGGCTGCTCAAGCACGCTCCGGCGGTGCTTGCGTTCACGAACCCGACGCTCAACTCGTATCGTCGCCTGATCCCGGGATTCGAAGCCCCGGTCAACCTGGTCTACTCGGCCGGCAACCGATCGGCCTCGATCCGCATCCCGATCACGGGGACCAACCCCAAGGCGAAGCGCATCGAGTTTCGCGCTCCGGATGCCTCTGGCAACCCGTATCTCGCCTTCGCCGCGCAGCTCATGGCCGGTCTCGACGGAATCAAGAATCGGATCGAACCGCACGAGCCCGTCGACAAGGACCTGTACGAGCTTCCTCCCGAGGAGGCCAAGAACATCCCGCAGGTGCCCGCGTCGCTGGAAGAAGCTCTTCGCGCTCTCGAGGCCGACCACGAGTTCCTCACCGCCGGCAACGTTTTCACGCCAGATCTGATCCAGACCTGGATCTCGTACAAGCGTTCGGCAGAGATCATCCCGGCCGCCCAGCGTCCGACGCCGTTCGAGTACGAGCTGTACTTCAGCGTCTGATCGCCTGATCGCCAGAAGGGCCGCATCCCCCGAGGGGAATGCGGCCCTTCTGCGCGATGCTCAGCCGAGACCCTCACGGAACAACGCCAGTTGAGACGCGGAGACGATCAACCATGCCCTGTTCCTCACAGTCTTCACCGCGCTTCTTTTTTCGGACAGGGCACTCGCAACCCACTTATTTTTGTCCTTTGATCGTCATCCGGTCGTCGGTCCGACAACCTGTACGAGACCGTAGAAGTGCTTCTCAAACACACCGCGAGCGAGTCGGGTGACACGCAAATAGTCTTCTTCGAGCCGCGTCGCGGATCCCGGAGAGTACTCGAGCAGACGCGCGACACCATCGAGTTGTTGGCGGTCGGTGGGGAGCACATCCGTGGACCGCGTCATCCACAACACCATGGCGGAACGCACGCGCGACGCTAGTATCCAGGCATCCCGCAATTTCGCCGCGTCCGTCGCGGTGACGAATCCTTCTGAACGCGCGACTTCGAGCGCGCTGAGAGTCGACGTGGTGCGAAGCCCAGCAACCCGAGCGCCATTCTGCAGCTGGATGAGCTGCACAAACCACTCCACGTCGCTGAGAGACCCGCGTCCGAGTTTGAGGTGGCGAGCGGGGTCCGCGGCTTGCGGCAAGCGCTCCGACTCGACTCGCGCTTTGATCCGCTTGACCTCGCGGACATCGTTTTCTGAGATGGCGATCGGGAACCGCACCTCGTCGGCGAGACCCTCGAAGTCAGCAAGCAGCGCGGCATCCCCCACTGCGCCGCGGGCGCGCAGCAGTGCCTGCGCCTCCCAGGTGAGCGACCATCGAGCGTAATAGGCCCGGTAGGAGTCGAGCGATCTCACGACGGGCCCGTTCTTACCCTCTGGGCGCAAATCGATGTCGAGGTCGAAGGGAAGTCGGAGGTCTTCGGTATGACGACTGAGCTCGCTGACCAGGAACTTCGCACGCGCCGCGGCATCTTCGCTCGAGGCGGTCGTGCTTCGATAGACAAATAGCACGTCGGCATCCGACCCGAACCCGAGTTCCTGACCGCCGTACCGGCCCATCGCGATGATGCCGAACTCGATGCCGTCGTCGATGGGGCGCAAGGCGTGCAGCACCCCGGTGAGCAGCGCGGTCGTCACGTCGGAGAGTGCCCGACCGAGTTCCTCGACAGGCACCTTCCCAAGAATTGCCCCGATCGCGAGACGAAGCACCTCCCGTCGGCGAGCGGTACGAAAGGCCAGGGAGGCCGTCACCACATCGTCGTGCCTGGCGAGCGTCGATGCAGTCTCGTCGAGAAGGGCGACGAGCGGCCGAGCGGTCAGTTCCTCCTCACGATCAAGCCAGGCGGCTGCCTCCGGTATGCGCTCAAGAAGCACCCCGACGAATCGCGACGACGACAGCACGTTCGTGAGGCGTTTGGCTGCTCCCGATGAGTCGCGCAACATCCGCAGGAACCAATAGGACTCCCCCAGGTCGTCGCTGAGCCGCCGAAACGCCAGGAGGCCATAGTCGGGGTCTGCGCCGTCCGCGAACCATTCAAGCATCACCGGAAGGAGGTGCCGCTGGATCGCCGCACGTCGGGAGACTCCACCCGTGAGCGCTCCGATGTGCGCAAGAGCCCCCTTCGGATCCCGAAAGCCAATCGCGCCAAGTCGAGCGACTGCCTGCTCACTGCTGAGAGTCAGGCCATCGTCGGGGAGGGCAGCGACCGCAGAGAGAAGCGGGCGATAGAACAGCCGCACATGCAATCTCCTCACCTCCAGTTTGGTGCGATTCCACCGCTCGATCAGATCTTCGGCGCCTGCAGCGATGCCGCTCGCGCGAGCAAGCACTCTCACGGCGTCACGGTCGCTCGGCATGAGGTGGGTGCGCCTCAGCTGCACCAGTTGCAGGCGATGCTCCAACAGGCGAAGGAACCGGTAATCCCGAGAGAACTCAGCCGCCTCCGTCCGACCGATATAGCCCTCTTCAGCGAGGGCCACGAGCGCGGGAAGCGTAGCGCGCTGCCGTACGAGCTCGTCGGCCTGACCGTGCACGAGCTGCAACAACTGGATAGTGAACTCGACATCGCGCAAGCCACCCGGTCCGAGCTTCAGCTGGTAGTCGAGCTCAGCGCTCGGGATGTTGTCGGTCACCCGCTCCCGCATGCGCTGCACCCCCTCCACGAAATTCTCGCGCGACGCGCTCGACCACACCTTCGGGGCGACCGCATCCACATAACGCTGTCCAAGCTCGGGATCGCCCGCCAGCGGCCGGGCTTTGAGCAACGCCTGGAATTCCCAGCTCTTCGCCCAGCGGTCGTAGTAGGCGATATGAGAGTCGAGGGTGCGCACCAGTGCGCCATCCTTGCCTTCGGGTCGGAGGTTGGCATCCACCTCCCAGAGCGCGGGCTCTCGAGAGTAGTCCTGGATGCCCCGCATCGTGGCCATTGCGAGGCGGGTTGCGATCTCCACGACTCGGCCGTCGGGGAGGTCGACCGATCCCCCCGCCACAAAGATGACATCCACGTCGCTCACATAGTTGAGTTCCCGAGCTCCGGCCTTGCCCATGCCGATAATCGCCAACCGCGTCGCCGCCACCTCGGCGGACGGAAACTTCACGGTCGCGCGGGCCACTATCAGCGCGGCGTCGAGCACGGCCGCTGCGAGATCGGCGAGGGCAGCTGCGACGCTGTCCAGTGCGTCAAGCGGATGTGCCTGCCCGAGATCCCACGCGGCGAGCTGGGTCACATGGCGGCGGTACCGCACGCGGAGCGCGTCCCAGGATGCCTCCTCATCTGAGGCCTCGATCTCGGAGACCGAGTCCGCGAGATCGAGTCGATAGAACTCCGGCGAGGGGGGGCGCGTGAAGCTCAGGGCAAGCACACACAACTCTTCCGGATGCCTCAGCAGAAACTCTCCCAATCCTCTCGATGCGCCGAGCACGCGAATCAGGCGCTCAAGGGACGCCACGTCGGTGACCAGCGCGATCGTCTCGGTCGGGGAGTGTCGCACCAGCGCGGCGAGTAAACGAAGGGCCTGATCGGGATCCGCGGCATGGGCAAACACGGGAAGGAAGTCACGCGACGACACGATGCCCGCGAGAAGGCCGTCCAATTCTGCAAGGAGCACGACAGTCGGGTCGAGCTCGGCGAACCCGAGCCTGGCGAGGTCGGTCAGAATTGATTGTTCGCGCGCCATTGCCGTCGAGTCCTAAACCTCAGTATCGGGGAGTGCGGTTACAGCATCTCCAGGTTGCTCTTGAGCTCGTAGGGAGTGACCTGCGCACGGTATTCGCGCCATTCCTGGCGCTTGTTCAACAGCACGAAATTGAACACCTGCTCACCGAGAGTCTCAGCCACAAGCTCGGACTCCTCCATGAGTGCGACAGCGTGGTCGAGGCTTGCCGGCAGCTGGCTGTAGCCAAGAGCGCGACGTTCCGTATCCGAAAGCTCCCAGACGTTGTCTTCGGCCTCGGACGGAAGTTCATAGCCCTCTTCGATGCCCTTGAGCCCTGCAGCGAGCAGTAGCGAAAACGCCAAGTAGGGGTTCGCGGCGGAGTCAATGGCGCGGTACTCGACTCGTGCACTCTGGCCCTTATTGGGCTTGTAGAGGGGTACTCGCACCAGTGCAGACCGGTTGTTGTGCCCCCAGGTTACAAAGCTCGGCGCCTCTCCGAGCTTGTTTTGCGACGCACCGCCCCACAGTCGTTTATAAGAATTGACGAACTGATTCGTGACCGCAGTGATCTCGGGCGCGTGACGCAACAGGCCTGCAATAAAGTGACGACCGATCTTCGACAGTTGATACTGTCCAGCCCCGTCATAGAAGGCGTTCGTGTCACCCTCGAAGAGGGACATGTGCGTGTGCATTCCCGAGCCTGGTTCACCCGAAAGAGGCTTCGGCATAAACGTCGCGTAGACGCCCTGCTCGATCGCTACCTCCTTGATAACCGTGCGGAAAGTCATGATGTTGTCGGCCGTGGTGAGGGCATCCGCGTACCGCAGATCGATCTCGTTCTGCCCGGGACCGGCTTCATGGTGGCTGAATTCCACCGAGATGCCGAGGTCTTCGAGCATCCGCACCGAACGGCGCCGGAAGTCGTGGGCCGTGCCGCCCGGTACGTTGTCGAAGTAGCCGGCGCGGTCGACGGGCTGAGGACCCTCCTCGCCGAACTGCGAACTCTTGAGCAGATAAAACTCGATTTCGGGGTGAGTGTAGAACGTGAAGCCGCGCTCGGCGGCGGTCGCGAGGGTGCGCTTGAGCACGTTGCGCGGGTCGGCAACGGCGGGCTGTCCGTCGGGGGTCGTGATGTCGCAGAACATTCGGGCGGTTGGGTCGATTTCCCCACGCCACGGCAGAATCTGGAAGGTGGCGGGATCCGGATGCGCGAGCACGTCGGCCTCATAGGACCGGGTGAGACCCTCGATCGCGGAACCGTCGAAACCAAGACCCTCGGCAAAGGCCCCCTCGACCTCAGCCGGGGCAATGGCGACCGACTTGAGAGTGCCGACGACATCCGTGAACCAGAGGCGGATGAACTTGACGCCACGTTCTTCGATGGTGCGGAGAACGAAGTCGCGCTGCTTGTCCATGGGCTCCTCTTGTTGCTCACTGCGGGGCGTTTCCTCCCCGACTATTAGGCTAGTGGCTATGCCCCGACTCCGCTTGGCGCTTGGCCAAACCAATCCCGTCGTCGGCGATCTTGCCGGCAATTCCGCCCAGATTCTCGCTGCCGCGCATCGCGCCGTAGCCCGGGGCGCAGACCTCCTTGCGGTGGGAGAGATGGCCATCAGCGGCTACCCCATCGAAGATCTCGCCTCTCGGCCGAGCTTTCTTGCCGAATCCCACGACGCCGTGTTCCGGCTCGCAAAGGAGCTGCAGGATGCGGGCCTCGGCGATCTCGCCGTGATCGTCGGGCATCCGGATGGACCGTTCGAACCCCGACTGACCGGTACGAGCAACGCGCCAACCGCCATCGCCCAGAACTGCGCAAGCGTGCTCCAGCATGGCCATGTCGCCGCGCGATATGCCAAACACCACCTCCCGAACTACTCGGTATTCGATGAGTACCGCATCTTCATCCCTGGCGACGAACTGCTCGTTCTGCGCATCAAGGGAGTGGATGTCGCGGTGATCGTCTGCGAGGACCTCTGGCGCGAGGGCGGCCCCGTCGCCCGCGTACTCGAAGCCGATGCGGGACTTCTGGTCGTGATCAACGCCTCGCCGTTCGAACGTGACAAGAACGAGGTGCGACTGCCGCTGGTCACCCGTCGCGCCACCGAGACCAATACAACCGTGGCCTACGTCAACATCATTGGCGGGCAGGATGACCTGGTGTTCGACGGGGACAGCCTGGTTGTGGACGGCGCGGGCAACATCCTCGCTCGGGCGCCCCAGTTCGTCGAACATCTGCTCGTCGTCGATGTGGAGGTTTCCGCTGCGACCGAAGCCGAGCTGCCGGACAATGTCATGCACGTCACGCTCGCCGATGGGCCGGGACAGCAGCCAACCCTCGAGACCGACCTCGCGACACTTCCCGATGATCGCGAACAGGTCTGGAATGCCCTCGTGCTCGGCCTTCGGGACTATGTGCAGAAGAACGGCTTCCGCTCGGTGATCCTGGGGCTTTCGGGCGGCATCGATTCGGCCGTCTGCGCGGCGATCGCCGTCGATGCGCTCGGCGCGGACCGCGTGTGGGGCGTGAGCATGCCCAGCCGCTACAGTTCTGACCATTCGCGATCGGATGCCGATGAGCTCGCCGAAACTCTCGGCCTGCACTACTCGACGGAGGCGATCACCGACCTCGTACTGCCGATCGAGACCCAGCTCAAGCTCACCGGTACGGCCGCGGAGAACGTGCAGGCACGGATCCGTGGCGTCATCCTGATGGGACTGTCGAATCTCGACGGCCATCTCGTGCTCACCACCGGTAACAAAACCGAGCTGTCGGTGGGGTACTCGACGATTTATGGTGACTCCGTCGGAGGATTCGCCCCGATCAAGGACGTGCCGAAGATGCTCGTCTGGGAGCTGGCGCGCTGGCGCAACGAGGCCGCAACCGCTCGGAACGAGCTGCCGCCGATCCCCGCGAACTCCATCGACAAGCCGCCGAGCGCCGAGTTGCGGCCCGACCAGACCGACCAGGATTCGCTGCCGCCCTACGAGGTATTGGACGCCATCCTCGAGGCGTACATCACGAAGGCCCTCGGCCGGGAGGATGTGATCGACCTCGGCTTCGATGCGGAGACCGTTGACTTCGTGACGAAGCTGGTCGACCACTCGGAGTGGAAGCGCCGGCAGGGAGCCATTGGCCCAAAAATAAGCGGCATGGCCTTCGGACGCGACCGGCGCCTGCCGATCACCTACCGCCCGACCCGGTAGCCGGGCACCTCGAGGCTAGGATTGCGCGCATGACCGACCCCACTGCAGCTGCGACACAGGCGAACCTCAAAAGAGTGCGCACCCGGCACTTCCAGAGCGCGAAAGAGAACGGAGTTAAGATCACCGGGCTCACGAGCTACGACCAGCTCACGGCATCCATCTTCGACGCCGCCGGCATCGACTTCCTGCTGGTTGGCGATTCCGCCGGCAACAACGTACTCGGTTACGAGACGACCCTGCCCGTTACCGTGGACGACCTGATTCCCCTCACCCGCGCTGTCGCGGGGGCCGTGACCCGCGCCTTCGTGGTCGCGGACATGCCCTTCGGGTCTTACGAGACCTCTCCCGACGAGGCCCTTCACACCGCGTTCCGGTTCATGAAGGAGACACACGCGCACGCCGTGAAGTTCGAGGGCGGTGTGCGCAGCGCCGAGCAGATTCGTCGAATCGTCTCGGCGGGAATCCCGGTGATGGGGCACATCGGTTTCACTCCGCAGAGCGAACACGGCCTTGGTGGTCACATCATCCAGGGGCGTGGCGAGGGTGCCGAGCAATTACTCGCCGACGCCCATGCGGTTGAAGACGCCGGAGCATTCGCCGTCGTGCTCGAGATGGTGCCTTCCCTCGTTGCGAAACAGGTCACCGAGGAGCTGCGAATCCCGACGATTGGTGTGGGGGCCGGCCCGCACGTCGACGGCCAACTGCTCGTCTGGACCGACTGGGCCGGGCTCACCGTTGGCCGCATTCCCAAGTTCGTGAAGCGCTATGCGAATCTCAGCACTGTGCTGACGGATGCCGCAAAAACCTACATCACGGATGTCGCCGGTGGCGAGTACCCGGCGCCGGAGCACGAATACGCGGACTGACGGTCAGCACTTGGCAGCCCGCGCGGGTGACAGCCTCCGCGCCCGAAAGTGCCACGCGTGCCCGCCCTTTCCGGCACGCGTGTCACTTTCGGCGGCAGAGTCCGGGGCGGGGCCGGGCGCAGTCACTCGTTCTTCGCGTCATCCTCCGCCCATTTGCGCGCGCGCTCGGCAATGATCTCGGGAGCGCGGGCGGCCGCCTCTCGGCTGTCAAAAGGGCCATCAAGTTCCGAAGCGAGCGACTGTTTGCCCTCTTCAACCTCGTGGGTACGTATGTTGTAGTACCACTGCGTCATGTCAACTCCTTGCTCGCTACTAAAATTACTCCCATGCCCAAGGATTCGAATGGCCACCTGGTTGCGGGTCGCGTCAGCCCCACCCGATTCGTGCCGAGGCAGATCGTGCGTCCGGAATACGTGGGCAAACCCGGGCCCTCCCGCTTCACCGGATCGGACATCTATGGCGCTGAGGCGGTCGGTCGAATCCGCGAGTCGGGGCGGATCGCAGCGGATGCCATCGCGGTCGTCGGGGCGAGCATCCGGGCCGGCATCACCACCGACAGCCTGGACGTCATCGGCCACGACTACATTGTGGCCAACGGCTCCTATCCCTCGACTCTCGGCTATCGGGGCTTCCCCAAGTCCCTCTGCAGCTCGGTAAATGAAGTCATCTGCCACGGTATCCCCGACGATACGGTGCTCGAAGACGGGGATATCGTGAACATCGACATCACCGCCTATAAGAACGGCGTGCACGGCGACAGCAACCAGACCTTCATCGTGGGGGAAGCCACCCCGCAGGTGACCGACCTGGTGGAGCGCACACGCGAGTCGCTCAATCGTGGGATCAAGGCCGTCGCTCCTGGCCGCGAGGTTAATGTGATCGGCCGAGCGATCGAGTCCTATGCGCGCCGTTTCGACTACGGCGTCGTGCGCGACTTCACCGGGCACGGAGTGGGCGAAGCATTCCATTCCGGCCTCATCATCCCGCACTATGACGCTGCTCCTGCCTACTCGACAGAGATCGTGGTTGGCATGGTCTTCACAATCGAACCGATGCTCACCCTCGGCGGGATCGAATGGGAGATGTGGGCGGACGACTGGACTGTCGTGACCAAGGACCGCAGCATCTCTGCCCAGTTCGAGCACACGATGGTGGTTACCGAACGCGGCGCCGAAGTCCTGACACTCCCCTGACCTGGCCCCGACACATCCAACACACGAGAAGAATGGCGAGATGGCTGACAAAGCAGTAGGCATCGATGTCGGCGGCACCGGCATCAAGGGAGCGATCGTCGATGTCTCGACAGGCAAGCTCCTCAGCGATCGGGTGAAGCTCCCTACCCCCGAGGGAGGCGAACCCGACGACATTGTGCTGACGGTGCAGGAGGTGCTGAAAAAACTCGGCTCCCCCGACAAGAAGCTCCCCATCGGCGTGTGCTTTCCCGCCGTCGTTGTGAAGGGGCGCACCCTTTCGGCGGCGAATGTCTCGAAAAAGTGGATCGGCCTCGAAGCAGAGAAGCTTTTTGAAAAGGGTCTTGATCGCGACATCACCTTCGTCAACGATGCGGATGCGGCCGGCTATGCCGAATCCCTCTACGGCGCCGCGGAGAAGAACAAGGGCCTCGTAATCCTCACCACGCTCGGTACCGGAATTGGTACCGCCATCATTTACAAGGGCGTTCTTATCCCGAACGCCGAACTCGGTCACCTGCAGCTCGAGGGCGTCGACTGGGAGACCAAAGCGGCCTATTCGGCGAAGGAACGAGAGAACCTGAGCTGGGAGGAATGGGCGGTTCGCCTCCAGAAGTACTACGACGTGCTCGTGGCGCTTTTCCATCCCGACCTCTTCATCGTCGGCGGCGGAGTGTCAAAGCAGTACAAAGACTTTCTCCCGCTCTTGAGACTGGATACACCGATAGTGCCAGCGACACTGCGGAACAATGCGGGCATCCTGGGTGCAGCGGCTCTCGCTTCGGGCAAATAGCAGTCGATGACGCGGGGCATCCTCCAGGTCTACCTCGGCGCGGCTCCCGGAGTCGGCAAGACCTTCAGCATGCTGGAGGAGGGGCGCCGGCTTCTCGACGCAGACGTCGATGTCGTCGTGGGTCTGGTCGAGACTCACGGCCGCACCGAGACCGCCCGACTTACCGAGGGTCTCGAGGTAATTCCCCGTCGCAGTGTCGGTCATCGCGGGATCATGCTCGACGAACTCGACCTCGATGGCCTGATCGCACGGCGCCCTGACTGGGCTCTCGTCGACGAACTCGCGCATACAAACGCCCCAGGGAGCAGTCACGAGAAGCGTTGGGAGGACGTGCAGGATCTTCTGGATGCCGGCATCAACGTGATTTCTACGGTGAACATCCAACACATCGAGTCGCTCAACGATGTGGTGCAGTCGATCACCGGTGTCATGCAGCGGGAGACGATCCCTGACTCCGTGCTGCGCTCGGCTGACCAGATCGAAGTGGTCGACCTCACCCCGGAGGCACTGCGCTCTCGCCTCGCCGCCGGTCACATCTACCCCGCCGGCACCATCGACGCCGCTCTCAGCAACTACTTCCGTCTCGGCAACCTCACGGCGCTTCGCGAGCTCGCTCTGCTCTGGCTCGCCGACGAGGTGGATGTCGCACTGCAGGCCTATCGCAACGAACACGGCATTCGCGGCAAGTGGGAGGCGAGGGAACGGGTGGTGGTCGCACTGCCGGGCGGAGCCGAAGGAGAGACCCTCATTCGACGCGGAGCCCGCATCTCGGCCCGCACGAGTGGCGGCCAGTTGCTCGCCGTGCACGTGTCGAGTTCCGACGGCCTCGCGGAATCCGACCCCGGAGCGCTCGTCACTCAGCGCTCGCTCGTCGAGAGCCTTGGCGGCACCTATCACCAGGTGATCGGCGACAACACCCCGACTGCCCTCGTCGAGTTTGCTCGCGGGGTGAATGCGACCCAGCTGGTGATCGGCGTCAGCCGTCGAAGCCGGCTCACCGCATTCCTCACCGGGCAGGGCATCGGCCAGACCGTCATCCGCGCCTCCGGCGACATCGACGTGCATATGGTCTCGCATGCCTCAGCAGGCACCCTTCAACTCCCGCGCACGGGCGGAGGGCTCACTCTGCGCCGTCGGCTGGTCGGTTTCGCTCTCACCCTGATCGGTCTTCCACTCCTCACCTGGATTCTCGGTGCATTTCGCAGCAGCGAATCCTTACCAAGCGACGTTCTGGCCTTCCAGCTTCTCGTGGTGGTTGTGGCCCTGATCGGCGGTATTTGGCCTGCGGTCACCGGCGCGGTCCTCGCCGGATTCCTGCTCGACTTCTTCTTCGTCAACCCCCTCTACACGGTCACCATCGCCGATCCGCTTCATTTTCTCGCCCTGGTGATTTTCCTGATCATCGCGGTGCTCGTGAGCGTGGTCGTCGACCAGGCGGCCAGCCGCAGCCGGGCAGCAAAGCGATCCGCCGCTGAAGCCGAGACTCTTGCGACTGTCGCCGGCAGCATCATCCGCGGCGAAAACGCCGTAGAAGCGCTCGCCAACCGCATGCGCGAGGTGTTCGGCATGGCAAGTGTCATCGTGAGCTACCGCGGTGAGCGTCTCTTCGAGGCCGGGGCCTCGACGTCTCCCGGTGAAGATAGGCGTACCACGGTGGCGCTCGGCGACGACGGCAGCGTTGTGCTCACCGGACGTGACCTGCAAGCCTCGGATCGTCGCATCCTCGATGCTTTCGTCTCCCAAATCGAAGCAGCACTGGTGCAGCGGGATCTGCGCACGGCGGCCAAGGGCATCCGGCCACTCGAGGAAGCGGACCGGTTGCGCACGGCACTTCTCGCCGCTGTCGGTCACGACCTGCGCACTCCTCTCTCATCAGCGACGGCAGCCGTATCGAGCCTTCTGAGCACGGATGTCTCGTGGAGCGACGGCGACCGCGCCGAGCTGCTGCACACCGCCGAGGAGTCGTTGCACCGCCTCGCCGATCTTGTGAACGATCTCCTGGACGCGAGTCGGCTGCAAGCCGGTGTGCTGCCAATCTCGCTGGCGCGGGTGGGGCTCGACGAGATCGTGCCTCTCGCTCTCGACGAACTGAGGGTGCCGCTCACTCGAGTGCTGGTCGATGTCTCGGCCGATCTGCCCGAGGCGCGCTGCGATGCCGTGCTGCTTCAACGCGTGATCGTCAATCTCGTCGCGAACGCGCTGCGCTACTCCCCCGCCGACGCCCCGCTGATCATCACGGCGAGCAGTTTCGGTGCGCGACTGGAGTTGCGCGTGATCGACCGAGGCCCCGGTATCCCTCCGGCAAAACTCGCCGAAGCCTTTCAGCCGTTCCAGCGACTGGGCGACACAGACAACACCACCGGAGTCGGGCTCGGTCTCGCCCTGTCCAACGGTTTCATGGAGGCTATGGGGGGCAGCCTTGAGGCCGAAGACACTCCCGGCGGCGGCCTCACCATGGTCGTGACGCTGCCGACAAGTGAGCTGGCCCCTGGTCCGGAACACGCCGACACCCATTCCATCAGGCAAGAGTCGTGATGCGCATTCTCGTAGTGGATGATGACGCTCGGATTCTCAAGACCCTTCGCATCAACCTCGCCGCCCGGGGCTATGAGGTGTTTCTGGCCGAGTCGGGGCCAGAGGCACTGGATGTCGCGGCACGGGTCAAACCGGAGCTCGTGGTTCTCGATCTCGGCCTTCCCGGCGTCGGCGGGATCCGGGTGATCGAGGGCCTGCGAGGCTGGACGGAGGTACCGATCCTTGTCGTGAGCGGTCGCACCGACTCCGCTGACAAGGTCGATGCTCTTGACGCGGGTGCGGACGACTATGTCACGAAACCATTCGCGATCGACGAGTTACTCGCTCGTATCCGCGCACTGAGCCGTCGCTCCACCGCCGAGCCGGATCTGCCGGTGGTGAGATTCGGAGAGGTGACGGTAGACCTCGCGGCGCACACGGTGTCGAAAGGCGAATCGGGGGTCGTGAAGCTCACGCCTACCGAATGGCACATTCTCGAAATACTCGTGCGAAACCCAGAGCGCCTGATCACCAAGCATTTTCTCCTGACCACCGTCTGGGGTCCGACATACGAGAAGGAAGACGGCTACTTACGCCTCTACCTTGGCCAGCTCCGCAAAAAACTCGAGCCAGAGCCATCCCGACCACGCTTTTTCCTGACGGAGCCGGGCATGGGGTACCGGTTCGCGCCGGGGGCATAGCCACGGCGTTTAGTTGCCGGAAAGAATGGGCCACGGATGCACCGTGGGTGCGTCTGTCCGATGGATGCTCGCAACCCAGTCATCCACCAATCCGCCTCGGTCGGTTGCGCCCTCCCTAACCATGCCCTCGAATCGAAATCCCGCCCTCTGGGCAACACGGGCTGACGCAGAATTGCCCGCATACGCGTGCCATCGCACCCGGTCAAGTCCCAGACCGTGCGGCGCTGCCGACAGCCCGAAATCAAGCACTGCGGGCACGGACTCCGAAAACAGGCCGTTTCGTCGTGAGGCCGGCCCCATCCAATACCCAATGGTCGGTTCTTCACCGGCGATCCCATCAAGACCAATCGCTCCGGCAAAGTGACCGTCGTGCACGATAGCCCAGGTGCAGCAGTTTCCCGACTCCCATCCCCGGTCTGAATAGTCTCGAACGTACGACAGTGCATCCGTTTCGCTGTACGGAACAGGAATTGGCACCCACCGTTGGATGTCGGGGTCCTGGCAGGCCGCGGTGATTTGATCCACATCTGCCATCACCGGCGCACGAAGGAGCAGCCGTTCGGTGTTGAGCTCGACCTTCTTCATGCGACAACGCTAGCGTGCACGGTCAGTTTGGCCCTGATGCCACCACCCTCACCGACCGCTCCGTCAATCAGAGCGGGGCTCTCTGAAGAACCATTTTGCGAAGAGAGAAAGGGAATGTCTGCGCACCTTGAGTATGCTTTTGCGTCGCAAGCCAACGTGATCCAGCACCGAATTGAGGACCGACCCATGGGCCAGACACCCGCTCCCCTGATGGAATTCGTTACCCACATCCGGGCTCGCCAGCACTCGACCGGCACGCGCCAGATCCTCGGTATCGCCGGAGCACCCGGAACCGGCAAGTCCACCTTCGCCCGCAGCCTTGCAGATGCCCTCGGCGGGCAGCGGAGCGTCGTCGTGCCAATGGACGGCTTCCATCTCGCGAACGAAATCATCGAGGGAACTCCTCTTCGCAGTCGCAAGGGAGCGATCGACACCTTCGACGTCGGTGGCTACCTCTCACTCCTTGACCGGCTTCGCGCTCGTGAGGAGCCGACGGTGTACGCGCCCTCCTACCGGCGCGGTCTCGAGGAACCGATCGCCGCCTCCATCGCGGTGCCACACGCCATCGATTTCGTCATCACGGAGGGCAATTATCTTCTCTCGACTTCGCCTGGCTGGGATCGCATCCAATCCCTGCTTGATGAAATCTGGTTCATCGACACAGCGCGCGAACTCCGGGTTGAGCGACTCATCGAACGCCACGTCGCCTTCGGAATGACCAGGGAGTCGGCTGTCGCGTGGGCCACCGGACCGGATGAAGCGAACGCCCGCTATATCGAGTCGACCCGGTACCGCGCAGATCGTCAGATTTCGGGCGCCTGATGGCCAACCAATGACCAGGATATGAATGGGCCGGCTATTACGCCGGGTTCTGTCCCGACACATCCGAGAATGTGTCATCGACGGTCATCTATCTACGATGTACGTTGCCGCACACCTCTAGCGGTCTACCCGGAAACTGGACGAGCCGCCCGTAACGCTCCCTGTTCGACCTTGCTCCGGGCGAGGTTTACCCAGCCGACCCGATCACACGGGTCGCTGGTGGTCTCTTACACCACCGTTTCACCCTTACCTGAGTCCCGAAGGACCCCGGCGGTCTGCTTTCTGTTGCACTTTCTCGCGGGTTACCCCGGGTGGGAATTACCCACCGCCCTGCTCTGTGGAGCCCGGACGTTCCTCGGTACCCCCTGAAGGATAACGCGACCGTCTTGCCGACCCATTCGAGTGGACAGCTTAGCCCAGAGAGCGCGACGCTATAACCCGGATTCCCCTGTGCGCACGAGGATCGCGCTGCTCTCCGGGCACAGCAAGACGTCGTCCGGCGCCGCAGCACGGATCGCAGCCAGGTCGAATTCGTTGAGCTCCAGACCGCTCGCCACCGAAATCCCTCCTCGCAGCAGGGACGCTCCCTGCCCGTAGCGGGCCCGCTGGCGCTCATAAAGGGCGAGAAGATCTTCGGGAAGCTTGCCCGCGATCGTCGAACGGTTGGCCGCAGAGTGAGCGCGTTCGTCGGTGAGACCCCTGAGAGACTCGTCTTTCTCGGCAACGATGCCGACGATCTTCGCCTGCAGCTCGTCGTGCTTCGCCCGCAGCTCCCGTGCAGCACCTTCGAGCGCCTCCACCCGTTCCATCACCCCGAGCTCAATCTCCTCGAGTTCCCGCTGGCGTCGGGTGAGACCGGCGAGCTCGCTCTCCAGTCCCGCCACATCCTTGACCGAGGAGGAAGCCTGCAAGCGGCCGGCGTCGCGCGTGATGCGTGCCTCGACCAGTGCGACATCGGATTCGATTCGACCGAGTTCCCGCTGAGCATCCTCCAGCGCACCCGTCGCACTGAGCGTCTCCCCGCGCAGCGCCGTCGACTCACTTTCGAGTCCGACGAGCACCGCCAGTTGCGGAATCATCTTCGCCTTGTGTTCGAGTTGCTGGATGCGCGTATCGAGCGCCTGCAGTTCGAGAAGGTGAGCCTGGTCGGTCGGGCTGGCTTTCAGCGCCATGGGTGCCTCATTCGGTTGGTCATTGGACGATCGTGAAATCCCAGG
Source organism: Frigoribacterium sp. (assembly GCA_025363205.1). Classification (GTDB taxonomy): domain Bacteria; phylum Actinomycetota; class Actinomycetes; order Actinomycetales; family Microbacteriaceae; genus Lacisediminihabitans. The sequence continues at coordinate 72,824 of JANYEI010000139.1, forward strand.
GGTCGGTGCGAAGATCGCTCACCGTGACAGCGACGCCCGGGAGGGCGGCGCGAAGTTCCTTGGCAGCCACATCGAGCCAGAGCCACTCGCTCGCCCAGTGCGACACGTCGATCAGCGCGGGCCCAGCACCTACTTTCGCGTTCTCCCTCGACTCGGACGCGGGATGATGGCGCAGGTCCGAGGTGATGTAGACGTCGGCCGCGAGCACCGCAGCCTCAGCGAGAAGCGAGTCACCCGCCCCTGAACACAGGGCGACCGTCTCGATGAGGCGATCGTAATCTCCGGCGACACGGATGCCCGATGCCGTTGCTGGCAGGATCTCGGCGAGCTGGCGAGCCAGTCGGCCCAGCGTGGTCGGCTCGGGAAGTCGACCGACTCGCCCGAGACCCCGGGACGATGTCGGACCGACCGTGATCGGAAGAGCGTCGACCAGACCGAGGTGTTCGGCCAGAACGGCCGATGTGCCGGTCTCGACGATATCGGCATTGGTGTGGGCCGCGATCAGCGCGCACCCCCCGCGGATGAGTCGGGCGATCACAACGCCCTTGTAGTGATCTTCGGCGACGCTGGTGACGCCCCGCAGAAGAAGGGGGTGATGTACGAGCAGGAGGTCGGCGCCCGCCGCAACGGCCTCATCCGCGATATCCGGCACCGCATCGACCGCGAGGTGGAGGGACGTAACGGCCGCACCGGGACTCCCGGAGAGCAAGCCGGGCGCGTCCCAGCCTTCCGCACCGGCGATCGGCCAGAGCCGTTCGACAACGGTGCAGACATCCGCGACGGTGCTCGCGGCCGGGGAGAGAGGCATCCGCCCATCTTAGTTTCGTCAGAGGGCGGCGGATGCGGGAGCGTCCCGATGTCCCTTCCCCGTCAGGTGCGTGACGCTTGCCGGCGCTCCTGACGGCGGATCGTCGAGATTCCGGCGACGAGGGGGGTGAGTAATCCGAGCGCAAGAGACACCAGGACGCCAAGGTCAGTGTCGCCGAGCGCGCTCGACAGAGGCACTCCGACGGCGCTAAAGAGGTAGCCCTCCCAGCGGAGTCCCACGACGGTCGCGGAGGTGAATCCGAGGCCGATCACTGAGGCCACCACCAGCATTGCAAGATTAAGCCAGTTGACATCGGGGTAGATTCCCCCCCGCGCGAGAAGCGACCTGGTATCGAAACGCCGACGCCGCAGGATCATTTCGGCGGAGAAGATACCCGCCCAGGCGGCGACCGGCACCGCGAGCGTGGTCGCGAGATCACGAAAGACCATCACGACACTGCTCACCGTAAAGCCAAGGGCGATGGCCACGGCGAACACCAGCACTCCGACGATGACCGTTGCACCACTTCTGGTGACTCTCAGTCCCAAGGCCCCCAGGGCGAACCCGCCGGAATAGATGCTGAGGACCACTCCGGAGAGAAGGCTGAGGGCAGTGGCCGCAATGAGGGGAACCGGGTACCAGCTCGGAAGGAGGCCAGCAATGGTGTCGATCGGGCTACTGCCAAGCCCCTGTGCGGTCACCTCGCTCGACGCAGCGAGCACGGCGCCGTATCCGATCAATAGGAACGCCGGAAGCGTCGTTCCAAACGAAGCCAAGAGCATGGATGCTCCACCCGACGAGCTGGGGCGCTGGTAGCGGGCAAGATCTCCGCTGCTGTTCGCCCAGACCAATCCGACGAAGCTGAAGACGAGCACGACCCCGGTCACCACCAGAATCACCGGCCCGTCTCGCACCGTCAGAGCTGTCGTGAGGTTCACCGCTGGCCAGGTGATGACGACAACGGAGGCGATGAGCACGGCAGAGAGGATGCCGAGCACGAGCTGGATCCGCGCGAACAGAGCGTAGCCGAAATAGGCCACGATCAGGGCGAGCAGAAAACCGACCGCCATCACGATCACCATCACCTGCAACTCCGTGAGCGAACCGGCCAGCTTCGCGCCGACCAGGATTCGGGCGGTCGCCGCCGCGATCATCCACAACAGCACCGCTCCCCAGAACAGCCGGCTCAAGAGGGCGATCGATGCCGGCAGGATATTGCCGAGGTGACCAAAAGTGGCCCGGGAGACCACCATGACTGGCTGCCCGCTCCACTTGCCCGCGAGGGTGCCGAGCCCGAGGGGGAGAAAAGAGATCGAAACTCCGATGAACGTCGCAACGACCGCCTGGCGCAGGCTCATGCCAAGGGAGAAAATTGCACCGCCGAACGCGAGGCTCAGCACCGACGAATTCGCAGCAAACCAGAGCCAGAAAAGTCGGGATGCCCGGCCAACCCGCTGGTCGAGGGGGGTCGGGTTCGATCCGCTCGACTCTGGAGCGAAAGCCCGCGGGCTGACAGGATTGGTGTCGACGACGTCGGCGGCAGCGGGGCGAAGCCAAGGGCTTGTTTGTGCGCGAGCGACGAGATCAGCTTCGTCGGCCGTTTCGAAGTCGTCTTGGCCAGAATCATCACGGCCCGGCGATACCGTGTCCTGCGAACGGAACCCGAGCGGGAAGACCGTGGGGCCGGCGGAATAGGGCTGCGGCTCGACGAGGTCATAAAACGGCGGATTCGAGGCTGGCAGATCGGGCGTCGACGGTTCGGAAGCCGCCAATTCTGGGGCTGCCGCATCCTCTACCGGAGCAAACACTGTCGATGCCGATGGGGTGTCGCCGAATTCCCCTGCGGATTCAGGGGCGCTCGGTGCCGGGGAAAAATCCGGCGAAAGGGCGACCTCCGGTTTCGAGTCATTGCCAGCAGGAAGTGGAGCCGACGCGGACACTGCAATCGGAGCGCGCCCCCCTCTGCCCCTTGCGTGCTCCTCTCGGCTGAGTGCCAGTTCCGCATCTCGAAGAGAACGACGAGTCGGACGCGGTGCCTCATTAGTAGCCGGCGCCGATTCTGCCTCGAACACAACCGGTCGGCCAGAGGGAGCGGGGAGTTCGGCCAGGAGTCGGGCGGGCATCGCGCTGACCGAGATCGATGACACCGGCACGGTACCGGCGTCTGCCGGCGGCAATGGGAGGCCGCTCACTGTGAAGAGTTGAGCCTCTGCCGCGGCTCGCGGAGCCCTGAGGCCGGTCGCGACCGCGCGCGCGAGGGGCGGAGGCAGAGGTGTGCTCACGGCCGGTGTGGTGGGAGGAGCCATGATCGCGATGGCGCCGGTCAGTCCGAGGCGTTCGGCCTCATCCGCCATTGCGGCCGCGAGCACATCGTCGTCGTAACGTTCCGAGTGGTCGACTGCGGCGGTCGGCACGAATGTGGCACGGCGAGCACCCGTTTCGAGGTCGGCCCGAGGATCGTCGTCAGTATCCATGGCGGGTTTCCATGCCCAAGATAATACGGGTTCACAGTCATTTATCGGGGTGACGGGCCGCACTCATCGCGGTTACTCCCGCGAGGATAAGAGCCAGCCCACCCAACCGCCGCCAGTGACTCGCCGAGCATCGCAACGGCGAGAGCCCTGGCGATCAGCGACGCGATGCGGGAATGGCGTCGAAGTCGGCTCGGGTCCGCGCTTCTCGCGGTCACACCCACGGGACACGACTTTCTGAGTCGCACCGGCAGGCCAGACACGGCGCCGGTGAGCCAGAAACGACACGCAGAATGGCTCCCAAGTAAACGCCACGCAGCCAACTGCTCTCCCGATCATTTTTCCCGGCGGTTGAGGTAGTAACGTACATTTCACTATTGAGGGCGTCGATCCTCGATTCACCGGCACAAGCAGGAGATTACGCGTGGGTAAGTTGCTCTACGGCCAGACGATAGAAGTGATCTTCGACGATCGCGTCCTTGCCCACCTCCAATTGGTCATCGGCCTGAAGTTGCGACGCGACGAGAGCTTTTTCTTCTCCTGGCGTGATGAACATACACTCGGCGATGGGCGGAGCGTGATCTGGCTTGACCCGGGCATACCCCTGGTTTTTCGTTATGACGGCGGGCGTATGCCGAAGATCAACCGTGAGTGGCTTGAAGCCCTCACGCTCTCCTCGAACAGCGCCCAGGGCCTTCAACTGACCGAGGAGGTTGGCACTCTCGGCAAGACATTAGAAGAGTGAGCGGCCTGGGCCGCCCCTTTAATGTTTGCGCTGATCAGGCCAGGTAGGAATGCAAGTCTTCGCTGCGCAGGCGCTTGAGACTTCGGGTCTCCAACTGGCGCACCCGCTCGCGGGTGATTCCGTACAACTCTCCCACCTCGTCGAGCGTGAGCGCTTGGCGACCTTCGAGACCGAACCGCAGGCGGATGACCGTTGCGTCTCGAGGCGGCAAAGCGTCGAGCTTGCGCCGGATGTCGTCATGCCGCAGGTCGAGTTCGACAGACTCGTGAGGTTGCGGGGTGTCAGTGTCCTCGATGAGGTCGCCGAGCTCGGTGTTGCCGTCGTCTCCGATGGGGATGCCGAATGAAATCGTGTCGTGGTCTGATTTCGCCAACTTGATGACCTCGGCCACGCTCACCTGGGCGGAATCTGCAACCTCTTCGATCGTGGGGGTGCGGCCGAGCTCGTTGGTGAGGTCGCGGCGCACCCGGTCGAGTTTGTCCATTTTCTCGACGGTGTGCACAGGGATGCGGATTATCCGGCTCGAGTCCGCGATGCCGCGCAGGATCGACTGCCGAATCCACCAGGTGGCGTAGGTGGAGAATTTGTTGCCGATCGCGTAGTCGAACTTCTCAACCGCGCGCACCAGGCCAAGGTTTCCCTCCTGGATCACGTCCATGATTGGCAGCCCTCGGCCCGCGTATCGCTTGGCGATGCTGACGACGAGGCGCAAATTCGCACAAACGAACTGCTGGTATGCGGCATCCCCGTCCCGGGCCAACCAGAGGAGTTCCCGCTTCGACTTGCTGTCGAGCTCTGGCTGCTCACCCAGTCTCTCCCCGGCAAGCACCCCCGTTTCGATCCTGCGCGCGAGGCTTACTTCCTCCTCGGCGGTGAGAAGTTGAGCACGCCCGATCCGCTGCAGATAGTCGCGAAGGGGATCGACCGATACCTGCGCCGCGCCACGGGGCCACTCGATGGCGGATTCATCGTTTTCATAAGCGTTGATTGTCATGATTGACCCCTTTTCTGATTGCTCTCAGATTATGGGAATGCAGAATTTCGAGCTCAGGGCTTGACATCGATGCCGATCACCCGCTAGTCCTCACAGCTCACAATCGACGCCATCATCGCGAGCGAATGATGCCCTCTGGTAACCTGATGGTGTTTCGCCGGGCGGGCCAAGTTCCGGTTTCTCCGTGCGAGCTCCCCCCTATGCCCTCTCCTCGACAGACTCCCTCTCCCCGACGCGCTGCACTCCGGTCACGCCGAGCGTCTCAAGCGCCGCGACGAGGGCGACTCGCCGTGGGTGCGTCCCTCGGTGCCCTTTCACTGCTGGCCGTTTTCGCCATCGCGCCGTCGGCTACCCCGGATGCCTCCGGCCAGCTCGCGCTCTACATCGCCGCTCACCCGCAGACCCTCCGCGTGTCGGAACGAGTGTCGATCGGCGACGGGTCTCGCGACGGCTACTCGACGACAGCGGGGGTCGCATCGCTCGCGGCCAGCGGCACCAACTATGACTGGGCGAAAATGGTGTTGCTCTCCGGCGGGTGGCCACAGTCGGAAGCGAACGTCACGGTAATGGTGCGCTGGATGCGGCAGGAGAACGACGCCGACAACTGGTGGAACCGCAACAACCCCATGAATAACGGCTACGGGTCCGGCGGCGGGGGCGGTACCGGCAGCTACGCAAATCTTGTGATTGCCGCCCAGAAGGCCGCGGAGAATCTGCAGCGCAATCCGTCGTTTGCAACAATCGTCGAAGCTTTTGCAGTTTCCGCCCCGACGTCTATCACCGAGCAGGCCATCTGGGCGTCACCCTGGGCGTCAAGCCATTACGGCAACGGCTCTCGGTGGCACACCTCCCCGGTGGCGGTCGTGACCTCCCCCGCCAACGCATGGTGACCAGACACCCACTCCCGACCCGGCAGAACTCGGGGAATTCGACGAAAGGCCCCGGTCTTTCGACCAGGGCCTTCCTCACGAACTGTCGGAGGATCAGGCCTCGCTCATCGCCGTCTTCTCCGCCTGGCCCTTGGCCGCGTAGAAAGCTGCGCGTGCCGCAATGCGCCGCGCCTGTTCGGCCTGGCCGGCATCCAGCACTTCCTGCGGCACCTCGACATTGGGGACGCGGCTGACACCGTTGTGCTGTGCGATGTAGGCATCGAGCTCCGGGCCGGACTCCCACGAGGTAATCAAGCAATAGCGAGGTTCGCTGCCCAAATGGGTGGCTGCGTGCCAGAGCCGCTGCGTATCGATAATCAGCTGGGCACCGGCTGGCAGCGCGATCCGATATTCGACGCTGGGATCTGTGCGGTTCTCGCGAAGCACAAAGTAGCTGTTCTCGTCGTCGGTGAGATTGAAGAATCCACGCACAACCCAGCCGGTGCCATCCGGATTAAGGCGGTTGTTATCGTCCTGGTGCAGGTTGTAGAGGGTGTCTGCGTAAACATTGGGCTGCAGCTCGATGACGCGGCAGCGACCAACGTTTGCACCCGGTTCCAGCGCGCGACGCACGAGGTTCGGCGCTTTCTCGACCTGCGACGGAATCCAGACGCCGTCCTTGTCAGTGCGCGGCGGCTTATGGTTCCAGAAACCGTTTACCTCGATCTCGCCCTTCGCACTGGCGAGGGGTGCGAACTGCGTCTCGCCCGAGGACTTCCAGTCGACGAAATCGATATCCTCCCATTCTTTGGGGTCGAGCTCCTGGTTGTAGCGATCGAGGACGACATAACCGGTCTCTTCGAGAGCGGAGGACTTGATATAACCCATGATGCAGATCATGACCTTTCGTAGGGGGCCAGCGCGTTTTAACAGGCCCAACTTAGGTAAGCCTAACATTTGGCACCATGCCGGGCCCGATCCACGCCGTCCTCCGAATAGGCTGGACTCAATTATGGGAACTGCCACAAATATCGACGCGACCGCAGTCAACACGATTCGCTGGCTCTCTGCCGCGCATACGACGATTGTCGTGCCCGTGTACCAGCGCCAGTATCGCTGGGACATCGGCGCCTGTGAGCAATTGCTCACCGACATTCGCGCCGTCGCCGACTCGAGCGAGCGCCACATGCACTTCATCGGATCGATCCTGTCCTCCGCCAGTATCGAACCGTTCAAGAGCACCGAAAGCGCTACCTCCGAGCTCGTGCTCATCGACGGGCAGCAGCGCATCACGACCCTCATGCTGCTTGTCGCCGCCCTCCACCACAGCGTGCTGCACGACCCGGTGCTTGCCGCCGATCCTTCGCTCGCGGCCGACCTCGAAAAAGTACTGGTGAGCGAATCCGACCCCACGCGCACCAAGCTCCGTCCGCACCATGCCTGGGCCCGAAAATTCGAGACTGTCGTGCTCGATCGTCGAGTGGCGGATATTGACCTTCGCGACTCGCGCTTCGACGACAACTACGCCTTTTTTCGCAGTCAGGTTCCTGCCGCAGAGGTGATGCGTATCTGGACCGGACTGCAGCGGCTAGAGCATGTCGCCATCACCCTCGGTGCGGACGCGAACGCCCAGCAGATCTTCGAGAGCCTCAACTCCACCGGCGAACCCCTCCGGGATCACGAGTTGATTCACAACTACGTGCTGATGGGACTCTCGCACGCGGAGCAGAGTGAGATCGAAGACTCGTTTTGGGTACCGATCGAACAGAACACCGGGGAGTCGATCGCCGGCTTCTGGCAGCACTACCTGATTATGACGACCGGCCGCGAGGTCGATTCCACCAGCGGACGCGGCGTCTATGACGCCTTCCGGCACAGTTTTCCCCGACTCGACCTCGAGTCGCTTCGAGAGCATGCGGCCGAGTGGCGGGAGTACTCGGAGATCTATCGCATCCTGCTGGAACCGGCGCGCGAGGCGGACAGGGAGATAGCCCGTCAGCTCGGTTACATCAACACCTTCGGTCGGGGAATGTACCCGCTCGTGATGCGCGCTTACCGCGACCACTCGCGCGGCACGATGCATGCGAACGCCCTCATCGAGACAATGGAACAGGTTCAGACCCTTCTACTGAGAAGAACGATCGTGGGACTTGACAACGACCGGCTGGTTGGACGCCTGTGCCGTGCAGGAGAATCGCGTGCGGATACGCTGGCCCGCGCAATCACCCGGATCACCCCCTCAGACGCGCGGGTGCGCGTCGCGCTCAAGTACGGAGACCTCCCACACACCGCGTACGTTCTTGGACGGCTCGCTGGCATCGATGGCGCTCTCGAACTGGACGTGGAGCACATCTTCCCGCTCGCACCGGCCGACAGTTGGAGCGGGGACGGGTCTCGAGCATGGGCGGATTACACCGACGACGAGCAGAACAGCCATCGTGCTCTCGCCGAGACTCTTGGTAACCTCACGCTCCTCGAGTCGCCGCTTGCCGAGCGCGCACTCGACGAATCCTTCCCCGAGAAGCGCGCACTGTACGCGCAGAGCACGATCCCGGCGACCCGTGAGCTGGCCAACATACCCGCATGGGGAACCCCTGGGATCAGCGATCGCACTGACCGGCTCAGCATCGACTTCCTTGCGATCTGGGCGCGCTCGGCGACCGCGGGCATCGATGATGACGGGCTGACACCGATCCTCGACGCCCAGCGGCGGCGCGGATGGCCGCGCGGCTGGCAGCGGGAGTTCGAATACGTGGAATACCGTGGCGAGCACTGGGAGGTCCACGACGTCAAGTCGCTGTTCAATCGCGTGTTCAAGCGCCTGTGGGCCGATTCGCACGAAAACGTTGTGGCCTTCAGCGCGCGACGCGGTGGGCCGATCTTTGGCGCCCAGTCGTGGAACGGCCAGTGGGATGGGCTGGACGAATCGCACTTCCTCTACATGGGCTGGGACTCGAAGTACATGCTTACGGCAGTTCAGGGAGTGCTCGAAGAATCCGGTCTCGCCTCCGAGGTCTTCGTCAAATACTCCTATATCGGGGACGCGATGTAGGAGAGGTTTTGCGGGCACAAGCATCGGTGGCTCTGGACTTGACTTCTCGATCCGCCACGATCATGATGGCGGAATTAGAGTTGTGTATTACGCATCACCTGTTGCACATATGTAATTCAGAGTCCGAGAAGATGAGCGGGAAACGCCGATGTCCCTCACACCAGTCGGCCGACTGCTGGCAACCAGAACCCGAGAGGACAAAGTTGTCTGACGCTACGCTCGACAGCAAGCGCGAGAGTGTGATTGAACAGCATTCGATCGACTACATTCCACACTCCGAACGCCACGGCAAGGTCTGGCACCAGGGCCCCTTCTGGTTCACAGGCAATTTCGTGCTGCCGACGCTCGTGACCGGCTTCATCGGGCCGTCGATGGGGCTGAGCGTGTGGTTCAGCGTGCTCTCCATTCTGCTCGGCGCGTGTTTCGGAACCTTCTTCATGGCTTTCCACGCCAATCAAGGGCCACGCATGGGCTTGCCGCAGATGATCCAGTCGCGCGCTCAATTCGGCAGCCGTGGGGCCATCGTGCCGTTCGCCGCAACCGTCTTCGTCTATGTGGGCTTCATGGTGTTCGATACGATCCTCGCCACGCAGGGTATCGGGCTTATTGCGCCGGCCAGCAAGATCCTGTGGTACCCGCTGCTCATCGCACTCTCTATCATCATCGCCGTGGTCGGCCACGATCTGCTGCATTTCGTGCAGCGCTGGCTCACCTACCTGCTCATCGTCGTTTTCACGATCATCACCATCGTCGCGATCGTGCATTTCTCGTCTGTACCTGTCGTGCACGGGGCCGCTGTGGCGACATCCGGATGGAACACCGTCGCGTTCCTTGTGCAATTCTCAATTGCTGCCGGCTACAACATCAGCTATGCCGTTTACGTCTCTGACTACACCCGCTACCTCCCATCGGACGTCTCGGCTCCGAAACTCATCACCTCCGTCTATGCGGGAGCAGCCCTGTCCGCCGTGTGGCTCATGTCGCTCGGCGCTCTCCTCGCCAGCTATATCCCCAACGCCGATCCGATCCTCGCCCTTCACCAAATCGGCGACCTGCTCTTTCCCGGTTTCGGCACGATAACGGTGCTCGTCTCCGTGCTCGCACTCATCTCGATCATGGGTGTCAACGCCTACGGCGCGATGCTCACGGGATCGAGCGCGATCGACGGATTCACTGCCGTGCGGCCCACCGTGCGGCTACGGGTCATCGGTCTCGTCGTGGTGGGCGTCACTTCCGTCATCATCGCCCTGGTCATCCCGGACAACTACGTGAGCAGCTTCAACAGCTTCGTTCTGCTCATGCTGTACTTCCTCGTGCCGTGGACTGCCGTCAACCTGGTCGACTTCTATTTCGTTCGGCGCGGCAAGTATGCGATTGCGGAGATCCTG
>JANYEI010000180.1 GCA_025363205.1 Frigoribacterium sp.
GCCCGGCGAACTCGTCCGTGACGTCGGTGAGTGAGACCCTCGGGTTGTTCGTCGCGGCGACCGCGCCAGCGATGACCGTGTTCAGCGCATCGGTCGCCCCGTTCAGGGTGGGTGCCAGCGCACCCGGGAGGCTCGGGTCGAGGAGCTTCGGATAATTGAGCACGACGATGCGCGCCTTCGGGAACGCAGCGGCGACGACCTGGTACGTGCCGGCGAGCTTCATGCCGACCGCCCCCAGTTTGGCCGTGGCCGCGCTGACGGTGCCAGCGCAGAGCTCCGAGGTCGGATCGGGTGCACACGCCGCGAGCACCTGGTTGGAGCCGGCGTCGATGCCGCCCACCGTGAGGGTGACGAGCGACGCCTTCAGCTTGATGCGGCCGTCGATTGCCCCGATTTGCGCGAGCACGTCGGCGGTATTCGCACCGGAGCAGGCGAAGTTCAGGGCCTCGCGGTAGCTGCTCGAGTTCGCGGTGATGGTCGGGTAGCTCCCGGACACGCTCCGCAAGCACGGCCCTGGGAGCCCCGAGGCGCCACCCTCCGTAAGCCACGGGCCAGCACCTTGGCCGGAGGTGAACGAGTCGCCGATGGCGACGTACGACCCGCCCGCCGACCCGTTGGGCGTCGCACCCGGCGAGGCGGTGGCGGGGGCGACGGAGGCGGCCACGATGAGGCCGAGGGAGAGGAGCGAGACAGCGCCGAGGCGCGACAGGGAGCGGATTCGGGTTCGCTGAGGTTGAGTCATGCGCTCACACTATTGCTCTGGTCGTGTTCACCACAATAGGTCGCGCTCCGACGCAAGCGGCCCCGGATGCGTCCCCTCCATGAGGCTGCTGCAGCCCACTCGGACCCGGCCACCTCGCCGACACCGCAGGCGAACAGCCCATCTCTGTGCCGAGGCAGGTCAGAAATACTTGCATGAACGAGGGACCGGCCGGATGCCGATCGAGGCCTGCGGTCCTCGCATCACCGTGCGACCGTGCGACCGTTTGTCAGCCACGCTGTCAAACAGAGGGCCGCATGGCTGACGAAAAGGCGCGCGGTCGCGCCATAACCCCCGTGGCTCTGCCGACCGGGGGCGCTCGTTACGACAGCACGTCACGAAGCAGTTCCGCGTTCACGGAAGTGCGCACGCGGGAAAGCAGGTAGCCGACGCCGAGTAGCGCGAAGGGCAGGAGCACGAGCACCCAACCGATGATGCTGAGTCCCCACGAGGTGACCGTCGGGTCGACGCCGTCGGCCACGGTGCCGGCGAGGAGCCCGAAGCGGGACATCAGCAGGTACTCGCCCAGGACGAGACCGATGGTGGCCAGGATGGGCGCGATGGTCGTCTGAAACAGATTCTCCTCGCCCTTGTTCCTGCGGAAATACATGATGATCGCGATGCAGACGAGGATTTCGATGAGCACGATCGCCACGACCGACAGGCCGCTGAACCAGTAGAAGAGATTGAGCACGGGATCGAGCTTGAATAGCGCAAACACGGCGATGACGAGTCCAGTAATCACCGACGTGACGACGGATGCCGCGGCCGGCGCCCCTCGGCCATTGACAGTTCCGAGCCTGGCGGGCAGCACTCCACCGCGGCCCATGGCGAAGAGGTAGCGACTTGCCGCATTCTGAAAGGCAAGAAGACCGGCAAACAGGCTCGAGAGCACCAGGATCGACATGACCGTTGCCATCCACGGCCCCACATATTGCGCGGCGAGCGAGAACAGCACCTCAGCGGGAGCGGCGAGCGGGACCTTGGCGACCGTGGAAAGTTCGACTGTCTTCTCGACCACGTGGGAGGCACCCATGCCGGTGACCATCGCGAAGGCGGTCAGCGCGAACAGCACGGTAATCATTCCGACAGCGAGGTAGGTAGCGCGCGGCACGACCTTTTTCGGGTCCCGCGATTCCTCGCCGTAGATCGCGGTCGCTTCGAATCCGATGAACGAGGCGAAGGCGAAGGCGAAGGCGATGCCAGCCGATCCGGCAAGCCCACCTGCGAGGATCGCTGCCGGGTTGAACGACGCCCAGAAGTTGATGCCTTCCGGTCCACCATTAGCGAGGATGACGACCGAGGTGATCACGAGTGCCGTGAGCTCGAGAAGCATCAGGCCGCCGAGCAGTCTGGCTCCGACATCCACTCGCAGAAGCGATAGCACGGTCACGAGCGCCCAGGAGATGAGCGACCAGACCCACCACGGCAGCACGCCCACCTGGTCGGCCATGACCGCTCCGAAGAAGCCGAAGATCGCCAGTTGCACGGCTACGTAGGCAAGGATCGACACGAAGGCGGAGGCGATGCCGGCGTGACGGCCGAGCCCGCGTCCGATATAGGCGAAGAATGCCCCGGCATTCGTGACCCGCTGGCTCATTGCGGCGTATCCCACGCTGAACAGCAGCAGGGTGATGCCGACGACCAGATACGCGCCGGGGGCGGCCGCGCCGTTGCCGAGCACGATGGCAACGGGCACGGCGCCGGTCATTCCGACAAGCGGAGCAGCGGCCGCGACGACAAAGAACACGATTCCGACAGTGCCGAGTCGACCCTTGTTGAGGGAGGTCTGGGTATTGGTATCAGAAGCGGGGGTCTCTTGGGCAAGTGCCATGGCGATACTCCTCATCGAGTTCGGGCGGGAGTGCAGTTCAGGGAGGCGTTTATCGTCCGTGTCCGAACGAGTTAGCTAACAATGACGAACGGGAGCCGTCCCGTCAAGTGCTTCCGAGAAGTTCATTTGGATACAAACAAGCGATCTAACTGGGCTACACTCTGGCGCTATGACTGCTCTCAACGGATTTCTGGCCCCGCTGACGCCGACGGGCGCGAGCGCCCTCGTGCCGAAACCGCCGTGGTACTACTCCGGCACGTTGCTCACAGTGGAGTACCTCACTGACCCAGCCAATGTGCGGGCCATCCTTCCGGCCGACATAGAACTCGCGCCCGACCGCCCTGGCGCCGTCGCGATCATCTGGGCAGATTGGCAATCCTGCAGCGAAGGCGGCCTGGAACTTCTCGATCCGGTTCGCGCGCAATACCTTGAGGCCTTCGTGGTGGTGCGTTGCTCTCACCGCGGAGTCACGTTCAGCCGCTGCGTCGCCATCTGGGTCACCAAGGACTTCGCGATCGGCCGTGGATGGTTCCAGGGCTACCCCAAGAAACTCGGCTCCGTGAATGTCACGCGATTGTTCTCGCGCGGCAAGGCGACGCCACGGCTCGAAGCCGGGGCTCAGATCGGCGCCTCGCTCGCTGCCTACGATCATCGACTGGCATCCGCCGTCGTCACGCTGCGCGAACCTTCCGAGCACAATGGCTTTGTCAACGGGCACCGGATGCTGCACAACCGTTTCATGCCATCGATCAGCCAGGGGGAGGGCCTGTCGCTCGATCAGCTCGTGGCCATGGGCACCATCGACGCTGACCTCGGGCCGGCCTGGCGCGGGGATGCCGAGCTTTCTCTCGCCGACTCACCGTGGGACGAGTTGCACTCGATCCTGCCGGTCGAGGAAATTCTCGGCGGGTATTACCGCGAACTCGGTGTCACCTTCACCGGCGGAGAGCTCGTGGAGGATCGCTCCCGCGCAGTGTGATGCTCAACACCGGTGTGGGATCCGACACTAAGGCGGTGTGGTGCGTCGTGTCGTGTCGTGTCGTCTCATCGTGGGAACTCACGGCGGTCGTACCCGCGGCCCGCATGCGCATCTCCGCGAGGGAGGGTCTTTTGCGCGATCCGCATCTGATGGAGGGGTTTTTTCCGCGAATCGGGAGATTTCCCTCCTTCGCTGCTCCTCCCGCCGCGGCCTTCGCTGCTCCAGCCGCCGCGGCCTGCTCATGCTCCCGCACCTTACGGCGGTCTGCAGTGGCCTGCTGCCGCGGCATGCGGACGCCCGAACCGAGCCCGAGCGCCCCGACACCACCGCCGCGCGTCAGTAGTCTTCGAGGTACTCCTGCATCTCCCAGGGGGTCACGTCATGGGTGTCGGGGTCATCGGTGGCGTGCTCGTAGCGGGCCACCTCATCCCGCTTCAACACGATGAAGACGTCGACGACCGCAGCGCCGAGCGCCTCATGCAGCACGGTATCGGCGTCAAGCGCATCGAGAGCGGCGGTGAGGGTGGTCGGCAGCACTTCGGCGGCCTCATTCTCGTAGGACCATCCATCCGCGCTCGGCGGCACCTGTCGCTTGTGCGTCACTCCGTCGAGCCCGGCCGCGAGCACGGCCGCGATCATCAGGTACGGGTTGGCGGCGCCGTCGCCGATGCGAACCTCGAGACGCGTGCCCGAACCGCGCTCTGGCGGCACCCGCACCATCGCACTGCGGTTATCGTGGCCCCAGTTCGCGCGGTACGGCGCGAGAGTGTCCGGACCGAGGCGCTTGTAGGCATTCACAGTGGGATTGGTAAACGCGGCGAGCGCGGGAGCGTGGGCAAGGATGCCTGCCATCAGCTGATTTGCCGTGTCCGAGAGCTGCCCGTCCGGCTCGCTCATCAGGTTGGCGCCGGAGGCGTCCACCACCGAGAAGTGAAGGTGGAAGCCGCTGCCGCCCTCATCGCTCCACGGCTTGCCCAGGAAGGTAGCGAGCTTGCCGGTGCGCGCCACGATGTCTTTGATCGCGGTTTTGAACAGGAACGTACGGTCGGCCGCGCGGAGAGCTTCGCCGTGCCAGAGATTGATCTCGTACTGCGACGGGCTGAACTCGTGATTTCCGGCGACCACTCCAATGTTCATTCGGTCGAGCATCCGAAGCAGGTGAAGGAAGGTGCCGTCGGGGTCGACCCAGGCGCCGGTTGTATAGACGCGGCCGGTGCGGGTGAGCGCGCGCTGCCATTCGCCGGTCTCGCCGCGTTCGGCAATGTAGAACTCGAGCTCTGGACCGATGATGGCGGTGAGCCCGAGAGCGGTGTACTGGTTGATGACCCCGCGGAGTACCGACCGCGGCGCGAGCGCACTCGCCGCACCGTCTGGCTCGAAGGCGTCCGCGATCGCGAAGGCTACCCCCGGCTCCCACGGCATCAGCGTCACGGAAGCCGGATCGATGCGGCTCACGAGGTCCCGAAGCCCGTCGGACAGGATGTCGTTTCCATCAAGCACCCCACCCTGGGTCGTGGTCACCCACACGCCCTGGCAGAAGGTCGTGCCGTTGGTCGCAGTGCACTCAAGTTGGCTCACAAGCAGGTCTTTTGATCTGGTGATACCCAGGATGTCGGCGTAGACCAGCCGCAATACGTCGATGCCCTGTGCTTGCAGTTGCGTGCGAAGAGCGGCTGCATCGATAGTCATTGATCCTCCGGCCCGGTAACCAGGGGCACTGGATCGTTCGGCCCTGAACGATTAGTGCGATACTAAGGCTAAATCCGGTCGACGACGACATCGCGTGAAAATTGCGGGCCGCCGAATCAGCAGAGAGGATGCGGATGCGCGCCCTCTGTGTGCAGCACGATCATGTGAGCCCGACCGGTCCAATTTCCGAGCGATTGCGCGAGCGGGGCTTCGAGATCGACGAGATCCTGATTGTGGATGAGCGGCATGCCGATGCTCCCAACGTCAGCTTCGATTTTCCCGATGCGTCGGACTACGACCTGCTCGTGCCGATGGGCGCTCCGTGGGGCGCCTGGGACGATACGGAGATCGGCCGCTGGCTGGTGCCAGAGATCGCCTGGCTGCGTGCGGCCCTCGAGGGGGATATGCCCGTGTTCGGAATCTGTTTCGGCGGCCAGCTGATGTCCCGTGCCCTCGGCGGAGCCGTCGCCGTCGCCCGACGCCCCGAGATCGGCTGGACGGCAGTGCACACCGACGATCCCGAACTCGTGGCATCCGGTCCCTGGTTCGAATTCCACTATGACCGCTGGACGGTGCCAGCCGGGGCTCTCGAGATCGCTCGCACGGCCTCAGCCTCCCAGGCCTTCACGCACGGCCGCAGCCTTGCGGTGCAGTTTCACCCCGAACTCACCGCCGCCAGCCTCGAAGGCTGGTTGAACGCGGGCGGGGCTGAGAAGGTGGCGGCCGACGGCAAGGATCCGGATGCCCTGCTCGCGCGCACCCGCGCTGAGGAGCCCGCATCCCGAGCTCGCACCGCCGCCCTCGTGGATGCCTACCTGGAACGGGTCGCGGGGCTGCTGCCCGATTCCGCGGGCGGCTAGCGGAGGGTCTGGAGAATTTCGATCACTCTCGCCGCGTCCGTCGCCGGGTTGACGAAGGCGAGCCGCAGCACCGTCGCACCATCGAGAGTCGTCGGAACGCAGAGCATCGTGCCCTCGAGAGCCGTCGCATGGGACCACGCCTCGTAGTCGGCCGGCTGCCATCCGGGACGGTCGAACACCACGACCGAGAGCTCCGGTTCCCGCACGAGCCTCAGGTGATCGGATGCCCGGATCGCCGCTGCGACCACCCGCGCGGTGTCGAGCGAACGTTCGATGGCGTCTCGATAGCGGTCCGTGCCGTGGGTGGCGAGGCTGAACCAGAGGGGAAGTCCGCGCGCTCGCCGACTGAGGTGCAGCGCGAGTTCGCTCGGATTCCATGATTCACGGTCAATGTGATCGAGGTAGCTCGCATGCTGCGAATGCGTCGCCCGGGCGAGCGCCGGTTCGCGATAGAGCAGTGCGCAACAGTCGTACGGAGCGAAGAGCCATTTGTGCGGGTCGACGATAAAACTGTCGGCCTGCTCGATGCCGTCGAAGAGCGCGCGCACGCTGGGGGCGGCGAGGCCGGCACCGCCATAGGCGCCGTCCACGTGCATCCACACCCCGAATTCGTGGGCGACGGACGCGACATCCGCGAGGTCGTCGACGATGCCCTCGTTGGTCGTGCCCGCCGAAGCCACCACCGCGAAGACATCGGGGGAGCGCTCGAGTACTTCTCTCAGGGCCGCTCCGGTGAGGTGTCCGCGGGTGTCCATCGGTACTTCTATGACGTCGACGTCGAGCGCCTTTGCTGCCGAGCGAATTGAGGAGTGCGCGTTGGCGGTGCAGGCGAGCTGCCAGCCGCCGGCCGGGCGACCTCCTCGGCGAGCCTTTGCGGTCTCGCGGGCGGTCATGAGGGCCGAGAGATTGCCGGAGGTGCCGCCGGCGACGAAGCATCCACCCGCGCTTTCGGGCCAGCCGAGCATGCCAACGATCCAGGCCAGTGCCTCATTCTCGGCATAGATCGCGCCGGCGCCCGCTTCCCACAGGCCAGCGAAGATGTTAGCGGCGCTGGTGACGAGGTCGAAGGCGACCGCCGCACGGGTGGGCGCGGCGGCGATGTACGCGAGATTGAGCGGGTCATCCTGCGAGCGGGTGGCGGGTTCGAGTACGCGGTCGAACACGTCGAGCGCAGCTACCGCTCCGATGCCGGACGACGTGATCGTTGGTCCGGCATCCGCGGCGAGCTGCGTCGCCGACCGCGCGGTGGTGAGCGGATCAGTGTGCCGAACCACCCGCTGGAGAGCCCACCCGGCGGCCAGTTCCACTGTCGCCGACTCGTCACCCCAGATGGAGTGCGCGTCGGTGGGGTGCGACTCTGTGGCGTGAGACTCTGTGCGATACGACTCGGTGGGGTGCGCCTCGGGCGGCTGAATCTGATTGCTCATTTCGCGCTGGCCAGCTCGACTCTCACGGGAAACCGTTTGATGCCGTTGACGAAGTTGCTGCGCAGCTTCGAAACCTCCCCGAGTCGATGCATTCCGGTGATACGGGGTAACAGCTCTTCGTACATCACGCGAATCTCGAGCCTGGCCAGCGCGTTGCCGAGACACATGTGTGGCCCACCCCGGCCGAACGCCATGTGTTCATTCGGGTTGCGCGTGACATCCATTCGGAAGGGGTCGTCGAAGACCTCGGGATCGCGATTTCCGGCCGCAAACCAAGTGACGACCTTGTCGCCCTCGCGGATCGCCTGTCCGTTGATTTCGGTGTCATGGGTGGCGGTGCGGCGAAAGTGGTAAACCGGGCTGGCCAGCCGAAGGAATTCCTCGACAGCCCAGGGAATGAGCTCTGGTTGCTCCTGCAACAGCGCGAGCTGGTCGGGATTCTGCATCAGGTAGTCCATCGAGTGGGTGATGGTGTGCCTTGTGGTCTCATTGCCGGCGACGACGAGCAGCAAAAAGTAGCTGTTGAAGTCGCGCTCGCTCAACGGGATGCCGTCCATCGGCGACTGGTTGACCAGTCGCGAGACAAGGTCGGTGCCATCGCTACCGCGCCGCTGACGCGCGAGTTCATTGCCATAGTCGAAGACTTCCTGGGCGGCGGGGGAGCGAAACGGCAGCAGCCGGTACTTCTCGCTCTCCTGGGAGTCGGCGAGCACGTCGGTGTGCTCCGGATCGGTGTTGCCCACCATTCGGTTGCCCCAGTCGATGAGCTTGTAGATGTCGGCGTCAGGCACATCCAGCATGCGGGCAAGGACGCGGATGGGAAAGTCGGCAGCGACCTCCGCCACGAAGTCAAACTCGGTCTTGGCAAAGGCGGCATCGAGAGTCGAGGCGGTGAGACCGCGCAGAAAAGTCTCGTAGCCAGCCACCGCCTTCGGGGTGAACTCGCCCTGCATGAGCCGACGAAGCGAGCGGTGCCGCACGCCATCGGTCTCGAGCATTGACTTGCGCGCCTCGATCTGCTCGGCATCCAGCTCCTCGAGGTTGACCGTTCCGCGTTCGCTCGAAAAGGTCTCGGTGTCGCGAAGTACGCCCACGATGTCGCGGTATTTTGTCAGCGACCAGAATCCGTGGTTGGGGGCGTCCTCTTCGTCCCAGTGCACGGGTGAGTCCGCCCGCAACTCGTCGAAGACCCGCCAGGGGTCACCGGCCTCGAAGAGGTCCAGATCGGCCAGGGTGACACTCGTCGGTGAAGTCAACACAGTCCTCGCAGTCAGGTCGTGGGATGTTGTTAGGGCACGAACAAGATCACGATAGAGCATCTGGGCACAGTGCGACAGGGAGGCGGAGCGCATCGGTCGGTCAATTAGAGTGAGCGGAGTCAGCATCGTCTGTGAGAAGGAGTCCCGATGGCCGGAGCGCACACCCTGGCCGAGACCGAGCGCCAGGTCGATGCTCGGCTCGGCGACCTGCGGCTCGACTACTCCGCGATGGCCGTTGCCTCCAATCTCTTTCGGGCGGCGAATGCGGTGCGTAATCACTTTGAACGCACCGTTCTTTCCGAGAACAACCTGTCGTGGACAGCCTTCGTTGTGCTCTGGGTCACCTGGATCTGGGAGCCGATCGAGACCCGCCAGATCGCTCTCGAGGGCGGCTTCTCCAAGGCCACCCTCACCGGGGTGTTGTCGACCCTCGAGGGGCGTGGATGGCTGGTGCGCGAGCGAAGCGCGAGCGACGGGCGCCTCGTTGTCGTGCAGCTGACGCCCGCCGGCCGCACGCTGATGAACACCCTCTTTCCGGCGTTCAACCTGCAGGAGCAGCACATCGCCAGCCCGATCGATCCCGTGCGCCGGGATGAGTTCGCCGAGATGCTCCGGCTCGTGACCGCGAATGTAGAGAAACCCGAGTAGTCGGGTCGGTCTCTCCCACCGGTCGGCGCCCGTGGTGGAGTGCTACTCGAGGCCCCAGTTGCGGCACAGAACCGGTAGTCCGTGCTCGACCGCGTATGCAACGGTCGGCCATTCGTGACCCGTGTGGGGAGACACGATGGTGACGGTTCGCATCCCCGCCACTCTCGCTGCATTTTCCAGCGTCGCTGCGGTGTGGCGATACTTCGGGTTGTTCGCCCCAACGGCGAAGATCGCCAGCGTGTCGGCGAAGGGTGCACCCGCTGCGATCAGCGACTGCGGCTTGGCCGCCTCGTAGGCATCCGCTGACCCTCCGAACGCCGCTGTGATGGTCGCCTCTGCGCTGCCTCGGTGGGGTGCGAGTTCGCCGGAGACGTCGAAAATGCTGCCAAACAGGCCGGGAAATCGTGAGCCGAGCTGGATCGAGCAGGTGCCGCCCTGCGAATAGCCCCCGATCGCCCACTTGGTGCGATTGTTCATCACGTTGAGATGGGCGCGGATCCACTGGGGCACGTCAACCGAAAGGTAGGTTGCAGAATTTCCCAGTGGCGAGTCAACGCACATCGGATTTGCGTAGGCCGTGCCGAGTTGATCGGGGATTACCACGATCGGTGCTAAGCCCCGGTGGGTTCGCGCAAATCGGTCGAGGATGGCCGGCATATCGACGGTTGACACCATGTTGGTCGGAATTCCCGGTTGCCCCGACAGCATCACCAGAACCGGAAGGCGCGGTGGATGAGCCACGAGAGCAGCGGGAGGAAGGTAAATGATGGCGTCGCGCACGCTGAATCCAGACACCACGCTGGGTATCCGGATGCTCCCCACTCGACCATGGAGTGGCATGGTGCGAGGTTGATGCCACTCTGACGGTTCGCCACCGACGCTCGGCGCCAACAGCGGAGGGAGGGAGAGGTCGGGAACCACGGTCTTGCCCACCAGCGATCCGACCGCAGGAAACTGATTGGTCTGGATGTTCACTCCCGCTGCCCCGGCAGCAAGAACAACGCTCGTGGCAATGACAATCCCGATCCAGCGCCGCCGAACACGAGAGTCACTGATGATGACCGCGAGCATCCCGAGCCCGGCCAGGCTGATAGCGAGCAGCACACGATCACCCAGACCGGAAGTGCCAGTGAAGGTATGCAGCTGATTCCAAAGCAGCCAGCGGAGAACACTTCCGGCGACGGCACCAGCAACGCCGGCCAACAGCGTGATCCGCTTGCGTCCACGCGGCGTCCGAGCGAGCAGCCCAACCAACGCGATGAGGGCGAGCGCGCTGATGATGGCGGGGACGGGCCCGTCCACAAGGCGAACGCGCAACAACGCTTCAAACACAACACCCTCGACTCATTGCAGCGGCGCTTACCCGAGATTCAGAACCTCGAAAGGAGGAAAGCAAACCACAGTATCTTCACACTGTTCCGGCTGGGAAGGAGCCGGTGACACGGTCAGACGGGATGGTTGTAGAGCTTCCCGAGATTCGCTAGTGTCATTCATTAGCATCCGAATGACTTTGCGAGGAGTCCCGGCAGGAGAGGTCGCGTGATAGACAGCACCGATAGCACTCACCGCGGGCTCCCTCACCGCGCGATGCCTCACCGAATCGAAGTCGCGGGTGTCGCGGTCGATACGCGCCACTACATCGGCGGCGCGCGCGTGGCATCTGATGCCACTTTCTCCAACACGTCGCCGATCGATGGCTCGTTTCTCGGCGAGATCTCGCGCGGCACCGCCTCCGAGGTGCAGTTGGCCGTTCAGTCCGCCCAGGATGCCTTCCCCGGCTGGGCGGCGACCTCACCGTCGGCGCGTGCCGCGATCATGCACCGCATCGCCGACCTTGTGGAACAAAACGTCGACGCGCTCGCCAATATGGAGACCCTCGATAACGGCGGCCTGCTGCGAAGCAATCTGCGCGGGGTCATGCCGCGAGTCGCCCACAACTTCCGCTTCTTCGCCGACTGGCTCGTCGAGCATCTCGACACCGAAGACTTCGAGACGCGCGGGCACACCAACCACATCTCGTGGGACCCCTCCGGCGTCGCGGCCATCATCACCCCCTGGAACGCCCCACTGATGCTTGCCACCTGGCGCATCGCCCCGGCGCTCGCCGCTGGCGACACCGTTGTTCTGAAGCCCGCGGAATGGACGCCGCTCACGGCATCTTTCTTAGCCGACCTCACCAAGCAGGCCGGACTCCCCGATGGCGTGTTCAACGTCGTGCAGGGCTACGGAGCCGAAGCCGGTGCCGCACTCGTTGCGCATCCCGCGCTCAGCCGCATCTCCTTCACCGGCTCGGTACCGACGGCCAAGACCATCGCGCGTGCTGCCGCAGAAAACCTCACCCCGTGCAGCTTCGAGCTGGGAGGAAAAAGCCCGGTCATCGTGCTTGAGGATGCGGATATCGAGCTCGCGGCATCCCTCGCGGTGGAGCAATACGACAATGCCGGCCAGGTCTGCCTGTCGGGCACGCGACTGCTCGTACACGAGAGTATCGCCGCCGAGTTCACCGCGGCCTTCACCCTCAAGGCGGAGTCGCTCGTGCAGGGCGATCCGCGGGATCCGCTCAGCGACATCGGCCCCCAGGTTCATCGCACGCACCTCGAGCGGATCACCGGCTTCGTGGACCGTGCGAGGGCGGATGGCGCGACTATTGTCTTCGGCGGCGAGCAGAACTCCCGGCTCGGCGGTCTCTACTTTCGCCCAACCCTCGTGGACGAACCGACGCCCGGCAGCGAGATCGTGACGCAGGAAGTCTTCGGGCCGGTGCTCACCATGCAGACCTTCGCCACCGACGAGCAGGCGATCGAGCTCGCGAACGGCACGGAATTCGGTCTCGCCGCCGTGGTCGTCGCGGGCGACCGTCTCCATGCGGAGGCGATCACGACACGCCTGGTGGCCGGCACGATCTGGGTCAACTGCTTCTTCGTGCGCGACCTCCGGGCGCCCTTCGGCGGCTCGAAGAAGTCCGGGGTGGGCCGTGAGGGCGGCACCTGGTCTTTCGATTTCTACGCGGACGTGAAAAACACGGTCGTCGCTCCCAACGGATGGAAGGAATAGCTCATGGGTGAAGTAGTCGGGGTAGGCCTCATCGCGCACGTGCCCACGATCATGTTGCCGATTCAGACGCGCATGGAGCTCAACGAGGGCAAGGATTCCACGCTCGTCTCTGGCCTGGAGAAGCTGAGGACGGATGTTTTCGAGTCCGACGACTACGACACGGTCATCGTGCTCGACAGCCACTGGGCATCCACCGTCGAGTTCATTGTGACCTCGCAGGAGCGCCGTCACGGCCTGTTCACCTCCGAGGAACTTCCGCGAGGCATGCATGGCGTGCCTTTCGATTACCGGGGCGACCCGGAACTCGCCGCGCTCATCGGCGCGCAGGCCGAAAAGAATGGTACCTGGATCACCCCCATCGACGATCCGGATCTGCCGGTGATGTACGCGACGATCAACCTCTGGAAATACCTCGGTGAAGGGCTTCCCGACAAGAAGTGGATCAGCGTGAGCCTCTGCCAGACCGCGACGGATGAGGACTTCCTTCGGGCCGGCCGCGCAATCGGGGAAGCGATTGCGAAGAGCGATCGACGGGTTATCCTGCTTGCCTCCGGTGCCCTCTCGCACACCTTTTATAAGCTGCGCGAGCTGCGCAAGCACGAGATGGCCGACCCGAGCCACATCTTCTCGGAGGCTGCCCGCGTCGCCGACTATGAGCGCCTCGACTGGTTCGCGACGGGCGACCACGCGAGGGTGCTCGAGACGATGCCGGCATTTCACAAGGTGCGTCCCGAGGGCATGTTCGGGCATTGGTTGCTTACGATCGGAGCGATCGGCGAAGAGGCCTGCACCGCTCCGGGAGTGCTCTACAGCGAATACGAGAACTCGATCGGTACTGGCCAGGTGCATGTCTGGTTCCCGCGCCCCGAGGGCGGATTCCCGGCGGCGAAGAATCTGGTGCTATCGCGTGAGTGACGCAGTGATGACCGAGACCCGCCGCATCCTGCTCGACGGATTCGCCACAGAGGTGGTGCGCCACGGCGATACCCTGGTGGCCGCCGACGGTCGTGAGGTGGGGGTGGATGACGCGCTGCACCTGCCGCCAACCGTGCCGTCGAAGATCATCGCGGTGCATCTCAACTACGCGAGCCGCACCGATGAATTCATGACGAAGCTTCCCGTCGCACCGACCTATTTCCACAAGCCGGTCAGCGCCCTCAACAGCCATGGTGGTTCTGTGGTGCGGCCGGAGGGCTGCAAGTGGCTCAACTTCGAGGGCGAGATCGTCATCGTAATCGGGCGCACCTGCCGCAACGTCTCGCCGGCCGAGGCAGGCGATTACATCGCCGGCTACACGATCGGCAATGACTTCGGGCTGCACGACTTCCGCGACACCGATGCCGGTTCGATGCTGCGGGTGAAGGGAAGCGACACTCTCGCTCCGGCGGGCCCCGGGCTGGTGAGCGGCTGGGACTTCCGCGGCAAGCAGATCCGCACTCTTGTGAACGGGGTCGTCAAACAAGACGACAACACCGCGAACATGGAGTGGGATATGAACTACCTCGTGGCCGATATCGCCCGCACCATCACCCTGAGCCCGGGCGACCTGCTCTTCTCCGGCACGCCCGCGTTCTCCCGCCCGGTTGAGCCGGGGGATACCGTCGAGGTCGAGGTCGAGGGCCTCGGCACCCTGCGCAACCTGATCGTCACCGGACCGACCGCCATCCGCACCGATGTCGGCGCCCAGCCCACCGAGAGCGAAGAGGTGGTCTCCACCGCGCTCGGGGGCGACTGGGAGTTCCGCGGCATCCGCACCCCCTCTAAAGACCTCTACCCGTCGACCGTGAAGGAACAGCTGTGATCAAGATCGAGGTCAACATGGAGCTCTGCCAGCACTACGGGCAGTGCGTGTTCGAGGCGCCCAACCTCTTCAGCCTCAACGACGATGACAAGCTCGAATACCACGCCGAAGCGGATGACTCGGAGCGCGATAACGTGGAGGCCGCCGTCGACGTCTGCCCGATGCAGGCCATCCGAATCGTCGAGTAGAGCCGTGGCCGAGGCCGTGCCCGTCATCATCGTCGGGGCGTCGATGGGGGGACTCCGAACAGCGGAGTCATTGCGCCGCGCCAGGTACGCGGGCCCGGTCACCGTTATCGGTGAAGAGACCCACGCCCCCTATAACCGTCCGCCGCTGTCAAAAGATGTTCTTTCCACCGGCGTCTCCCATGAGGCTGTCGCGTTTCCCGCGCGGGCAGCGACAGCGGACGTCGAGTGGATGCTCGGCACACCAGTCGTCTCGGCCGATCTCGAGGCCCACACCGTGACGACCAACGACGGCCGTGAGCATCCGTGGCGCGCCCTGGTGATCGCGACCGGGCTGCGCTCGCGGCGGCTTGACTTTCCCGCCATCACCCGCAGGCATTGCGTGCGCACTCTCGACGATGCGATGGCCCTGCGGGACGAACTTGTTCCCGGCGCCCGGGTCGTGGTGGTGGGAGCCGGCTTCATCGGCTGCGAGGTCGCGGCGACCGCACGAAAGCTGGGGTGCGAGGTGGCGATCGTTGCGACGGGGGCCGAGCCGCTCATCCGTTCCCTCGGGACGCAACTCGGTGCGGAACTGCGTCGCCGGCACGAAGCGCACGGGGTGACCTTTCATCTCGGGCGCACGGTGTCCGCGATGCTCGGCGAGTTCGAATTCGGGGGACTGCAACTCGACAATGGCGAGATCGTG
>JANYEI010000209.1 GCA_025363205.1 Frigoribacterium sp.
GCGGCGGTCGGGAGCATCCAGTCGACCACGGCGTCGGGATAGCCGGGACGCGCGCGATCGTACTCCCCCGCGGCGCGCCCGAAGGAATTGGCTTGCTCGACTGCGCGATTTTTATCCATCAGTCGTGTCCGCCCAGCCTGCCAAGGAAGGCGCCGAGGCCTGCTGGGGTGAGTTCGAATCCGATGGAGCGGGAGGGATTGACCACCATGCCGGCGCCTGGCGGGATCGAGACGAGCAGCGAACGTCCGTCGATGGTCAGCGCGAACGCGGCGAGGTCGCCGAATTCGACGATTTGGTCGGCGTG
The DNA here is from genome assembly GCA_025363205.1 of Frigoribacterium sp. Taxonomy (GTDB): domain Bacteria; phylum Actinomycetota; class Actinomycetes; order Actinomycetales; family Microbacteriaceae; genus Lacisediminihabitans. The sequence goes on from JANYEI010000209.1 coordinate 305, forward strand.
GGTGAACACGGCGAGCATCGACGCTCCGCCGACGTCGAAGAGCACCGGCTGCAGCTGCGCGAGGTTGTCGGTCACCTGCGTGCCGCTCGGCACGATTACCGGGCTCGCCGCGAACAGCTCGAGCACGTCGAGGGTGGTTGCGCGCCCCGCTTCGGCCAGCACGATCATCCGTTCGAGATCGGTCGGCTCCCGCACGGCCTTGACTTCCATGCTTCGACCCTAAGCTGCCCAGCTTTGGCCGCCGCCACGCGGCGTGCTCGCCTGGTACCGTCGCACGCACGTGAGACGATGCCAGGATGGCCCTCAACTTCACCGCGATCGACTTCGAGACCGCCAATTCCTCCTCCGCCTCCGCGTGTTCGGTCGGGCTGGTGAAGGTGCACGACGGCGTCGTCGTCGACCGGGTGGCGTGGTTCATCCGCCCACCCGCAGGGTTCGATCAATTCACCGAGCGGAACACCCGCATCCACGGCATCAGGGCGCCGGATGTCGCGCACGCGAAGCTCTGGAGCGAACAGCTTGCCGACCTCGTGGCTTTCGCCGACACTGACTTCCTGGTCGCCCATAACGCCGGATTCGACATGGGCGTGATCTCTGCAGCGTGCCGGGCGAGCCTCGTGGACATTCCTTACTTCCGCTACCTGTGCAGCCTGCAGGTGGCTCGCAAGACCTACAACCTCGACTCGTACCGACTGCCCGTCGCCGCGATGGCCGCTGGATTCGAGGACTTCGCTCACCACGACGCCCTCGCCGACTCGGAGGCGTGCGCCGCGATCATGGTGCACGCGGCCCGCCGGCACGGCGCAGAATCCATCGAAGAACTCGCACACATCACCGGTTCGCGTCTCGGAGCGATCGGACCGCTGTCGCTCGAGCCTAGTTCTGCGGGAACCCGAGGTTGATTCCGCCGTGGCTCGGGTCGAGCCAGCGGCTGGTGATCGCCTTCTCGCGGGTGAAGAACTGGAAGCCCTGGATGCCGTAGGCCTTCGAGCCGCCGAACGACGAGTCCTTAAACCCGCCGAACGAGTAGTACGCGACCGGCACCGGGATCGGCACGTTAATGCCGATCATGCCCACCTCGATCTCGTTCTGGAAGCGGCGGGCCGCTCCCCCGTCGTTGGTGAAGATCGCGGTGCCGTTGCCGTACTGGCTGGCGTTGATGAGAGCCACGCCCTCGTCGTAGCTTTTCACCCGCACGATCGAGAGCACCGGTCCGAATATCTCGTCGGTGTAGACGCGGGATGAGGTGGACACGTTGTCGATCAGGGTCGGGCCGAGCCAGAATCCGTTCGGGTCTCCATCGACCTCGATACCGCGGCCGTCGACGACGACCGTCGCGCCATCCTCGGTGGCAATGTCGATGTAGGAGGCAACCTTGTCGCGGTGCACCTCGGTGACCAGTGGCCCCATATCGCAGGAACGACGTCCGTCGCCGACCACCAGGGTGGACATTCGCGCCGTGATCTTCTCGATCAACTCGTCGGCCACCGGCTCGACGGCAACCAGCACCGAGATCGCCATGCAACGCTCGCCGGCCGAGCCGAAGCCGGCATTGATCGCGGCATCCGCGGTGAGGTCGAGGTCGGCATCCGGCAGCACGAGCATGTGGTTCTTGGCGCCACCGAGGGCCTGTACGCGCTTGCCGTGGTGGGCCGCGGTCTCATAGATGTACTTGGCGATCGGGGTTGAGCCGACGAAGGAGATCGACTTGACGTCCGGGTGCTCGAGCAGGCCGTCGACCGCAACCTTGTCACCGTGCAGCACGTTGAACACACCGTCAGGGAGCCCCGCCTCGGCGAACAGGGCGGCGAGCCAGTTGGCCGATGACGGGTCTTTCTCAGATGGCTTCAGCACGACGGTATTGCCCGCGGCGATCGCGATCGGGAAGAACCACATCGGCACCATTGCCGGGAAGTTGAACGGGCTGATAATGCCGACGACTCCGAGCGGACCGCGGGTGGAATACACATCGACTCCGGTCGAGACGTTCTCGGAGAATTCGCCCTTGATGATGTGCGGGAATCCGGTGGCGAGCTCCACGACCTCGAGGCCGCGCGTGATCTCGCCGAGGGCATCGGAGACAACCTTGCCGTGCTCCGAGGTCAGGATCTCCGCTAGGTCGACCTTTCGCTCGTTGAGCAGTTCCCGGAAGCGGAAGATGATCTGCTGGCGCTTGGTGACAGACGTGTCACGCCAGGCCGGGAATGCCTTCTTGGCGGATGCGACGGCCTCGTCGATCTCGGCCGTGTCGGCGAGCGCAACGTGCTTGGTCGCAACCCCGAGGGCGGGGTCGAACACCGGAGAGGTGCGGCCGGAGGTGCTGACACGCTCGGCACCATTGATCCAGTGCGGCACGACAGGGAGATGCGACATGGTTTCTACTTTCTGCACAGTGTTGGGTTTTCTGCCCTGCACGAGATCATCTCATCCCGCGCACTCCTCTCGCGGATCCGGTAAGAGAATGCATCGCGGCATACATACTGCCCGCTGTGACGACCCAGTGTCACTGCCCGCTGTCACACTGGCTTCATGGATCCCATTCTCGCCCTCATCATCGGCCTTCTCGTAGGAGTGCTTCTCGGCGCAGTGATCGGACTTTTGCTCGCGCGGGCTCGGCACAGTAACTCACCAACCGCAATCGACCCTGCCCTGATTGCCTCACAGCACGAACTCGCGCTCAGTGCGGTGCGCGCCGAGGAGGCGACGGCTAAGTCCCTGCTCGGCTCTGAGCTCGCCGCCATCCAGGCCACCGCTGTCGCGCTCAAAGAGCAGGTTGTCGCCCAGCAGGAGCAATATCGCGAACTGGTGGACCGCCAGCGCCGCGATCAGGCCGCCGAGTCCGATCGTCAGCAGCGCGAGAGCAAGGTGCTTCAGGCGCTCACGCCGGTGCAGGAATCCCTCCGCAGCATGCAGTCGAAGGTGACCGAGCTGGAGACCCAACGCACCCTGCAGCACGGTCAGCTGACTCAGCAGCTGCGCAACGCCACCGAGTCGGAGGAGCGACTGCGCAGCACCGCGGAATCCCTCGCCTCTGCCCTCCGCAATAACGCAACGCGAGGGGTCTGGGGCGAGACCCAGTTGCGCAATGTGGTGCAGGCCGCCGGCCTCATCGAGAGAGTCGACTTCGACGTGCAGTCGAGCATCGCCTCGGATGCCGGGGCGGGCCGGCCCGACATGGTCATCCACCTGCCCGGAGGCAAGAACATCGCCGTGGATGCGAAGGTGCCGTTCACCGCTTACCTCGAGGCGAGCCAGATCGCCGTCACCGCGACCGGTGAGGAGGGGGCGCGCCGCGAGGCCTTCATCAAGCAGCATGTGCGGGCGGTGCGGGCCCACATCGACACCCTGGGCAGCAAGGCGTACTGGACCGGGCTCGAGGCCTCCCCCGAACTCGTGATCGCGTTTATCCCGAGCGAATCGCTCGTGGCATCCGCCATGGAGGCCGATCCCGGCATCATGGACTACGCCTTCTCCAAGCGCGTCGCTCTTTCCTCGCCCGTGACCCTCTGGTCGGTGCTCATGACCGTCGCCTTCAGCTGGCAGCAGGATGTCGTAACGCAGGAAGCCAAGATGCTGTTCGACACCAGCCGCGAACTTTACAGCCGCCTCGCCACTCTCGCCGGCCACATTGAGAAGCTCGGACGGTCGATCGAGAGCACGGTGAAGAACTACAACGGATTTGTCGGTTCGCTCGAACGCCAGGTGCTGCCCTCGGCGCGCAAGTTGAACGTGCTCGACGAGTCGAAGGGGCTGGGAACCCACGCCGAGATCGAGGAACTCCCCCGCGATCTCACCGCATTCGAGCTCGTTGCCGAGCTCGAGGTCACGGCCGGCCCGGATGCGGGGCACCTCCCCGCAGAGCCCTAGGAACGTGACAAATCTGCCCACACCCTTCGGCCCCGCCCATCCGATTCAGCCGGGGCCGCTCTCGCGGCGCGGTACCGGTCCGGTGTAAGACAGACTGGGTTTCTCAATCGTGACGACAGGACCCCATGATCACTCTCACCCAGGATGCCGGCGGATTCATTCGCATGAGCAGGCACTTTCCGATCAACGCGCAGATCACCATTGTCTACACCGTCGGGTCCTCAGAGGTCTTTTCGGGAGCGCAGTTGAACGCGATCTATGACGAAGCCCGCACCGTCTTTCGGGCGCAGAATCACCTGGATGCGAAGGGGTTTTCGCGCGGTCCGGTGAAGACCGTGCACCCCTCAACCGACATCGCTTTCGTGGCTGTTCACGCCGGGATGGCAGCCCAGTAAATTTCGGGCACAGCGAAATTTGGGGTATAGCAAAATTACGGGCACAGCGCCGTAAAAACGTTTGCTCCCTACCGAACCAGTGAGAGAAGGCCCTACAGCCACTTTTCCGCGAGGTGGTCGGCGACGACGCGACGGATCGTGCCAGAGCGACCGCGCAACACGATGCTCTCGGTGCGGATGATCGGACCCTTCTTGCGCACTCCGCCCACCAGCTGCCCGTCGGTGACTCCAGTGGCCACGAAATAGGTGTTGTCGCTCGTGACGAGGTCATCGATCTCGAGGATTCGCTCGAGATCATGCCCGGCATCGACCGCCTTCTGGCGCTCTTCGTCGTTCTGCGGGGCAAGTTTGGCCTGGATGAATCCGCCGAGGCCCTTGAGCGCACAGGCGGTGATAATCCCCTCAGGGGTACCCCCGCGGCCCACGCACATATCGATCCGGGCGTCGTAGCGGGCGGCGTTGATGCCGCCGGCCACGTCGCCGTCGAGGAGAAGGCGCGTGCCGGCTCCCGCCTCGCGGATGTCCTCGATGAGCTGCATGTGGCGAGGACGGTCGAGCACGGCCACGACGAGATCCGACACATTCTTGTTCATCGCCTTGGCGAGGGCGCGGATGTTCTCGCCGATCGGCTTGCGGAGGTCGACCACTCCGTGGCCTTCGTGGCCGGTAACGATCTTGTCCATGTAGAAGACAGCGGAGGGGTCGTACATGCTGCCGCGGTCCGCCACGGCAATCATCGAGAGGGCGTTCTGGCGACCGGCCGCCGTGAGGGAGGTGCCGTCGATCGGGTCGACCGCGATGTCGCAGGCCTGCCCCTGCCCCGTGCCCACATGCTCGCCGTTGTACAGCATCGGCGCAGCATCCTTCTCGCCCTCACCGATGACAACCAGTCCGTCGAAGTCGACGGTGCCGAGGAACTTGCGCATGGCATCCACCGCAGCGCCGTCGGCGGCGTTCTTGTCGCCGCGCCCAATAAACGGAACGGCCCGGATGGCGGCGGCCTCGGTTGCCCGCACCAACTCCATCCCGAGGTTGCGGTCGGGGTGCTGGAAGGTCGATCCGGTGTCAGTGTTCACGTGCTAAGGCTACCGAGCACCGACGGTTTACTCTCTCGCCGAATCTCGAAAGATCCCAACTTCTTTAGTTCAATAGACTCGACAGCACATCGCGCACCGAAGGAGATTTCCATGCCCATTGCGACACCCGAGCAGTACGCCGACATGCTCGACAAGGCGAAGGCCAACAGTTTCGCCTACCCGGCCTTCAACGTGTCGTCATCGCAGACGATCAATGCCGTGCTGCAGGGACTCACCGAGGCGGGTTCTGACGGCATCATCCAGGTGACCACCGGTGGCGCGGACTACTTCGCCGGCCACACGGTGAAGAATCGTGCCTCCGGCGCGCTCGCGTTCGCAGCCTTCATCCACGAAGCGGCGAAAAACTACCCGATCACCGTCGCGCTGCATACCGACCACTGCCCCAAGGATGCCCTCGCCGGTTTCGTGCTTCCACTGATCGAAGCATCCGAGGCCGAGGTTAAAGCCGGGCGCAACCCGATCTTCCAGTCGCACATGTGGGACGGCTCTGCCGTGCCTCTCGACGAGAATCTCGCCCTCGCGAAGGAATTGCTGCCCCGCATGCGGGCAATCCACGCGATCCTCGAGGTGGAGATCGGGGTCGTCGGCGGCGAAGAGGATGGCGTGAGCCACGACATCAACGAGCACCTCTACACGACGATCGAGGATGCGGTCGCCACCGTGGAGGCTCTCGGCCTGGGGGAAAACGGTCGCTATATGGCGGCCCTCACCTTCGGCAACGTGCACGGCGTCTACAAGCCGGGCAACGTGAAGCTGCGCCCCGAGTTGCTCGGCGAGATCCAGGCCGGTATCCAGGCGAAGTACGGCACCGGAGCGAAGCCCCTCGACCTCGTCTTCCACGGCGGATCAGGCTCGAGCGACGAAGAAATCTCGACAGCCGTGACGAACGGCGTCGTGAAGATGAACGTCGACACCGACACCCAGTACGCCTTCAGCCGCTCGATCGCTGACACGGTGCTTAAGAACTATGACGGCTTCCTCAAGGTGGATGGCGAGGTCGGCAACAAGAAAATTTACGACCCGCGCGCCTGGGGCAAGATCGCCGAGACCGCAATGGCCGCCCGCGTGATGCAGGCCACCCAGCAGCTCGGATCTGCCGGACACTCTGGCGTCTAGCACCCTCCCGGGGCTCGCCCGCGTTCGTCACCAGTAATCCGACGATCGGCGGATGCTAGCGACGCACGCCAGCGAGGTACGCGGTAAAGGCCGGATCCGACTGGAGCAGGATCACCACAAACACGAGCGCCACGATGGTCGCGGCGACTCCCCCGGCGATCGGCACCCAGAACGCGACGCGGCCCCGGCGTAGCATCCAGGTTGTCACGAGCACGGTGACCGCGAACAGCGTGAGCGTGACGACGTTGAGAGAGTTTCCGAGGGTTGTCGTGAGCGCGGTCGGCGTGTACGCGCCGATTCCCTGGGCGACGAAAAACTGGGTCACGATCGTGGAAAGCATGTCGCGCGCCATCAACTGCCCGATCACGTTGACGCTGGCGTAGCCGAGCAGCAGGGCTGTGAGGATCAGGTCCCACCGGCGAGGTCGACGCGGGGCGGCGGGGCGCACTGCGACGTTCGCGCTGGCCCGGGTCGCGGCATCCGGAACCCGGTGAGCACTCCCACTAGCTTTCGGGCTCGCACTGGCGGGGCTGCCGGCGGGCGTCGGCACAGCGGGCGCGGGAACGAGGAGCGCAGATACCGGGGGAAGAGAATCGGCGATGATCTTCGCCTGCTCCTGCGGGGTGGCGTATTCGCCGTACTGCGGCCGCGGGCGTCGCTCCGCGTATTTCGGGAGGTTTGACTCCTCGTCTCTCGAGTGATCGGTCACTTCTGCTGCCAATCAAGCTGTCGGATGCGACCCCCGGGCCCCCGAGCGTCCTCCCGGCCGTTCGCATCTTTGCGCAGCTCCTTCGGCAGGGAGAACATGAGGTCTTCCTCCGCCGTCACGACCTGGCTCACATCGGTGTAGCCGGCATCTGCGAGATCGTCGAGCACCTCCTGCACGAGCACTTCGGGAACGGATGCTCCGGAGGTGACGCCGACAGTAGCGACGCCGTCGAGCCAGTCCTGCTGGATCTCGCTCGCGTAATCAACGCGATAGGCGGCCTTCGCACCGTTCTCGAGGGCGACATCCACCAGGCGAACAGTGTTTGAGCTGTTGGCGGATCCGACCACGATCACGAGCTCAGCCGATTCGGCGACTTTCTTGATGGCGACCTGGCGATTCTGGGTGGCATAGCAAATATCGTCGCTCGGCGGGTTGTGCAGGTTCGGGAAGCGCTCGCGGAGCAGTCGCACCGTCTCCATCGTCTCGTCGACGCTCAGAGTGGTCTGCGAGAGCCAGACCAAGTTTTCCGTATCAGCGACCTCGAGCGTCGCCACATCCGCCGGGCTGTTCACGAGGGTGGTGCGGTCCGGGGCGTGCCCCATGGTGCCCTCGACTTCTTCGTGACCGGCGTGTCCGATGAGCAGGATATGGAAGTCGTCCCGAGCAAACCGCACCGCTTCCCGATGCACCTTGGTCACCAGCGGGCAGGTGGCATCGATGGCCTCGAGCTTGCGCTCCGCCGCCGCAGCGACGACCGCCGGTGAGACACCGTGCGCGGAGAAGACGATGTGGGCGCCCTCTGGCACTTCTCCTACCTCGTCGACGAAGATGGCGCCCTTCTTCTCGAGGGTGGAGACGACGTGGATGTTGTGCACGATTTGCTTGCGAACGTAGACCGGCGAGCCATAGTGCTCGAGGGCCTTTTCCACCGCAATGACCGCCCGGTCCACTCCTGCACAGTAGCCTCTCGGGGCCGCGAGCAGCACGCGCTTAGCGCCCGTAACGGGGTTGTCCCGTAGCCTGTTACGTACCGCGGGAACCCGCGGAATTCCGAGGCTGGTGGCCGCGCCGTTGGTTATTGTGCTCACCCGAGGATTCTACGTTGAGAGGCAGAAGGGCAGCTGATGACAATCGAAACCGCGCCATCGACAGTGGATGCACCCTGGCCCGTCGCCCTGCTCTCGGCGAAGATCAAGGGCTGGATCGATCGGCTCGGGGCGGTCTGGGTCGAAGGTGAGATCACCCAATGGGGGCTTTCCGGTGGCAATGTCTACGGCAAGCTCAAAGACCTTGACGCCGATGTGACCGTAGGGTTTACCGTCTGGTCGTCGGTGAAGGCCAAATTGCCAGACGACCTCAAGCAGGGCGACCGGGTCGTCGCCCTCGTCAAACCCAACTATTGGGTCAAAGGCGGCTCCCTCACGATGCAGGTCTTCGAGATGCGCCATGTCGGCCTCGGCGACCTGCTCGAGCGGCTTGAGCGACTCCGTCAGGCCCTTCGCGCCGAAGGTCTCTTCGACCTCGACCGAAAGAGGCCATTGCCCTTCCTGCCCGGCTGCATTGGACTCATCACCGGCAAGGATTCGGATGCCGAGAAAGACGTGCTGCGCAACGCCCAGTTGCGCTGGCCCGCGGTCGAGTTCCGCGTGATTCACACCGCCGTGCAGGGTGACCGCGCCAGTGGCGAGGTGACTGCGGCTCTTCGCACACTGGACGCGGACCCCGACGTCGACGTAATTATTGTGGCCCGCGGCGGCGGCGACTTTCAGAATCTGCTGGTCTTCAGCGACGAAACGCTCGTGCGCACCGCCGCCTCCTGCGTCACCCCCATCGTGAGCGCAATCGGGCACGAGGCCGACCGACCGCTGCTTGACGAGGTCGCCGACCTCCGGGCATCCACCCCCACTGATGCGGCGAAGCGCGTCGTTCCGGATGTGGCGGACGAACTCGCCCGCGTGCAGCAGGCCCGCGCCCGCATCGGCAATCGCATGACGGCCCAGGTGCGCACCGAGATCGATCGGCTCGAACAGCTGAGGTCCCGCCCGGTGCTCACCGCATCCGCCTGGATCGTCGACTCGCGAGCGGAGGAACTCGGTCGCTATGTTGATCGCAGCGCGGAGCTCATCGAGCGGCTAATCGAGCGCTCGCAGACGAGCGTTCTCGACCTGAGGTCGCAACTGCGCGCGCTCTCTCCCCAGCGCACCCTTGATCGCGGCTACGCCATCGCCCAGCTGCCCGGCGGTGCCGTGCTGAGGAGTTCAGCGGATGCCGTTCCCGGCACTCCCCTCCTCCTCACCCTCGCCGATGGCGCGGCTTCCGCGACGGTCACCGCTGCACCGGATGCCGACATCGCCGCCGGGTAGAATCGGCACCGTGGCATCAATCCCCTCCACCCCAGCGCCGTCATCCGGCGGCACCCCGAACGCCAGCGTTGCCGAGCTGTCTTACGAGCAGGCGCGCGATGAGCTCATCCGGGTTGTGAACGAGCTCGAGCAGGGGTCGTCGACGCTCGAGCAGTCCCTCGCACTGTGGGAGCGTGGCGAAGCCCTTGCCCGGCGCTGCGAGGAATGGCTCATCGGCGCGAAGGCGCGCCTCGATGCGGCTCGCTCCGCTGCCGCATCCAGCGCACACGCCCCTACCGACAGCGCCTCCTGACCCCGCCATCCCCAACTGTCCGCCCGAAACCGTCCGCCGAAATCGTGGAATTCTAAGATCATGGCAGCCTCACCAGATCGTCCGCCCCGCATCGTCGCGGAGCTCGGTCGACCCGAGACGCCGGATGAGACTGCCGCCCGCAAGGCAGAGAATTCCCGCAAACACCGAGCAAACCAGACGCTGCGCAATCTCGTACTCGCCCTTCTTGCGTCGCTGGCGGTGGTGCTGGTGTTGGTGCTGGTCGTGGTGCGGCCGGATGGCGCGCCGCGGCAAGCGAGGGACTACCGCGCTGATGCGACGAACTCGCAGGCGCAGGCCGGCCAGATGCTCGCCGCCCCTCCGCTTCCCACCGGCTGGAGCGCGAACGACGACGGGCTGTCCACGGGCTCGGATTCCGTCATGGCCTGGAGCGTGGGCTTCATCACCCCCTCCACCCAGTACATCGGGCTCGTGCAGGGCATCAGCGCGAACCCCACCTGGGTGGCGAATGAACTCCAGAACACGCGATCGACCGGCACGACATCGATCGGCGGCCACGACTGGAAGGTCTACGATCGACGCGCCAGCCAGGATCCGGGCAACTACGCCTACTCTCTCAGCACGGTGATCGGGTCGAGCAGCATCGTGCTGCACGGCACGGCATCCCGCGCCGAATTCGACACTCTCGCAACGGCGATCGCCACTCAACTCGGAAAGAGCACCGGATGAACGTGCCCGCAGAGCTGCCCGCTGAGCGTGCCCTCGCCACGCGCACCCCCGCCCACGCCTGGGCTGAGCTGCAGCGGGGCAACCGCAGGTTCGTTTCCGGAGTGCCGGGGCATCCGCGGCAGGACGTCGAGCGGCGAGAGGAGCTGCTGGACAAACAGATGCCGCAGGCGGCGCTCTTCGGCTGCAGCGACTCCCGGCTCGCGGCCGAGATCATCTTCGACCTCGGCCTCGGTGACCTCTTCGTCGTGCGCAACGCCGGGCAGATCATCTCTGACTCAGTGATCGGTTCCCTCGAATACGCCGTCGCCGTGCTGAATGTGCCGCTGATAGTGGTGCTTGGACACGATGAATGCGGAGCAGTGCGAGCCGCCATCGACTCCCAGTCACCGGATGCCGTGCCCCTGCCCCCACACATCCACCGACTGATTCAAAAGATCATTCCGGCGGTCAAGCGAACGACTGCCGCATCCGCTGCCGACGGCGCTGACACTGTGGCACCCGACTCGACCAAGGTGGGACGCGAACACCTCCGCGACACCGTCGCCGAGCTCCTCGAGACCTCCGAATTGATCAGCGATGCGATCGCCGCCGGTACGCTGGGCATCGTCGGAGCGAATTATCGACTGCTCGAGGGCACGGCCGTTCCCGACATCATCGTCGGTACCGTCTAGGGCCACACCGACCGAATCCACCTCAACTGCAAGGGACGCACACCGCCGTGACTGAATCCGACTATCGCATCGAGCACGACACGATGGGCGAAGTCCGCGTGCCGGTATCTGCCCTCTATGGGGCCCAGACGCAGCGCGCCGTCGAGAACTTTCCCATCTCGGGAAGCGGCCTCGAGTCGGCCCAAATCGTGGCGCTCGCCCGCATCAAGCGGGCCGCCGCAATCGTCAACTTCGAGCTCGGCATCCTCGAGCAATCGGTGTCGCAGGCGGTGGTGCTGGCTGCCGACGAGCTGATTGCCGGTCGTCACCACAACCAGTTCCCGGTCGATACCTATCAGACGGGCAGCGGCACCTCGTCGAACATGAACATCAACGAGGTGCTTGCCACCCTCGCCACGAAATTTGCGGGTGCTCCGGTGCACCCCAACGACCATGTCAACGCCTCGCAGTCCTCCAATGACGTCTTCCCCACCTCCGTGCACCTCGCCGTGACCGGAGCGCTCCTCGGCGACCTCGTTCCCGCCCTCGACCACCTCGCCACCGCCCTCGAGGCGAAGGCTGAGCTGTGGAAGACCGTAGTCAAGTCCGGACGCACCCATCTGATGGATGCCACTCCGGTGACGCTCGGTCAGGAATTCGCGGGCTACGCGGCCCAGGTGCGCTATGGCATCGATCGGGTGCGCTCGACCATAGTGCGCGTCGCGGAGGTGCCGCTCGGCGGCACCGCCGTTGGCACCGGGATCAACACTCCGGCCGGCTTCTCGCAGAAAGTCATCGCCCTGCTGGCCTCGGACTCCGGGCTGCCGCTCACCGAGGCGCGCGACCACTTCGAGGCCCAGGGCGCGCGGGATGGCCTGGTCGAGGCATCCGGAGCACTCCGGGTGATCGCCGTAAGCCTCACCAAGATCTGCAACGACCTGCGCTGGATGGGATCCGGACCGAACACCGGCCTCGGCGAACTGAACATTCCCGACCTCCAGCCCGGTTCGTCGATCATGCCTGGCAAGGTCAACCCGGTGATTCCGGAGGCCGTGCTGATGGTGGCTGCGCGCGTGATCGGCAACGATGCGACGATCGCCTGGGCGGGGGCATCCGGATCCTTCGAACTCAATGTGGCGATCCCCGTGATGGGAACCGCGCTGCTCGAGTCGATCCGCCTTCTCGCCAATTCGAGTGTCGCACTTGCCGACAAGACCGTGGATGGTCTCACGGCCAACGTGGAGCACGCGCGTGGCCTCGCTGAGTCGTCCCCCTCGATCGTCACCCCTCTCAACCGCGTGATCGGCTACGAGTCCGCGGCGAAGGTGGCAAAGAATGCGGTCGCCAAGTCCATCACGGTACGTGAATCGGTGATCGATCTCGGTTTCGTCGAGCGCGGTGAGGTCACCCTCGAACTCCTCGACAGCGCTCTCGATGTGCTCTCGATGACCCGCCCGCCCACCCGTTCCTAGGTCGCGTCGGCCTTCGAAATCGGCGTCCCCTCGAGGCTGAGCACCGCTCGCTGACCGACCGCGGCACCCAGGGCGATCGGGATGAGCACCGACGAGGACTTGTCGGCAGACGCCTGTGGATTGCACGGAGTGGCGAGGGCTTTCGCATCGAGAGGCTCCCCCGCGGGGCGACCGTAGTAGACGGCGATGACGATGGCTGTACTCGATTCGACAACGAGCACCTGCTGCGGAGTGCAGCGTTTATCGGCGCGCACCTGCACGACAATGTCTGCAGTGTCCAGCGCAGACAGCCCAATTGTGGGGTCCGCGCCGAGATAGCCGTCAGTTGTGGTGGCATGCGGTCGGGCATAGACCGGGAGGCTGAACAGGTAATCGGGGGTGCGGTTCTTCGCGCTCACCGCCTGGAATCGCAGGGCCGGCTCGCGCACCAGGCCGGTCGGTGCGGTGTTAACCGGCACGAAGACACGGTTGATAACCGCGGGGTCCGGGCTTCCCCAGAGCACTCTCACCGGGTCGGTGATGACGCGCTCCCCGACAGGGGCGGTCGGGCCGAAGAGGCCGCTGACCATAGACACCCCGCCAAGGGCGAGCCCCACGAGCGCGATACCGGCCACCAGACGATGGATGCCCACAATCACGGCTCCCGGTTCGCCTCCGGTCGGCTCGCGGTGACTCCAGCCGGTGAGCATGCGCCACTGGGAACGGGGGGCCAAAAATCCCCAGAGCGTGAGAATAGTGAGCCCGCCGAGCACGACGACGAGAGGCAGATTCACCATTAGAGCCTAAGCCGCCTGCCCCTCGTCATCACGCCTACCGGCGCCGAAATGTGCCATTCTGCCGATTCGTTCTCCTACACCACTTCGTTCGATTCGAGCATCTCGGTGACGAGGGCGGCGATCGCCGAGCGCTCCGACCGGGTGAGAGTGATGTGTCCAAAAAGCGAATGTCCCTTGAGCGTCTCGATCACCGACGCGACCCCGTCGTGTCGGCCGACCCGGAGGTTGTCGCGCTGGGCTACGTCGTGGGTGAGCACGACCCGCGAGTTCTGGCCGATCCGGCTGAGCACAGTGAGCAAGACATTCCGTTCGAGCGACTGCGCCTCATCCACGATCACGAACGCATCGTGCAGAGAGCGCCCACGGATGTGCGTGAGCGGTAACACCTCGAGCATCCCGCGCTCCACAACCTCGTCGAGCACGTTCTGCGAGACGACGGAGCCGAGCGTATCGAAGACGGCCTGAGCCCACGGGTTCATCTTCTCCGAAGCATCCCCGGGCAGGAAGCCGAGTTCCTGACCACCAACAGCGTAGAGCGGTCGGAACACCATGATCTTCTTATGCTGCTGCTTCTCCAGCACCGCCTCGAGGCCGGCGCAGAGCGCAAGAGCCGACTTTCCGGTTCCGGCCCGACCGCCGAGCGAGACGATTCCGATCTCGGGGTCAAGCAACATATCGATGGCGAGGCGCTGTTCGGCGGACCGTCCGTGCAACCCGAAGATGTCACGATCGCCGCGCACGAGTCGCATTTCTCCGCGCGCAGTGACGCGACCGAGTGCCGAACCGCGATCGGAATGAATGACCAGACCGGTGTTGATCGGAGTGTCACCGATCTGCCGGGTGGTGAGCTTCTCGGTGTCGTAGAGCTTCGCCATCTGCTCGGAGCCCAGCGTGACATCCTCCATCCCGGTCCAGCCGGAGTCGACCGCGAGTTCTGCGCGGTACTCCTCCGCAGCGAGGCCGATTGAGGCGGCCTTCACCCGCAGTGGAAGATCCTTTGAGACGACCGTCACATTCAGTCCGTCGTTCGACAGGTTGAGAGCCACGGCCAAAATGCGTGAGTCGTTGTCGTTGAGCTGAAGGCCAGACGGCAACACCGACATGTTCGAGTGATTGAGTTCGACCCGCAATGAGCCACCATCACCCACGGCGATGGGAAAGTCGAGCCGCTCGTGCTGCACTCGCAACTCATCGAGGTTGCGCAGCGCCTGGCGCGCGAAATAACCGATCTCCGGATCGTTTCGTTTGCCCTCGAGCTCCGAGATCACCACAACCGGAAGCACGACCGCATGTTCAGAGAAGCGGAAAATGGCCTTTGGATCAGACAACAGCACCGAAGTGTCGAGCACATAGGTGCGCTCAACTTGCTTGGCATTGGCGTCTGTCGCCCTATTATTCTGAGAACGTCGTGCGGGGCTGGTCTTGTCGAAAGCGGCCACGTGAGCTCCATCCCCGGATGCATTCAGCATCCGGAACTAGTCCTCGTGACGGCCACCACACGTTTCGAGACGAACTTGCGTGGCCGTCTCGATCAGGCGCCATACCTGA
>JANYEI010000217.1 GCA_025363205.1 Frigoribacterium sp.
GGGAGTCGCAATCGATGACAGGCAAATCATTCTCTATGCGCCCACGTGGAAGGGAACCTCGTTCTCCCTGCCGGAGGACGACATCAACGAGCTGGTCGCCCGGGTCGAGCTCCTCGAATCCCTGATCGATACGACGAAGTACGTGGTGTTGTTGAAGACCCACCAGGTGGTCCATCGCTTCGTTTCGAATATTCCGGGCCTGGCGGGGCGGCTGATTCCGAATGAGATCCCCTCCAACGTCATCCTCGGTATCACCGACATGCTGGTCACCGACTATTCGAGTATCTTCTTCGACTTCCTCGAAACCGGCCGCCCCATCTTCTTCCTCACTCCGGACCTCGCCGACTATGCCGGTTATCGCGGCCTGTACATCGCGCCGGCCGAATGGCCGGGCCCGGTGGTCGATACGGTGAGCCAGCTCGCTGACGCGGTGAACGAATTCGATCGGGCGGGAGTCGACAGCCACGTCGCCGCGAACTACCGCGCAATGCGGGCACAGTTCGTCGCGCGGGATGACGGCCATGCTACGCAGAGGATCGTCGACATCGTGTTTCGCGGAAACACCGCCGGCTACCAGGTGACGCCGATCGCCCATGACGGGCGCCGCACGATGCTCATTCACGCCGGCGGTATGAGACCGAACACGGTCACTTCCACACTGATCGCGCTCCTCGACCGCATCGACCACAGTCGATTCGATGTCTCGATCGTATTCCCGCCGACGCGTGCGCGATCGGTGCAGGACCAGCAGCGACTACTGAGTCCGCGGGTGCGGCAGTTCGCCAGGGTCGGAGGGATGAACGGTTCGAAACTGTCGCTTGCCCGACTACGCTCCACCCGATCTGCCGGCAAGGGATCGGTGGCGCGCTCGGCTGCCGGGACGGGACTCTGGCGGGATGAATGGGATCGATGCTTCGGCTTGACCACCTTCGACTTCGCACTGGACTTTGCTGGTACCAGCTCGTTCTGGGCGTCGCTGATGCTGCAGAGCCCCGGTTCCGAACGCTCGATCTGGCTGCGCAGTGATCTGGCCTACCGCCCGCACGAGCTCGCGAAGATCCGCCCCCTGTACGACGCCTACGATCACCTGGTCTCGCACTCGTCGGCGACTTCCCTCATCGGGGGCGGGCGAATTTTGGCGGATGCCGCATTGCCTATCCCATTAAGTGATGGCGTGTCGCCGGCGTCAGGCTCGCCGGGGTCAGTTTCGCCGGTGTCAGTTTCGCCTGTGTTGGGCTCGCCGACACCGGACTGGCTGGCCGAAAGCGGCTCTGCGGGAGACGTCAGGATCTTCGCCTCCCTCGGTCGCCTGTCGGTCGAGAACAACCCGTTGCAACTTCTGCGCGCATTTGCACTCGTGCACGCTGCATCCCCGGAGTCGCGACTCCTGGTGATCGGCACTGGTCCGCTGGCCCCGAGCCTGGCGTCGGAGGTCGTCGCTCTCGGGCTCTCCGGGGCCGTCTGGCTCGCCGGCTATCGCGCAAATCCCTTCGCACTTCTCCGGCACTCGCACTGTTTCGTCTTCACCGGGCATACACGAGATGCTCGGGTAGTCCTGGAGGCTCGCGTTCTCGGGCTTCCGATTGTCACCGTGACCGCCGGAGACAATGGCAGAGGGTCGTTGAGCGGCCTGCTCGAAGTCGCGGCGGATGATCACGCCGTCGCCGACGGCATGGTCCGGTTTCTTGGGGGCGAGCTCGGCCAATCCTCACTCGACTGGGCCACACGCGACGAAGTCTCGCTCACCGAGTTCTATCGGGCAGTGGGAGCGATCACCGACGCGTGAGCTTTAGCACCACGCTGCTGTGCTGGGGGTACTCGGCAACGATGACAAACCCCAACGACGACAGGATCGATCGGTCGTAAGTATCGGCCGCTGTCCCAGGCAGTCGATACTCGACCAGCCACAGTGTCTTGATCGAGCCGATTCGCGCCGCGATGGCGGACGAGGGATACACGGAGTCATGCCAGTTGGTCGTGTCGTACCACGGAGCCTTCAGGGCGATATCCGTCAGCCCGGTAAAGGATGACGGATAGGTGCGCAGGGCAAGTCGCGGGGCCCGGGACGGTCGAGTGCCTTCGTCGAAAAGAATTCCCTCACCGGGTTCAGAGTTGGCCTTGATGGTGTCAGCGATCTGCGACCAGTCGCTGTTGTTCTTAGCGAAAGGTGTGCGTTGGTCGAGATAGCTGATCGATGAGGCCGCCACGACAAGCGCGAGCAGAGGGATGGCCAGGATCTGCGGACGGACCCTGGCAAGAAGCCATCCGATCAGAAGCGCCGCGGCCGGGGCGGCAAACGACAAGTAGCGGGAGGAATAGACCGCGTGTACCGAGTTGACCACGAGAAGGATGGCGGGAGGGCCGAGAAGCCAGGTCGCGGCCAGCGGCACCAGGGCCGGTGGTCGGACGAGGGAATCACGGAATGCGCTTGGTTCGCTAGAGTCTCGGTGCGTGCGATAGACGCCGATTGCCCAGACGGCGATCGCCGTGATGATAAGAGTCCAGGCGACAAGGGCCATCAGGTCGTTACCGAACCACTGGGTCACCAGGAGAGTGCGGATGTTTGTATTGTCGCGGGTCGCCAAGAATGCGATCTGGCCACCTTCGTGAATGCCGAATCCGATCACCGCACCGGTAAGCGCAACGCCAGCGAGGGTCGCTCGTGCCCATGACTTGAGCACGGCTCGCCGTCGGGTGCCGAGCACGATCACCGCATGCGCAACGACGATCAGCAGACTGAACAGGAAGAGATAACCGCAAGCGGCAAGCCCGATGCAGTAGGCCAGCCACAGCCGGTGTTTCGGACGCTCGAGACTGACGATGTGCACCACAAGGATGGTGAGCCAGACGACGCCGGCCGCGCACATTGCGTAGCCACGAGCCTCCTCTCCCATGTCAGTGATTCGGGGCAGGAACATAGCCACGATTCCCGCGAAGACGCCCACGCGGGCTCCTGCGAGACGGGAGCCGAGCACGACAACCCCCGCCACCGCGACTCCGACGGCGATCGCGCTCGGAAACCTTACGGAAAACGGGGATGCCCCGAACACCTGCACCCAGAAATGCAGGAACAGGTAATAGGTGCCGTGCACCGCGTCCACACTGCCAAGCATTCGAAAGAGTGAGGGAAGTGATCGCTGTGCCGAGAGGACGCTTGCGGCTTCGTCGCCCCACAGCGACGGAATCCACGACCCGACAGCGGAGACCACAGTAGCCAGCACGCCGAGGAATAGCGTCACCAGAGACGAGACGGAAGGGCGTCGCCACGCAAATCGCGGAACTGCGGCCGGGCCGCGCGTGTTGAGGTCAATCTGTCGAGACACGACGAAGCTTTCGTTGTGATTCGTTGTCACCCTCGGAAGAGTGAGCGCCTGCGCCGCCGATACGGCCAGCGATAAGCCACGACATGGATGGCCTCCCTGCACTAGATAATCGCCCCTTGCCTGCAGCTACCGGCGCTTTCCCAGATACCTCGAAGGCGGATACCCACCGTTTCGGGAACGGTCTTGGTTGAAGCTTAGAAGTGTTTGAGGGCTGCGAATCACCCTGAGATAATCGTCTGTATGGCTGGATTGAGGGAGAAAACACGATGAAACGAGTGTTCCGTCGGGTGGTGAAGCTGCTCAGGCAAGTCGGCCTCGCGTGCCGCGCCGAACTCCAGGCCTTCGCCCGACGGGGGCGCCTTAGCCGGGGAACCGTGCTCTACGAGTCCTTCGCCGGCAATGGCGTGGTGTGTAACCCTGAGGCTATCTTCCGCGAAATTCTTCGGTCGCCTGACCTGGACGAGTTGCGCCACATTTGGGTGCTGAACACCCTGTCGGAGCACACAGAGGTGCAGCAGGAGTTCGCCGGAAATCCTCGAGTGCGATTTGTGAGGCGACGGTCCCTTGCGTATGTTCGTGCCCTCGCGACCAGTCAATACCTGGTCAACAATGCGACCTTTCCGGCAGAATTCAGCAAGCGATCCGGCCAGATCTACCTCAACACCTGGCACGGTACTCCGCTGAAGCGAATGGGCTACGACATGCCGAACGGTGCCCTCGACTCCGCGAACACGCTGCGCAACTTCGCCGCCGCCGACTTCCTGCTCTCCCAGAACTCATTCATGACGGAGCAGATGTACGAGAAGGCCTACAAACTTCGCGGCGTCTTTTGTGGACTGGTGATCGAAGACGGGTACCCCCGAGTCGACCGGCAGTTTATGAACGAGGCAGAGGCGGTTCAGGCGCGGTCGCGACTGGCCAGCGACGGAATCGAGTTGGGCAACCGCACCGTCATCCTGTTCGCGCCCACCTGGAAGGGCACCGATTTCAGCTCTCCCGCAGACGATGCTGGTGTTCTGTTCGCGCAGGCGCAGGCACTCCAGGAGGAGGTCGGTGCGGGCTACCTCGTTCTGTTGAAGACGCATCAGGTCGTGCACCGGTTCGCGGCGGACCGACCTGAGTTGCGCAAGATTTTGGTCTCGAACGACATGCCGACCAATGTGATGCTCGGCCTCACCGACATCCTGGTGACCGATTATTCTTCGATCTTCTTCGACTTTCTGCCTCTCGACCGACCCCTGGTCTTTTTCACTCCGGATGACGTGGACTACTCCGCATCCCGGGGCCTGTATTTTGCGCTTGACGAGCTCCCCGGGCCGGTCGCCCACACTGTTGCCGAGGCGGGCGATGCGATCCGTTCGCTGACATCTGCCGACGGTGACGAGAAGTATCGCGCCGTTGCCTCGGCTTGGAAGGATCGCTTCGCGCCGCATGACGACGGTGTCGCCGCACGCCGGATCGTCGACGTCGTCTTCCGCAGTCTCACCACGAACGCTCGAACGAAGTCTCTTGCTGAGGATCCCCGAACCTCGATGCTGCTGAGCCTTGGCGGGATGCGCTCCAATGGCATCACGAACTCAGCGCTCAATCTGCTTGGCGCGATCGATCACGGCGCCTATGACGTCTCCGTCGTTTTCAACCGTCCTCGCCGCGCCCAGCAGCTGTCGAACCAACAGCGGATACCACCCCAGGTGCGACAGTTCCACCGGGTCGGTGGAATGAATGGCAGCAAATTCACACATGTGTTCCGTCGACTTCAAGAGCGGTACCCTACGCTTCGAAGGCGGCCGGAGACCTGGGTTGAGCAACGGATGTGGCGCAGCGAGTGGGCGCGCTGTTTCGGTGACGCGCAGTTCGATTCTGTCGTTGAATTCAGTGGATACACCGCGTTCTGGGCATCTCTTCTGCTTCATTCCCCCCGCGGGTTTCGCTCGATCTGGCTCCACAACGACCTGGCACTTGAGAAGAGCCGGTTTGTGGGAAGTCGCCGCCGGATGAAGCGCTCCCTGCCGGCGGTATTCAGCGTGTATCGAGATTTTGATTCGTTGGTTTCAGTATCAGCGAGTCTTGCCCGGATCAATCGTGACGCGCTCGCCCCGCCCTACGGACTCCGCCAGGAATCCTTCGTCTTCGCTCGCAACCTTGTGGACGAATCGCATGTGCGAGAGGGACTCGCGAGGCCGTTATCGTCGGTCGTGAATTATTACAACGAAGGCGAGATACCGGAGCAGGATGACCGTCTCTGGATCGACGAACTGCAGCGAGTCGATTGCGTGTGGTTCACGACTGTCGGACGGTTCTCTCCGGAGAAAAACCAGGAACGACTCATCCGCGCCTTCGCCGCGGTCTATCGAGAACACTCTGCGGTTCGGTTGATGATTATCGGCCACGGACCACTTCGCGCCGAACTGCAGGCGCTGATCGACACCCTTGGCCTGTCGCTCGTCGCATTCGTCGTTGGCCCGTTCCCGAATCCCTTCCCCGTGCTTGCAGCATCCGATTGCTTCGTGCTTTCGAGCAACTACGAGGGTCAACCGATGGTGCTCCTCGAGGCCGCGCTCGCCGGTATGCCCATCGTTTCCGTGGAGTTTGACTCCGTTCACGATGCACTCCCCGATTCGGCGATTCGGATTGTGCCGCAGAGCGATGAAGGGCTCGCAGAAGGAATGCGTGCATTCCTGAGGGGTGACGTGCGGCACTCGTTCCTCGACGGGGTTGCATATAACCGCGCCGCTGTGGTCGAGTTCTATGCGGTCACCGGCGCGCAGAGTGAGCGGGATAAGCAGTCCAGCTGACCGTGGCGGCAGTGCAGCCCCGAGCGGCTCCGCCGGTGAGGGCACGTGCTCTGATGATTGCGGACTGTGAGGAGGCCATAAACCGGTTGGTCATTCGGCATCGGGCGATGGCACAGCCCCTTTGCGGACAATGATCGTGCGCACGACGATCGGCACGACGGAAACGACCACAAT
The DNA here is from genome assembly GCA_025363205.1 of Frigoribacterium sp. Taxonomy (GTDB): domain Bacteria; phylum Actinomycetota; class Actinomycetes; order Actinomycetales; family Microbacteriaceae; genus Lacisediminihabitans. Next base: position 6,293 of record JANYEI010000217.1, read on the forward strand.
TGCGATCAACACGATGTCGATGTACTGCGAAACGAAGTCGGTCACGCCTGGCACATGAGCAAGCCCGAACCCGAGAAGGATTATCACTCCGGACCAGAGCGCGGCTCCTACGAGGTTGAACGCGGTGAACAGCCGACGCGGCATGCGTCCGACACCGGCAGCGACGGGCGCAAATGTGCGTACCACGGGAACGAATCGGGCGATCGTCACCGCGATCGGTCCAAATCGCTCGAAGAAGCCCTGCGTGCGCGTCACACTTTTTCGGCTGAAGACCCCGGACTCGCGACGCTCGAAGACAGCGGGTCCCGACCTGCGCCCGATCGTATAGCCGAGCTGGTCGCCGAGCGCCGCAGAAATGCCTACGAGAAGGATTACCAGCCAGAGTGGTTGCCGGATGGCGCCGCCAAGGGTGAGCACGCCGGTGAAAAATAAGAGAGTGTCTCCGGGAAGAAAAAACCCCACGAGCAAGCCGGTTTCGGCGAACACCGCAGCGCACACGATCACAAGGCCCCAAGCGCCGGCGCCGGAGATGAGTGACTGGGGATCGAGTAGCCCGGTGGGGATAAGAGAAGGAGTCATGGTGCTCCAAGTCTGCTCAGGCGGGATCTCCGAAAGGACGAAGCAGCGCGATTCTCAGGCGTTTCTGAGTTCTTCGGCGAGGTATCAGTCCCGGTAAGACTTGCGCGGAGGTCGATCGCCGCCCTTGTCCGTTCGGGCAGCGTCCGTTCGAGCCTGGTCCGCTCGGGGTCCGTCCTTTCGAGCCCCGCCGCGGTCCGCACGAATCTCGATGAGCTTGCCGCTGATGCGGGTGCCCTTCAGCTTCTCGAGCACGTCACCGGGCATGTTCGCCGGCAGGTCGACGAGCGAGAAGTCGGGCAGGATTTTGATATGCCCGAAGTCTTCGCGGCTCAAGCCACCCTCATTGGCGATCGCTCCGACGATCTGGCGGGGCTCCACCTTGTGGCGCTTGCCGACCTCGATGCGATAGGTCGACATCGGGCCCGCGTTGGGGCGCGCACGCCGTTCGGTGCGGTCGGCTCGTTCCGGTCGGTCGGTGCGTTCGGGCCGGTCGCCCCATTCGGCACGGTCGGCACGGTCGGCGCGGTCGTGATGCTGCCGCTCGGGCGAGAGCAACAGGGGGGTCTCGCCCTGGGCCACGATCGCGAGCGCGGCCGCGACATCCACTTCTGGCACATCGTGGTGCTCGATGTAGTGGCTGATGATGTCGCGGAAACCCGCAATGCGGTCACCCTGTCCGAGTGCCTCGGTGATCGCATCGTCGAAGCGAGCAAGCCGGGTCACGTTGACATCCTCGACGCTCGGGAGCTGCATCTGGGTCAGCGGCTGGCGGGTTGCCCGCTCGATCGCGTCAAGGAGACGACGCTCGCGAGGCGTGACGAAGCTGATCGCGGCACCGCTGCGCCCTGCCCGCCCGGTGCGCCCGATGCGATGCACATATGACTCGGTATCGATAGGGATGTCGTAGTTGATCACGTGGCTGATGCGCTCGACGTCGAGGCCACGAGCCGCGACATCCGTTGCCACCAGGATGTCGAGCTTTCCCGACTTGAGCTGGTTCACCGTGCGTTCGCGCTGGGCCTGGGCAACGTCACCGCTGATCGCGGCAGCGGAATAGCCGCGCGCCCGAAGCTTTTCGGCCAGTGTCTCTGTCTCGTTCTTGGTGCGCACGAACACGATCATGCCCTCGAAGTTCTCCACCTCGAGGATGCGGGTGAGGGCATCCACCTTTTGCGGATAGGACACCATCAGGTAGCGCTGTGTCGTGTTCGCCGAGGTCGTGGTTTTGTTCTCCACCGTGATCTCGGCCGGATCATGCAGATACTTTTTCGAGATGCGTCGGATCTGCGGAGGCATCGTTGCCGAGAACAACGCGACCTGCTTGTCGTCCGGGGTGTCGGCGAGAATCGTCTCGACATCCTCGGCGAAGCCCATCTTGAGCATCTCGTCTGCCTCGTCGAGCACCAGGTATTTAAGCTCGGACAGGTCGAGAGTTCCCTTGGCGAGGTGGTCCATGATGCGCCCCGGCGTGCCGACGACGATGTGCACGCCGCGTCGCAGCGCAGAGAGCTGCACGCCGTAGGCCTGGCCGCCGTAGACCGGAAGCACGTGCACCCCGCGCATGCCGGAGGCATACTGCTCGAACGCCTCACAGACCTGTAGCGCGAGCTCCCGCGTCGGCGCAAGCACGAGCGCTTGCGGGTTCTTTTGCGCCAGATCGAGGCGGGAGAGAATCGGCAGCGCGAACGCGGCGGTCTTCCCGGTGCCGGTCTGGGCGAGGCCAACGACATCCCGACCGGCAAGCAGGGGAGGGATGGTGGCGGCCTGGATGGCCGAGGGGGTCTCGTACCCGACATCCTTCAGGGCCTTGAGCACGGCGTCGGTGAGTCCGAGTTCGGAGAAAGAGAGGGTGGCTGGGGCAGTGTCTGCCTCGCTTGGCATGGTGGTGTCAGGAGCCGTCATGGTTCAAAGGTAATCGTTCGACGGAGAGGTCAACGCCCGCGTCCCTCTGACCGGCTGCGGAGTGAACAGGCCATAACGACAAAATGCTGGCCAGGAAATCTCCCGTGCCAGCATTTCGTCCGAGGCGAAATCGCTCGTTATAGCGAATCCGAGAACTCGACCTCTGGCGCCTTCTTACGGAAGCCCTTCGTCATGAAGAGGAGATAGACGAACCCGGCGCCAAGCCAGATCAGCCCAATGGTGAAGGCACTCGCCGTGAGGCTGGTCCAGATCCAGATAGTCAGCAGGAAACCAACCCCGGGAAGCACACCGTAGACCACCACGTCACGGCCACTTCGACGCTTCTCATCCCAGAGATAGCGCTTGATGACCGACAGGTTGACCACCGAGAATGCGGCAAGAGCGCCAAAGCTCACCACCGAGAACAGCAGGTCGACGTTGGCATTCACCCCGATAATCGAGATCACCGAGATCACCAGAATCGAAATCACCGGCGTCTTGAACCGAGCCGAGAGCGTGCCGAAGATGCGCCGGGGCAGAATGCCGTCACGCCCCATGCTGTACATGATTCGCGAAACGGATGCCTGGGAGGCGATTGCCGACCCGGTCGCACCGGCGACATAGGCGGCAATGAAGAAGATGTTGAGGAAATCGCCACCAGCCTTGGCCATGACCTCACTCGCGGCGGATACCGGGTCTTTGAATGCCGTACCGGGAAACACGAGTTGGCTGATGAAGGCAAGCACCAAAAACAGCAGGCCGGCCCCGACCGTTGCGATGATAATCGCCCGGGGAATATCTCGCTTCGGGTTTTTGGCCTCTTCGGCCAGGGTGGAAATGGCATCGAACCCGAGAAAGGAGAGGCAGAGCACCGCGGCGCCGGTCATCAGTGCGGGGAACGTGACGTTCTTACCTCCGTCACCCACGAACGGGGCGGCCAAGTCGATGCTGTGGCTCCCGGAGGAGATGAAGGCAACGGCGATCGCGACGAACACGGCGATGAAGATGAATTGAACCAGCACGATGATGTTGCTTGCTCTGGCCACCGAAGCGATACCGATGATGTTCAGCACCGTCACCAGCAGAATGCAGGCCACCACGAAGACCCAGGCCGGCACGACCGGGAACAGGATGTTCAGGTAGATCCCGATGACGAGATAGTTCACCAGGGGCAACAGGACGTAGTCGAGCAGGAGAGCCCACCCGGCGAGGAATCCAATGCTCGGGCCGAAGCTCTTGCTTGCGTAGGCATAGGCGGAACCGGCAACGGGATACACCTTCACCATCGCGGCATAGGAGAGGGCAGTGAAGATCATCGCGGCGAGGGTGACGATGTAGGCCAGCGAGGTTCGGCCACCCGTATTGGCCGAAACCACGCCGTAGGTGGTGAAAACGGTCAGTGGAACCATGTAGACGAGCCCGAAAAAGACGAGGGATGGAAGCCCGAGCACCCGTCGGAGGGTGGTTCCCTGCGCGCTGTGAACATGGTCACTCGAGCGTGCAGGCGGCACATTGGCGGTTCCGGGTAAAGGACTGGACATCATTGTCTCCTTGCTGGGTAGCGGTATCGATGACAGGGAAAGGTCAGGGGGTTACGAACGTCTCGCGGCCGGCCAGCCAGGTGCGTACCACCGCGATTTCGGTGAGCGCAACAGCGGATGCCACCGCTCGCGG
>JANYEI010000062.1 GCA_025363205.1 Frigoribacterium sp.
GGCGTCGATGGTGGGCTGGTCCTTCTGGATGAAGCTCGTGAATGTGGAGGCCCCGATTGAGTCTCCACCGGAAACGACAAGCGTGTTCGGGTTGGCCGCCCGGAACGACGTGACCAGGCCGCCGAGCACGGCGGCACCCGCAGACGGCGAGGATGCCTCGAGACGGCCGTGAAAGTCGTTGAAGCTGAGGATGTCGATGGCGACCGGTGCCTCCGCAGCGGTCGCGGCCGAGCCGGCGAGGGTGGGAATACCGAGAGCGACGGTGAGGGCGATTGCCGAAAAAGTAAATCGGCGGGAACGGGTTGCGAAAAGTGCAATGACTCCGGGAGTCTCCTTGGATTGCGAACCTGTGAGTGGAAGAAAGCGTATGGACAACCAGGTTCACCCCTGATTGGGGGGGATATGAAATGCACCCTAGCGTCTCGGGCGTCACCGACGGAAGCATCTTCACTAAATCGTCATCGATGGTTACCGCTACCGTTGAGTTCTCCGATCAGGAAAGGTCCCCCGTGCTCGCTGTGTTCATCGGCGTCACGGCAGCGCTCATTTTCGGTTCAGCGGATTTCGCCGGCGGCATGGCCGCGAAGCGCATCAGTGCGGTGCGCGTGACCGCAATCGGTGGCGTGTCCGGACTCGTCATCCTGCTGCTCGCTTTTCCGTTGTTTCCGAGTGTCTGGTCGACGAAGGCTGTGCTCCTCGGCGGCATTACCGGCATCACCGGCGCCTTCGCGGTTGTGCTGCTCTACGCCTGCCTCGCGATCGGACCGATGAGCATCCTCTCCCCGCTGACGGCCGTAATCTCGGCCGTGGTACCGGTGCTCTCTGAGGTCCTGCGCGGTCAGCGCCTGAATGCGCTCGGCTATATCGCCATCGTCGTGGCCCAGGCAGCGGTCGTCCTTGTGGGGTTCGTGCCCGAGAAAGGTGCGATCCGGCCGTCGCTCCGGGCGCTGGCGATGGCGGTCGGAGCGGGCGCGCTGATCGGCGTATTCCTTATCCTGATCGACCTGACTCCGCGAGACTCCGGGCTGGTGCCCCTCGTCGTGAGCCGCACTGTCAACGCCATCGTGATGTTCAGCGCGATCGGTATCGGCGCGCTCTTGGCGCGGCGGCGCGGAAGCACTCCGAGGGCCGTCGGCGGCTGGAAGCCGGGGCTAGCGCTGGCCGTCGTTGCCGGAGCGATCGACGCGATCGCGAACGCACTGCTGCTGTTCGGTCTTCGGCAGGGCGAACTCACCATCCAATCCGTGCTGACCGCGCTCTATCCGGCTGGCACGATCCTGCTCGCCGCAATCGTGCTGCGCGAACGGATCGCACCGATTCAGATCGTCGGACTCGTGCTCGCGCTTGTCGCCGCCGCCATGCTGGCCGTGGGCTAGGCACCGCCGTGTTGAGCGTCGCCCTCGCCCTCGCCGGCGCCGTGATCTACGGGGCAAGCGATTTTTTCGGCGGTCTCGCCGCGCGCGGCACCAGTGCCGTGCGGGTGACCCTGATCAACTCGATCGCCGGCCTTGCGGTGCTGGTGGTCGCTGCCCTGGTGCTCCCCAGCCGCTGGGATACACCCGTGCTGCTCTGGGGCGTTCTGGCTGGGGTCTGCGGTGCGGTCGCGCTGGTGCTGCTCTACGCCTGCCTCGCTCTCGGGCCGATGAGCATCCTCTCCCCCATCCTGGCGCTCGTGGCCGCGGTGATCCCGATCACCATCGGGTTCGTGCGCGGAGAGCGGCTGAGCGGCCTGGGATACCTCGGCCTCGCGATCGGGCTCCTTGCGATCGTCCTCATCTGCCTCGTGCCGGGCGAGCGTGCCGTGCGACCGAGCCCACGTGGCCTCCTGATGGCGGTGGGGGCCGGGGTCGCGATCGGCGGATACCTTGTCTTCATCGACCTGACCCCGCCCGACAGCGGGCCGGCGCCGCTCCTCGTCACCTTTGTCGTCACGGGTATCATCATGTCGGTCGCGCTCCTCGGCCAGCGCCTGGCCCGGCGGGGCGCGCCGCGGCCGACGATCACCCGCATGACGGTGGGCTTCGCCGTGCTCTGCGGGGTGACCGATGCCGCTGCCGCGTTCCTGTTCCTCCTGGCGCTGCGAGCCGGCGAGCTCTCGATCGTGTCTGTGCTGAACGCCCTGGCACCGGCCGGCACGATCGTGCTGGCCGCGGTGGTGCTGCGTGAGCGGATCGCGCCGGTGCAGTGGGTGGGGCTTACCGTCGCGCTGGTCGCGGCGGCCCTGCTCGCGCTGGCCTGACCTTCCTGCACGGTTCGCGCGCGGCGCTGGGCTGATGCGATGTAGGGCGGTGAAGGGTCCCCATCCACGTTTCTGTGGTCGTTCCGACGGATTAACCGCGGGTAACGCGCACCTGTCAAAAGGCTGACTGTCGCAATTGAGTGCAATCCGCTCAGCCGAGAGTCCCGAACGACGCTACATGCTCCAAACCAATGACCCTCGATCGAGTGCCACCCAAAAGAGGGAAGATACGGCGGTACCGAGCCGATTCTCCCAACTGGTGACATTCGGTGCTGTGGGACTGGTCGCGTTCGTTGTGGACTTCATTATTTACAACGTGCTTCTGCTCGGACCACTGGATCACAACACCATCACTGCGAAGGTCATCTCGGTGACAGTTGCGACCGTTGTGGCCTGGCTCGGCAACCGGTATCTCACCTTCCGCGCTCACCGCACTCGCCCCGTCTGGCGGGAGGGAGTGCTGTTCGCAATTTCTAACCTTCTCGGGCTCGGAATCGCGGCACTCTGCCTGTTCGTCTCCCACTACGTATTCGGCTTCGTCAGCCCCATTGCCGACAACATCGCTGCAAACGGCGTCGGGCTTGTACTCGGCACGACCTTTCGCTATTTCTCCTACCGATATTTAGTCTTCTCCGCGACTCAAGAAGGATTCCCCGCATGAATCTCCTCATCCCGCTCATGCTGTTTGCCGCGTCACCGGTGCTTCCTCCCTCCCCCGATTCATCGGGTGGATCATCTGGCCCCGTACCGAATCGTGGCGACGTGGGAGTCATCTCCCCCACCGGTTCCTCCGGGGCCATCGGCAGTCTTGACCTGCCGACAGCTTTCGCTATTTCTGCGCTGGTGCTGGTTGCGATCGCCCTCACCGCAATCGCCGTGACAACCCTCTGGTGGATGCTCCATGCCTGGAAGTCCGATGGCAACCTCAAGCGCACCGGGTTCTCCGAGAAGACCCTGCCACCCGCCCATAGCTTCACCCTCCTGGTGCCCGGACGGCACGAGGAAGAGGTGATGGGCCAGACGCTGGATGTGCTCGCAACCCAGACACATCCCAACGTACAAATCATCGCGATCGTCGGTCACGATGACCCAGGCACCGAACGGGTCGCCAGAGAAGCGGCTGCCCGGCATCCGCACCTCATCTCGGTTGTCGTCGACCACAGCGTGCCAAAAAACAAGCCGAGGGCCCTCAACACCGCTCTTGCATCCGCGACCGGCGACATCATCGGAGTATTCGACGCCGAGGACGAGGTTCACCCCGGGCTTCTGCGCCTGATCGACTCGAAGTTCACTGAGACCGGAGCGGCCGTGGTTCAGGGCGGCGTGCAACTGATGAACTTCCGGTCGAGCTGGTGGTCCCTTCGCAACGTGCTCGAGTACTACTTCTGGTTCCGTTCGCGCCTGCACTTCCACGCCGGCGCCCGGTTCATCCCGCTCGGCGGAAACACCGTCTTTGTGCGCCGTGAATGGCTCGAATTCACCGACGGCTGGGATGCTGAGTGCCTCGCGGAGGATTGCGAGCTTGGCGTGCGGCTATCGAGTGCGGGAGCCGAGGTCGTCGTGGCCTACAGCCCGGAGGTCGTCACCCGCGAAGAGACCCCCGGCACCCTCACGTCGCTGTTCAAGCAGCGCACGCGCTGGAACCAGGGTTTTCTGCAGGTGCTGCGCAAGGGTGAGTGGAAGAAGCTTCCCACCCGAAAACAGCGCCTCTTCGCGCGCTACATGCTCGCGATGCCGTTTCTCCAGGCCATCTCCGGCATTATGATTCCGATTTCGCTCGTTCTGATCTTGTTCGTGAAGGTACCGACGGTGATCGCTATGATCACGTTCATCCCGATTGCGCCGACACTCGTCACTGTGGCGGTGGAGATCGCCGGGCTCGGAGACTTCGGACGGATCTACAACGAGAAAGTCCGGGTGCGCGACTATGTGCGCCTCATCCTCGGAACCTTCCCCTTCCAGGTGTTCCTCGCCGCCGCCGCGATTCGCGCTGTGTTCCGCCAGTTGCAGGGAGAAACCGGCTGGGAGAAGACCGAGCACAGCGGGGTTCACCGCGAGGCCGCGGTCGCCGCCGTCGCGCCAGCCGCGATCGTGTCACCCGATCTCAGCGAATTGGAGGACTTCTCCTCCATTTCCAACAACGAGGATGAGTTTGCACGAGCCACAGACCCCCGTGAAACAGTCTCCGAGGGGTCGAACCGATGACTAGCGCAACAGTCTCCCGCGCACGTTTCCGCGACTTCATCGCGGAAAGCGGTCGTTCCCTTTCCGGTACTTTCACGCGCTTTTTCGTTCGCCATCGACTCGCCATCCCGTGGCTCTCGCCAGTGCTAGTAATCTCAGCACTCGCATCACTCGTCAACTTTGGCGGCGCCCCTCAGCGCATTGACGACGAGGGCACGTACACCGCGCAGGCCTACGCCGTCTCGGCATTCGGGCAGCTCGCCCATTACACCTACAGCTACGATCATCCACCGCTCGGCTGGATTCAGATCGCCGGCTATGCGCAGCTCACCGGCGCCTTCGCCCGTTATGACCTCGCTGTGCTCGCTGCCCGCGAAGCGGTGATCGTCGCCACGCTAATCAGCGTCGCACTCGTCTGGGTGCTCGCCCGCCGCCTCGGTCTCGGGCGTGCAGCGAGTTCTGCCGCAGCGCTCGTCTTCGCGCTGTCGCCACTCGCCCTGCAGTTTCACCGCACCGTGTACCTCGACAACATCGCGCTGCCGTGGCTGCTTGCCGCCTTCGTACTCGCGCTCAACAAGCGCTCCCAGCTCGCAAGCTTCGCGGCATCCGCTGCCTTCTTCAGCATCGCCGTGCTGAGCAAAGAGACATTCCTCCTCGCGCTGCCGTTCCTGGCCTGGATGATGGTGCGGTCGTCTCATCAGGCCACACGCCGCTACACGCTGTCGGTTGCCGGAACAGTACTCGTGCTGGTCGGATCGAGCTACCTGCTGTTGGCCGCAATTAAGGGTGAGCTTGTGCCGTCGAACGGCAAGTCGAGCCTCACCGACGGCGTGCTCTTTCAACTTGGTTCCCGCGCCGGAAGTGGATCCGTATTCGACCCGAATAGCCTCATTGTGCGCACTTTCTCGATGTGGTGGCAGCTCGACCCAGTAATCATTGTGCTTGGGACGCTTGCCTCTTTTGCCGCCCTGTTCTTCACGCGGCTACGACCGATCGCCGCATTGATGGTGTTTCTGATCGTCGCCATGTTTCGACCAAACGGATACCTTCCGGTGCCCTATGTGATCGTGCTCCTGCCGTTCAGCGCGATCCTCATCGCGGCGTTGGCGGAAAAGGCCGTGCGAACCCTGCGTCACAGCCGTGGCGTGACGCGGGTTCGTGCCGGGGCCTGGGTCGCCATCACGGCACTCGCCCTTGTCGCTGCCGGGCCGCTCTGGACCACTCAACTGCGTGGGTTTCTGCTTTCCGATTTGGATTCCCCACTCCGTTCGGCCGAGAGTTGGGCGGTAGCCAACATCCCGCACACAAACCGCATCATCGTGGACGACTCCATGTGGGTCGACCTCGTGAAAGCCGGCTGGTCGCGCGACAACGTGGTCTGGTATTACAAGGTCGACACCGACCCTGCGGTCAAGGCCAAGTCTCCGAATGGATGGAAAGACTCCGATTACGTGATCACCACGGATTCGATGCGTAGCTTCCCGAACTCTCTCCCCGAGGTAAAGAAAGCAATCGTAAATTCGGAAGTTGTCGCCTCCTTCGGCAGTGGAACTCAGGCTGTTGACATCCGCCGGATCAATCCGGATGGTCTCAGCGCCGCCAAGAAGACAGCCGCGGCCGAGACCGCCCAAGCGTCCGAAGTCGGCAGTCAACTCGTGGCCAACCCGGGTCTCTCTGTGTCGTCGAGTGATCGTGACCTGCTCACAGGAGGGCGGGTAGACGTGCGCATCCCTCTCGCTCTCGGCAGCCAGCTGGCCACCGGATCGGTGAAAGTGTCGGGATTGCCAGCGCAGGTGGGCGAAGGAGACCAGCCGCGCCGAGCGGTGCGAATTTCTGCTCTCAGCGGTGAAGCCACCGTGCGGGGAGGATCACTTACCGCCGTGGCCAGGGCCTACATCAACGGCCTCACGGGCCAGTACGCGCCCACTTCAATCTCGGTGGTGGACGGAACGCTGCAACTTCTCTATTCATCAGAAGCACCTCTCGACCTCGTGCCATAGCGCCAACCCACCCTGACATGCGTATGTCCATCTATCCGAACAGGAGATCATCATGAAGAAATTCACCCTACGAGCGATCATCAGCACGGCAGCGCTGGTGGCTCTCGTCACCATTGGGGCGACTGCGACACCAGCCCTCGCCGCTCCGGCCGCCACACCCGTAGCCGCCGGATCGGTGGGGTGGCTGCGGATCGCGCACCTTTCCCCAGACACAAAATCTGTGGATGTGCGTGTGACTGCGCTGATGGGCGGAGCGTCCGTTTACGACCTCGATAGCGTCAAGTATGGAGCGGTATCGAACTACAGGTCGATGCCCGCCGGCGTGTACACAATCGCGATGGTGCCCGCGGGATCGAAGTCGTCCACCAAGCCGATGCTCAGCGCCTCAGTCGCCGTGGTCGCTGGCAAGGCTTCGACGGTGGCCGCCTACGGTCTGAACAAGAAGCTCACACTGAAGGTCTTTACCGATGACCTCTCGACTCCGGCCGCTGGCCAATCGCGGATTCGCCTGATCCAGGCATCGACGAGGACCTCATCGATCGACGTGAAAACCACCACAGGTATCTCGATCGCCGAGAACGCGAAGTCGGGCACCGCGACGGGATACGCCGAAGTGGCTCCCGGCCCCTGGGTGCTCACGCTGACCGGGAAGAACGTGCGATCGATCGAACCTGTCACGCTCGCCAATGGCAGCGTCACCACTCTGCTTGTGCTCGACACGACCGGAGGCGGCCTCGCCGTGCGCCCGATCGTTGACAGCGCCGCCGTGGGTACGGCACCCGTCGGCGGAGTGCAAACGGGAGGAGGCTTTCTCGCCTCTACTGAACACGGCGTAGGCACACTGTCCACGGTGCCGACCGAACTTCGATGACAACGCGGAGGCGGCTCTTTCTGGTGATCGCGACAGCGATCGCCCTGACCGTGACCGCGGTGGCCGCGGGGGCCGCCCTCGGCCTGCCAAACAGCGCCGACGGTCGAGGTTCCCGGGCTGCCGCAACGGCATCACCGACGACGCATCTTCCCGGTTCGAAGAGCAGCCCAAACACAAACGCCACCACGCTCGGCCGCGCGTTTCTGGCCGACTGGGTTGAAGGCGGTCGCGTCGTGCGACGCGATCAGGGTTCCGACACTGTCAGCGAGGGGCAGGCCTATGGAATGCTCATCGCTCTGTCCCTCAAGGACGAGAGGAGCTTCGACTCGCTCTGGAGGTGGACCGAGAAGAACCTGCAAAAGCGCGACGGTCTCCTTGCCTGGCGGTGGCAGAACGGCACGGTGGTCGACGGCACACCGGCGAGTGATGCCGACCTCGATGTTGCCCGTGCCCTCGTGATAGCCGGTAAGCAGTTCGGGCGTTCCGATTTGAGGAGCGCCGGAACGCGGCTCGCGGGGGCAATCGCCGACACCCTCACGGTGCAGACCTCGCTCGGACGCATCCTTCTTCCGGGTCCCTGGGCCGCCACCAATCCACACTCCTATAATCCGAGTTACGCGTCGCCGGTAGCTTTCAAGGTGTTGGGCGATGCCACGGGCGACCCCCGCTGGGCCGAGCTGGCGGCCGGGTCCCGCGCCGTCACGAACAAACTTCTTGGTGTTGCGGCACTGCCCTCCGATTGGGCTCAGGTGAACGACGATGGAACCGTCGCAGTGATTCCGGGACCGACCGGGACCTCGGGGGAGGTAACCTACGGATACGATGCGGCGCGCACCGCCATCCGATTCGCCGAATCGTGTTCGCCCGCCGACGTAGCCATCTCCGCGAGGATCTCACCGACGCTTAACCGCTCAACCGAGCTGGCCGCGGTGCTCGACCTCGGCGGCTCGCCGAAGACAAGCGACAAAAGTCCTCTCGCCTATGCCGCACGAGCCGCTGCCTCTGCGGCTGGCGGGAACGTCGGCGCGGCGCAGGCGGACCTCACCCGGGCCGCGCGACTGTCGTCATCCGTCCCTACCTACTACGGCCGAGCCTGGGCTGCCCTCGCCCTTTCGATGCTGCGCCAAACCACTCTCGGCGGTTGCGCTCCACTGGCGGGAAGGAACTGACCTCATGCGAAAGCTTTCTCGCCGAACCTGGGGTGCAATCGGTGCCACTGCGATTCTCGCGGCGCTAGTCGTGAGTGGATCTGCGCTCGCAATCGCCGGATCCTCACGCACGACTCCGGGCAACTCCTCTTCTCCCTCCGCGCATGAGGGCGCCGCTGGCGGCATCCAGGAGCCGGATGCCGGCCGCACGACTGCGCCGCAGACCGGCGTAATCGTCACGCACGTCTCGATTCCCGCCATTGGTGTCTCGAGCGACATCGAGCTGCTCACGCTCGACTCCACGGGGGCGCTCCTTCCCCCGGTGGACTTCAACAGGGCGGGCTGGTACTCGGGGGGTGTGATACCCGGACAGATCGGGCCAGCCATCATCGCCGGCCACATTGACTCGATCACCGCGCCCGCCGTGTTCGCGAACCTGCACAAGATGACCCCGGGAATGAAAATCCTCGTCTCGCTTTCCAACGGCTCTGTCCTCACCTTCGCGGCAGATCGGTCGCAGGTTGCGCCCAAGACCCAGTTCCCCTCGAGTTCGGTTTATGGCACGGTGCCGACACCGCAGTTGAGGGTGATCACCTGTGACGGAACCTTCAATCGCGCCACCGGCCACTACGACGACAACCTTGTGGTGTTCGCGACGCTCGTGTCGACGTAGCGAACCGCGGCATCCGCTCCTCGTTTTTTCAGTCCCGTTCAGCTCAGTCTCATCCAGCGTCAGTCTCATCCAGTAAAGGAATCGAAATGCTCGAAACTCTGGTGATCATGCCCACCTACAACGAACGCGACAATGTGACGCCGATGGTCGATCGCATTCTCGCCGCCTCACCCCACACCGACGTACTCATCGTCGATGACAACTCGCCCGACGGAACCGGTCAGGTAGCGGACCAACTTGCCGCCCTCCACCCCGAGGTTCACGTTCTGCACCGTGCGGAAAAAACCGGACTCGGAGGCGCCTACCTCGCCGGCTTCGAATGGGGGCTTACCGCCGGCTATTGGGCACTGGTGGAGATGGATGCCGATGGGTCGCACCATCCGGAGGATCTTCCGCGCATGATCGAGCTGCTCGCCGACCACGACCTCGTGCTCGGTTCTCGCTGGGTGCCCGGCGGGTCGGTCGAGAACTGGCCGCTGCGGCGCAAACTGCTGAGTCTCGGTGGGAGCGCCTATACGCGGGCGGCCCTCGGCATCGATGTGCGCGACACCACCGGCGGGTATCGCGTGTTCTCGGCCGACGCCCTGCGGCGCCTCGAACTCGGTGGTGTCGCCAGCCACGGATACTGCTTCCAGGTCGACCTGCTTTGGCGCGCTCTGGAGCACGGTCTGCGCGTGGTGGAGACGCCCATCACATTCACCGAGCGCACGATCGGCGAGTCGAAGATGAGTGGCAACATCGTCCTGGAGTCCCTGCTGCGAGTCACGGCCTGGGGCATCCGTCGCCGGGCGCGAGCACTCGCCGGCCTTTTGTCGCCCGAACGTCGCCTGCCGTCCGTGCGCGCAAGCTACCACCGTGCCCTCCCGAACCTGGGCGGGCGTCGGGAATAGATGCACCATCCGGTCGCTGCTTTCGAGGGCTACCGCTGCCCGTCGCCGGTGGCGCGCCGCAGGTTGTGCGTCTGCAGTAATCGGGCTGCGGGTTGCGCACCGCGGAGAGCAGCGCGGATAGCAGCGCGGGAGGGAGTTTTTCCGAATCAGCGGGTGGTAGAGGGAGTTTTTCGGCGGGAATGAACATTCCCCTCCCGACCCGTCCTCCCCCATCCGGTTATTCGGACGGTGGCTCACAATTTCGTCGGGCGGGATCCGCGATGCCCGCCATCGTTTCAGCCTAGAACCATGCACATCACAACAACCCTGCAGCAGTTCGGGTTTCTTGCCTCGCGTCGGCAGCTCGAAAGCGTGAACATCGGTCGCCATCGCATCAACCGGGCAATCGCTGACGGGGACCTGTTACCGGTACGGAGGGGATGGGTTGCGACCGCTAGCGCGAGCCAGGCCTCCGTCATCGCGGTGCTCCGCGGTGCGCGGTTGACCGGCGCGACTGCCCTGGGCTCTTACGGAATCTGGTGTGGTGACGATCATCGAATTCACCTTCAGGTCCCTGAGGATTCCCATCGTGTGACGCAAGCGCCTCTCACCCCAATCGCCCGGTTTACGCCCCCGCGATTCTTCGTCCCCAAACTTGTGACCCATTGGGCACCGTTCGAGGTCGGTGATGGCCCGACACCCGCGTGGCGGGTGTCCATCTCGGATGCGATCGGCCGCTTTGCGACTACTGAACCCGCGGAGCAGGTCGCGGCCGCGCTGGAGAGCGCAGTCACCACGAATCGGATGACGCGTCGGAATGTTGCGCACATCATCCAGCGCCTCCCAAAACGCCTGCATTGGCTGTCGAACGACCTGACATTCCTTGCCGGATCTGGCCTGGAAACAATCTCCAAAATGCGATTTGACGCACTCGGCTTTCGGGTCACGCAGCAGGTGCAGATCGGGATTGACAGAGTTGACCTTGTCATCGATGGATGGCTCGTTATCGAGCTGGATGGCGATCAATGGCACGAACCGGCCACCGATCGGATGCGCACGAATCGCATCATCCGATCGGGTTATGGAGTGTTGAGATTCGGCTATGCAGACATCTTCGAGCGCTGGGAGGAGACCGTAGCGACCGTGTTGCGGATGCTCGGGGATGGGCACCGCAGATAAGCCCAGGGTAGGCCCCCTGCAGATCGCGTTCGCCACGGAGATCGATTTTGGCTGCCGCTGCGCAGCGAAGGAGTCGGCCGCTCCGCAACGAAGGAGTCGGCCGCTCCGCAGCAAAGGAGGGAAATATCCTAATCTCCCGGAAAACTCCCTCCATCTGATGCTGATTGCTGGAAAATCCCTCCTGCGCGGAGGTGGCGGCGGGTGCGGAGGTGGCGGCGGCGGCGGTTAAGGTGGCGAAATCGATAGGGGACCGTGGCGCTACGCCCATCGCCGAGTGAGTTGCGACACGGGAAACCGTGAAGGGCGCCCACCCCGGAGGATGGACGCCCTGCACGATCACGGCAATTTTTACAGCGCGGCGAGCTCTTCGATCACTCGGTCGCCCGGAGCTGCGATCTGCATGGACGCCTTGATCTCAGCGCGTCCAAGAAGCTCATCCATCCGGCGGCGACGCGCCTTCGAGATCAGCGTCACGACGGTTCCGACTTTGCCCGCGCGGCCGGTGCGGCCGGAGCGGTGCAGGTAGGTCTTGTACTCATCCGGAGCGTCGGCTTGGATGACGAGACTGATGTCATCAACGTGGATGCCGCGGGCCGCAACATCCGTCGCCACCAGCACGTTGACCCGGCCGCTCGTGAGCAGTTGCAGGTTGCGCGTGCGGCGCGACTGGTTGAGGTCACCGTGCAGTGAGGTGGCCGGGATTCCGGCATCCTCGAGCTGGTCGGCCAGTTGCTCGGCGAACGCACGCGTGCGGGCGAAGATCAGCGTCTTGCCCTCGCCGGCAGCGAGCTCTTCGATGATGCGGGTCTTGTCGCGCTGTTCGATGAGCAGCACTCGGTGGTCGATCGAGGAGGAGGCCTGGTCTTCACCGGCAACCTCGTGCACGGCCGGCTCCTTGAGGAACTGCTTGACCAGAGTGGCGACGCCCTTATCGAGCGTGGCCGAGAAGAGCAGCTTCTGGCCGCCCTTCTTGGTGGACTCGAGGATGCGCTGCACCGGCTCGAGGAAGCCGAGGTCGCACATGTGGTCCGCCTCGTCGAGCACGGTTACGAAGACCTCGCTGAGGTCGAGACGGCCCTGCTCGATGAGGTCCTCAACGCGGCCCGGTGTGGCAATGACGATGTCGACGCCGCGCTGAAGCGTTGAGACCTGCTTGTACTGCGGAACGCCACCGACGATTGTCGTGGTGAACAGGCCGACGCTGCGGGCGATGGGCTGCACCGTGCGGTCGATCTGCATCGCGAGCTCACGCGTAGGGGCGAGGATCAGCGCGCGGGGCTTGCGGCCCGGCTTGCGTCCGGCGCCACCCATGTTCTCCATCAGTCGCTCGACAAGAGGCGCACCGAAGGCGATGGTCTTGCCGGATCCGGTCTTTCCGCGACCGAGCACATCCTTGCCGGCGAGAACGTCCGGAATAGTGGCGGCCTGGATCGGGAACGGCGTCTCGGCACCCATCAGGATGAGCTGGCGAGTCATGTTGTCGCCGATGCCCAAGTCTTTCCAGGTCACACCGGCCGCGTCGCCCGCTGTGATGACCTTGGCCTCAAGGCGCTCGAGCACGACGTCTTCATGGGCAGCAAACGCAGCGGACTTGGAGTCATTCTTGGCCGGGTAGTAGTCGCTGTCGCGGCGGGGCGCGCGGTCATCGAACGAGCGCTGCGGACGGTCATTGCCGTATGACGGACGCTCCGTGCGAGCGGGACGGTCGTTATAGGACGGACGCTCTGTGCGAGCGGGACGGTCGTTGTACGACGGACGCTCGGTGCGGGCCGGACGGTCGTTGCCGTACGACGGGCGATCCGTGCGGGCCGGACGGTCGTTATAGGACGGGCGCTCCGTGCGGGCCGGACGGTCGTTATAGGACGGGCGCTCCGTACGAGCAGGACGATCGTTATAAGCCGGTCGGTCTGACTGAGCCGGACGCTCCGTACGAGCCGGACGATCGTTATAGGACGGGCGCTCGGACTGAGCCGGACGATCGGTGCGCTGCGGGCGGTCGCCGTACGCCGGGCGCGCCGGACGGTCGTTGGTGTTGTATGCCGGGCGGGCCGGACGGTCATTGTAGGAGGGGCGGGCCGGACGATCGTTGTAGGACGGTCGCTCAGTGCGCTCTCCATAAGAGGGACGCTCGGTGCGCTGCGGACGATCGCCATAGGACGGACGGGCGGCACGCTCGGTGGTCGGAGTCCAGTTCGGGCGGCGATCCGTGGATGCCGGACGGTCGTTACCGGCCGGGCGGTCCCCGGTGCGCGCGGCGCGCTCATCCGCATTCCAGCGCTTTTTCACCGGAGCGTCATTGTGAAAGCCTCGGTGGCCCTCACTGCGGCTACCGTTTTTGGCGGGTCCGGCAGAGTTGTACTTTTTGGCAGGTCGGCCTGAGGCCGCATTTTTATCGAAGGGCATAATCGTATTTCCGGGTTGTGTTTAATTGCATGGCAGCGCACTGCCAACAAGCAGCGCTTCTGCGGGAACCCGGGCAGTCTTTGGCCAGGACCGTTTCACATACGTGATTGTTCCCACGTATTCCAGGGAGTAGCTGGAGGTGTTCTCTTATGGTGAGAACTGAGGGAAACCGGCCCGAAAGACTTACAAACCCATTCGCGTTTCTTTCGCGATGTCTAGAGCCGACTCGGCAACGTTACAGTACCCTCGCCCAAAGCGCATTAGATTGGCACGAATGCGTGGTTTGAGAGTGTCGACGCCGTCGCGGGTGCTCACGGCACTCGTGACGATTGTCGTGGTGCTCTCCCTCGCCGCGTGCGCTCCCCCCGGTTCGCAGTCTGAGAAGGTCACGCCCTCCGCACAGCCGCTCTCCCCGCAGGCGAAGACCTCGACCCGCATCGTTGTCGTCGAGAATCTCGAGTACGGCAGCGCCACCGGAGCACGGGTGGATGTGTGCCTCCCCCGTGACTCGTCGGTGGCCGTCACCCCGCGAGCCGCGATCATCTCGATCCACGGGGGCAGCTGGCGGGCGGGCGACAAGTCCAACATCTACTGGCGGAGTATCTGCCAGTGGATCGCCTCCCAGGGTTTCGTGGCCTTCTCGGCGGATTACGGGCTGGCTCCGCAGCATCCGTTCCCTGCCGGTTTCGACGATGTGCGCGCCGCTGTGCGCTACATGCGTTCGACTGCCGTCGTCGCGAAGTACCACATCGACCCGAAGCGCATCGGAGCGTTCGGCGGGTCGGCCGGCGGCAACCTCGCTGCCCTGCTTGGCGTCGCGGGCACCGGCAGTTTAAGCTCGGGCTCACGGGTCGCAGCCGTGGCCGAGCTGAGCGGCCCGACCAACCTCACCGGCGATGGCAGCGAACTAGCGGGCTTTCGCCCCCTCGAGCTCTCCTACCTCGCCTGCTCGAGTTTTGAAGCCTGTCCACAGGCGGTGCGGGCCTCGCCCCTGTTCCAGGTGGATGACTCCGATCCGCCGTTCTTCATCGGGCACTCGCTCGACGAGCGCATCCCGCTCTCGCAATCGGCGGACTTCGTGCGCGCGCTTCGGGAACACGGTATCGATACCACTTTCGTGACGGTGAAGGGCCAGTTGCACTCGATCGCGATGCTCAACGATGACATGCGGTCGCGGATCGCCACCCTCTTCCACGCCAAGCTGGACGGGCCGGTCGTCGGCTGATTTCAGCGCTCGAAACGGGTGGACTCCGCAGCGGTAACGGCGACCCGGATGCGATCGCTCATGTCGCCCGAGAGCTCGGGCAGCGCATCGAGCGGGAACCAGGCGGCCTCGGTGTTCTCCCCATCGGCGGGAAACGGCTCACCCGACACCCAGCTGCATCGGAACACCAGGTCGAGATATCGTGACCGGTCGCCGTTGTCGTAGGTGACCAGGTCGATGACTTTCACCCAGGACAGGGATTCGACGTGAGCGACGACATCCGCCTCCTCCAGCACTTCACGCTCGGCCGCGACGGCGGGCTCCTCGCCGGGGTCGACGATGCCGGTGACCGGAGTCCACGCCCCGCTGTCGGCGCGGCGAACCAGCAGCACCTCCGAGCCACGGAGCACGACGGCTGTCACACCCGGCAGCCACAGCTCGTCATGCCCGACCTTCTCACGGAGGGCGAGCACGAAATCAGGGGTGGCCATCCAACGAGCCTAGCTTTGCGGGTCGGGGTGTCGGACGCCGCGTTTCAGCGTGCGGGGTTGGGGGTGGGTGTGAGCAGGTGGGCGTCGGCGGGTGTGGTCAAAGGTGGGCGTCGGGGAGTCGGGCGTTCGTGTGTCGGGCGTCGGGGAGTCGGGCGTCCGTGAGCCGCCGACTTCAGGGCAGGCATCCGTTCGTCTCGCTGTTCGCGGATCAGGAGTTCCGGGGGACTCGCCACGGCGAGCACCGCGACACGCCGAGAACGAGCCGTCACTCCTGATCCGCGAACGGTAAGCAGGCACGCGGGACGACCAGGTCAGGGGAAGGGCTACGGTGCGGAGGGCACCGCCGCCGCATCCGCCGCATCCGCCGCCTTCGCCGCCTTCGCCGCGCGACGATCCGTGCGGCGTTCCTTCGCGCCCTCGACGAGGTAATAGAGCACCGGAAGCACGATGAGGGTGAGCAGCGTGGATGACACCAGCCCACCGATCACGACGATCGCGAGCGGCTGCGAGATAAAGCCACCATGACCGGTCAGGCCGATGCCGAGGGGCAGCAGCGCGAAAATCGTCGCAAGCGCGGTCATGAGGATCGGCCGGAGTCGACGCGAGGCGCCGTTGATGATCGCCTCAGCCACCTTCATTCCCCGCGTGCGGTATTGGTTGATCAGATCGACAAGCACAATGGCATTGGTGACCACGATCCCGATCAGCAAGAGCACTCCGATCAGCGACGCGACACCGAGGGGAACGCCGGAGATCACCTGAAGCGCTATGGCCCCGGTCGCCGCGAACGGAACGGACACGAGCAACAACAGGGGCTGCCGCAGGCTCTTGAAGGTGGCCACCATCACGACGTAGACGATGAGGATGGCGGCGAGCAAGGCAAGTCCGAGCTGGCCGAACGAGTCGCTCTGCTGGGTGGTCACGCCACCGAGGGTCGCGGTCGCGCTCGCAGGCAGCTTCAGCTTCGCCACAGCGCCCGACACGATCGCCGAGGCACTCCCGGTATTGTCCGTACCCGGCACCACCGTGAGGGTGGCGCTTCGCAGCCCTTTGATCGTGGTGATGCTTGAGGGCCCATTCACCGTAGCGATCGTCGCGAGGTCGGAAAGCGGCACCACACCCTTCGCCGTGGGGATAGAGAAGGTGTTGAGCGCGTCCGTCGTGAGGGGGGCGCTGGAGTTGTTGACGTAGATCGACAGCATCTTGCCATCTATCACCACAGTGCCGGTGGCGCTCGGGTTCATCGCCTGGGTGACAATGCCACCGACCTGCACCTCGCTGAGCCCGTCAGCTGCCGCTTTGGCCCGATCGATCTGAACCGCTATATAGGGGAGCGACGCGGACAGGTTGCTCGACGCACGCGAGACCACGGATAGCGTCTTCATTTTCGCGAGAATGACATCGGAGGCCTCCCGCAAGTCGGCGTCACTTCCGGCCGTGACATTGACCTCGATGTTGGAGGAGGCGAAGCCGCCCTGCGCGGTGGCCACCGCGAGTTCGCCCTCTCCGGTGGTCTTTTTCAACTGGGCGGTGACCGTGGCCTGCAGTTTGGCCTGGTCGGCATCGGGATTGGTCGTCAGCGAGAAGGTGCTCGAGCCACCTCCGGAGAACGCTGCGCGTAGCGAGCTGCCGCCGGATCCGATGGTGAGAAGGACGGTATCGACACCCTTCACGTTGCGTAGCAGAGTCTCCACCTTCTTCGAGGCGACATCCTGTGCCTCGAGGCTCGTACCTAGAGGCAGAGTCTGGGTGACGGTGAGCGTGTTCTGCCCGCTGTTGCCAATGAAGTTTGTCTTCAGACTCGTGGCGAGGAATCCGCTGCCCGCTAACACAACCAGGGCTGCGATGAGCACGAGAGCAGGAAACTTGAGGGTCCAGCGGATGACCGGAAGGTATACCTTCTGCAGCCGAGTGGTCTGCTCGAACTCCTCCGCGCCATGGGAGGCCGAGACGGACTCGCCTTCGGCACGCCGGCGCGCATTCTTGCGGCTGCCGAGAAACCAATACGCGAGCACCGGAACAATCGTGAGCGAGACGAACAGCGATGCAAGTAGGGCAATCGTGACGGTGATGGCGAAGGGACGAAACAGCTCCCCGGTAAGTCCTCCGACGAGTGCGATCGGCAGAAATACCGCGACGGTAGTGATCGTGGAGGCGGTGACGGCCGTCGCGACCTCCCGCACGGCAGTGAGGATGGCTGGCAGCTTTTGTTCGCCGAGACCGATGTGCCTCTTGATGTTTTCGATCACGACGATGGAGTCGTCAACAACCCGCCCGATCGCGATGGTGAGTGCCGCGAGCGTAATGATGTTGAGCGTGTAGCCGGAGGCCTGCATGCCGATAAAGGTGATGAGCACAGAGACGGGGATCGAGATTGCCACGACGAGGGTCGACCGCACCGAGAACAGGAAGACGAAGATGATAATCACGGCGAAGCCGAGCCCGAGCAGACCCTCTTGCGCGAGGCTGTTTATCGACTGGGTGATCGATGGCGCCTGGTCAGCGACGACCACGAACTTGGTGTTGCTGCCGAGCTGCCTCTCGAGAGTCGGCAGGTCGCTGCGCACCAAATTCGATACCGACACAGTGTTGCCGGCCGCCGACTTGGTCACGTTGAGCGAGACAGCCGGCTTGCCATTGACGCTGGAGTAGCCGCTCGTCGGATCGTTGACGACGGCGACGGTCGCAACATCCGCGACAGTGGGGATCGTGAGGGATCTCGCGCCGAGCAAGGGAAGGGCCGCGATCTCATCGGTCGTGGTGATGCGCGACCCGGACTGCACAGTGAGGGTCTTCGAGTTCTCGGTTATCGATCCGCTGGCGAGGAGGGTGCCATTAGCGGTGAGAGCGGTCTTGATCGACTGGATGCTGAGGCCGTTGGCCGTGAGCTTTGCGTCATCCGGTGTGATGGTCACGCGCTGGGATGCTGCACCGAGCAGGCTGACGTCGCTGACGCCGGTGAGCTGCTTGAGATTCGTCACCGTGAGCGTCGACAGCTTGGACGCGAGGGTGTTCGCGTCCATATCGCTCGTGACGGCGAGCTGGATCACCGGCAGGTCGCTGAGGCTGAAGGTGATCACCTGGGGGGTGACACTGGCGGGGAGTCTCGTCTTGATGCGGTCGAGGGCAAGCTGAACTTTTTGCTCGGAGGTGGCGATGTCGGTACCGTACGAAAATGAGGCCGTGACAGTGGATGCAGCGGTATTCGAGGTGGCCGTTGTCGATTCGAGATTCTCGATCCCCTGCAGCGCGCTCTCGATCGGAGTGCTCAGGTCTGTATTCACAACGTCGGGCGACGCACCCGGGTAGCTGGTGACAATGAAGACGGAAGGTAGAGAGAGCGAGGGGATCAGCTCCTGCTTGAAGGAGGTGAGGGCGATACCCCCGAAGATGCCGATGACGATCGTAATCAGCGCAATGAGGGCGCGGTTGCGTAGGCTGAAAACCGAAAACAGATGCACTGTGGAACTCCTGGAGCAGTGGCGGGGGAAGCGCACAAGCATGTGCTCTTCGAAAGTATCTCAAGGGTTGCTGAGCGTGCGCATAGTTCCTTCGGGAGCATCTCGGAGGCGCTGAGATCACGTCCGCACAGGCCGACTGGTCGAGCAATGGGCCTCGCGCGAGCGAGACCCACGCGGCGCTGAAAGCCGTCACCGCCCGATCGGTTTCGTCCGCTAAATATGCGAGCGCAAAGCGCAGGACGCAGGACGCAGGACGCAAGAGGATGCGCCGTCGATGCCGAAGCGTCGGCCGGCAGCGAGCAACAGGCCTTCCGCCCGGGCTGTACGCGTGAGAGTGCCGATGAGTTGACGCTCGGCCCGGATCCATCCAATGTTCACTCCGCCCCCGACTGTCTGACCGATCGATCCGATCGTCACGGCAGCACCGTGCCCGGCAGGTCGGCGGGCGCGAACATCCTCTCCCTTTGCGCGAAGGCATGGTGCGCCGGTCGGGATTGTAGAAGTGGGTACTGAGGTGGCCCATCGCCGGGCTGAAGAGCTCAAGGACCAGATCGAGGAAGGCTTCGTCGGCTTCTTGAGGGTGGCTTCGTCGCTGGTGCCATTTGAGGCAATGAGCCTCGCGCCAGTACCGAGGGAAGAGCCGCCATGCTGCAGTTGAGGGACCCGATGTGGCCGCTGTCGAAAGTGACACGGGTGCCGAAAGTGACACGGGTGCCGAAAATGGGGCGAAACCGTACGGGCAGCCGTGCAATTCCACCCGGTCCGCGCAGGCTGTCGAGGAATCCGCCATCCCGCAGCTTGCAGCCCACGGCTCGCAGTGCCTCGCGGTCACGGTGCGGCGACAGATTCTCAGCCGGGCGGCGATGTCGCGCTCCGCGGGCACTCGGGTACAAAGCGAGATACGCCTATCAGAGGATGAGCGGGCGGATGCCGTTGGCGAGCGGCGCATCCGCGGAAGCCGCAGTAGCCTCGCGTCATCCACGCACCATTCAGGCCAACAACCGCGGTGAGCGGGTGTTTGTAGCGCCGCTGAAGGAGAATGGGCATCTTGCCAGAAGGCAAATGACCCCATTGGACTGCTTCATGATGATTCGGCGTATCTGCCAACTGCTCGTCGGCCTGTTCCTCTACGGGGTCGCGATCGCGATGATGGTGCAGGCCGGCATCGGCGTCTCACCGTGGGACGTGCTGACGCAGGGCATTGCCCGGCAGACCGGACTCCCGTTCGGACTCATCACGAACCTTGTCGGGCTGCTCGTACTGCTGCTCTGGATACCGATCCGCCAGAGGCCGGGGCTCGGCACGCTGCTCAACGTCCTGCTGATCGGCCCGAGTGCCCAGTTTGGCCTGTGGCTACTTCCGGTGGCGCATGAGCTGTGGGAGCAGGTCGCGCTCTTCGCCGGCGGGCTGGCGCTGCTCGCTCTCGCGACGGGCCTCTACATCGGCGCGCGATTCGGACCGGGGCCGCGCGACGGCCTCATGACGGGCATCCATCGCCGGTGGGGGTGGCGTTTGTGGATCGTGCGCACCTCGATCGAAGTGACCGTACTG
This sequence comes from Frigoribacterium sp., assembly GCA_025363205.1. GTDB lineage: Bacteria > Actinomycetota > Actinomycetes > Actinomycetales > Microbacteriaceae > Lacisediminihabitans. The sequence goes on from JANYEI010000062.1 coordinate 20,274, forward strand.
GCCATCGGCTGGCTGCTCGGAGGAAATGTCGGTGTCGGCACCGTGCTCTTCGCCCTGCTCATCGGGCCGATGGTCAACGTGACCATTCCGTTGCTGACTGTGCCGATCGCGCCAACCGTAGTCACTGATCCGGAGCGAGTGCCGTCATGATCGCCGCCGTGTCGCTTGCCGCTGTCGCTTGCGAGCGTCGCTCGCCACTGTCGCTTTGCACTGACGCTTGGCACTGATGCTTGCCACCTTCGCTTGGCACCTTCGCTTGGCCGAGGATGCCGGGCAGGATGCTTATCGCTCGCAGCTGACGCTTGCGCGGATCGGCGTGCCTCGGCCGATGTCACCGCAGGATCGCAGAGTGCGGAACGCTGTGCTTGCCCATCCGGCGATTCCCTGAATGGGCAAGTCCCTCGTCCGGCCCCGTCGTGGTGCGCGCGGCGTGGCGTGCCCGCGGGAGGGTGCCGAACTGTCAAGGGAGAAAGGGATTTCGAGTTCGCGGCAGTATCTTCGCGCCCGTGAGTGACACTCGCGCCCGCACGTTTGGGTGCGCGTAGCACTCATGGCCGCGGAGCCTCAGGGGGCTGTCACTCACGGCCGCGGAGCCTCCGGGGCCTCCGATTCGTGTTCACGGATCAGGAATCGCAGAAGACCCGCCGGGAAACGCATTCGAGCAGGTCCGCGTGTTGTGTGTTACTCCTGATCCGCGAACCGTGGCCCTTCTCCAGACGGCCGTCTGGTGCCGCGCGACGTCACGCTCCAGTTCGGCATCGTGACAACTAGTGCGCCGACCAGCGCACCGACCGAGGATGTCCGTATCAGCACCGTGAGTGGTGACGCGGTGATCGGCAACCCTTACGGCGACCTCGAACTTGAGGCGGTACGCGGCGAAAAGGCGATGTGCAACCAAGCCGATGCTTGGCTACGAACTCATCCCGGCGCTCGAGACCAGGTTCGGCCGCATTTATGTTCCGAGCGCCCGCATAATCTAGCTGCGTGTGACCAAGCTCGAAGACGAGTGGCTCGTCACGAAGTCGTTCGACAGTCGTAAGACCGTTCCAGATACGCATCGACCTGCTCTGCCACGTCGCGCGAGTGAACCTTGGCGAGGACGTTGCCTCGATCCCGCGAGAGCAGCTCGCGCAGGTGCGGCAGACTCTGCCCGGAAGATCCGCCGCGCCGCCGCGCCTCCCCGCTCCGCCTCCCCGCGCCATCCACCTCCCGTTTTTCCGACCACCTCCCTGTCCACACACAGAGGTGCTCGGGAAAACGGGAGGTGGTGCGGGCAACACACGTGAGGAGCAGGTCTGCCGGAAGTATTCCCCATTGCAGCGACTGATTTCTAGGAGCCCTCGGTTCAGGTGTAGTGTCGCACCTCGTGACTAGCGAAGCTCGGTCGCCGAAACGATGGCTCATCGGCGAACCGCTGGCATCCGAGAAACTCGAGGGCCAGCTCCTCCCGAAGCATCTTGCGCTGCCCATTTTCGCCAGCGACGCGCTGTCATCCGTGGCCTATGCGCCGCAAGAACTGCTGCTCATTCTCACCCTCGGCGGGCTCGCGTTTTTGAGTTGGGCGCCCTGGGTGGCGGCTGCCGTTGTGCTTCTGCTCATCGTGGTGGTCACCTCGTACCGCCAGCTCATTAAGGCGTATCCCTCGGGCGGTGGCGACTACGAGGTCGCCCACAAGAACCTGGGCGAGAAGGCGGGGCTGGTCGTCGCCTCCGCGTTGCTAGTTGACTACATCCTCACGGTGACGGTTTCGGTCGCCTCTGGCGTGGATAACATCATTTCGGCATTCCCGGTACTCAATACCTATCGGGTCGAGATCGCGGTCGGCTTCGTGATCATTCTGGCCGCCATTAACCTGCGCGGCGTCGCCGAATCCAGCAAGACCTTCGCGCTTCCCACCTACCTCTTCATCGCGTCGACGGGGGTGATGATCGTCACCGGGCTGGTGCGGGCCGCCCTCGGAGACACCCCGATCGCCGCATCCTCCGTCTTCACCGTCAAGGATCCGGAAAGCCTCACGCAGGTCGCCTTCATCCTGTTGCTTCTGCGGGCGTTCGCGAGCGGATGCTCCGCCCTCACCGGTGTCGAGGCGGTCGCCAATGGCGTGCCTGCCTTCCGTCGCCCGAAGATCAAGAACGCCCAGAGGACGCTCGTTCTCATGGGCTCGATCGCCATCGTGCTGTTCATCGGCATCGTGACCCTCGCCCTAATGAGCCAGGTGCACTACGCCGAAAACGCCTGCGATCTTGAGGGGTTCAAGAACTGCACGACCGCGCCCCAGACCAGCGTGATCTCGCAGATTGCCGCGGCTACCTTCCCCGGCGGCGGCTACTTCATGTTTTACGTGATCCAGGGGGCGACGGCGCTGGTGCTGCTGCTCGCGGCCAACACGGCGTTCAACGGCTTCCCGCTGCTCGGCTCGGTGCTGGCCCGCGACTCCTACGCGCCGAAGTCCCTCCAGACCCGCGGCGATCGCCTCGTCTACTCGAACGGGGTGCTCGTGCTCAGCGGCGCGGCCATCCTCCTCCTGATCATCTATCGCGCAAATCTCACCCAGCTCATCCAGCTCTACATCATCGGCGTGTTCGTGTCGTTCACCCTCGGCCAGACCGGGATGGTCGTGCACTGGACACGGATGCTGCGCGACGGACGCGAAAAGCTGAACAACACACAACGCGGCCAGGTCTGGCGTAGCCGGGCAATCAATGCCACGGGCGCGACTTTCACGGGAGTCGTGCTCATAGTCGTCACGATCACAAAGTTCACTCACGGCGCTTGGCTGGTGTTCGCGATCATGCCCGTGCTCTTCTTCCTGATGTTGCGGATCAACCGCTACTACGCGCAGGTGGCCAAGGACATCGAGGTCGACCCCACCACCACCTTCGGGGCCACCGGGGACCACGCCGTCGTGCTGGTCGGCAAGATGCAGAAGCCAACCCTCAAGGCCCTCGACTACGCCATCGCAGCGCGCCACGACAGCATCGAGGCGGTGCATATCAACATCGACGACCACGCCTCTGAACAGCTCTCGAAGCAGTGGGACGAGATGAATATCCAAGTGCCGCTGCGCATTGTGCCCTCGCCCTACCGCGACATCAGCATGCCCCTCATCAAGTACATCAAGGCGCGTCGGGCCGAGTTCGGCTCCGAAGTCGTGACGGTTTATACACCGCAGTACATCGTGGGGCACTGGTGGGAAAACCTGCTGCACAACCACAAGGCACGTCGCATCCGCCAGAAGCTGATGCTCGTGCACGGCGTCACGATCGCGCTGGTTCCGTGGTTGCTCGACTCCTCGCGCAATCTCTACAGCCGTTCGTATCGCCCGCTGCCGGGCGAGTCCCGTCGTGGCGAGCCCCGTCGTCCGATCATGCGCAAGCCGCTTCCACCGGCCGCGCCCGCCGCCCGCAAGTCGAGTGTGCGTGCCGGAGAGGTTCGGAGCGAGAGCCAGGTCGACCGTGCCGCGCGTCTCGCGCGCGAGACCGCCGCCAAGAAGTCCTCGGCACGGAAGTAGACGCGATGGCAGGCTGGCGTGAGGTGGCGGCGGTCGCTGCCGGAGGCGTGATCGGCACGGGGTTGCGGCTCACCTTCGATACGGTGATGCCCCACACCGATACAGATTTCCCGCTCAGCACCCTCCTGATCAACGTCATGGGATCCTTCGTTCTCGGCGCCCTCGTCGCCACTCTCTGGCGTCGCGCGCGCACCCCGAATTGGCTGAAGGTGGGGCTCGGTACCGGCACGGTCGGCTCGTTCACTACATTCTCGGCACTCATCGTCTCGCTCATCACCCAGGCGCACCATGGGCTATGGATGCTCGCGGCGCTGTACCTCGTGTTGTCCCTCGTACTCGGCTTCGGTGCGGCACTCCTCGGGCTCAGCATCGGTCGGCGTCCACGGCCGACACCGCTGGCGATCGACATGGTGGATGAGTGAGCCCGGCCGTCATCGCCGCAGTGCTCGGCGCCGGAGCCCTCGGGGCGCTCGCCCGCTACGCGATCGCGCTCGCCTTCATTCGTGCGACGCGATTTCCCCGTGCTGTGCTGGTGGTGAACGTGGCCGGATCCCTGCTCGGCGGCGCGTTACTCGCCCTCGCCGACCGGGGAATCGTCGACGCCGAGCTTCACCTCATCCTGCTCACCGGCATCGCCGGGGGCCTCACGACCTTCAGCACCTGGTCAGTTGAGACGCTGCAGTTCGCGCTCTCGGGACGCTGGCGCACCGCTCTCGCGAACCTGGTACTCAATCTCGTGCTCGGCCTCGGTGCTGCGACGGCAGCCTACTTCGTCGTGTATTGGTTGTTTCTGCTTCACCAGTACCGGCCTTAGGCCGAGAGCGCCGAGTCACTCGGGTCTGGCCGCGGCTCTCCGCTGCGTCGAGTGACACGCGCGCCCGCACCTTCGGGTGCGCGTGTCACTCGTGGGCGCAAAGACAGCGCAGCGACGGCGCAGCGACAGCGCAGCGACGGCGCAGCGCGGGGCCACTACCCCTTCTCCCCGCCCTCCGTGGTGTTCATGATCTTGCGTTGGAAGATAAAAAATATTGTGGCCACTGGAATCGTCATGAGGATGGCTGCGGCGAGCTTGAGCGGAAATTGGTTTCCCGACCCGAGCTGCCCGGAGAACAGGCTCGCTATCCCGGTGGTGAGGGTGTTGAGATTGGGATTCTGCCGCGAGACA
>JANYEI010000232.1 GCA_025363205.1 Frigoribacterium sp.
CGCTGGTGAAGTGCCTTCTCCATGAAGACGAGACGGCTGGTCTCCTCCTCGGTGAGCTTGAACACGGGGATGCCGGTGGCGGCGGCCAGGACTTCGGCGATGATGCCCTCGTCCACGGTGCCGGTTGAACCGGCCTCTCCGCTCTTCCACTGCTTCTCGAGCCGAAGGCGCTCCCCAAGCAGCTTCTTCTCTTCGTCACGAAGCGAAGCGGCCTTCTCGAAGTCCTGGTCCTCGATGGCGCCTTCCTTGAAGCCACGCACTTCGGCGATCTTGTCGTCGAACTCGCGCAGCTCCGGCGGCGCCGAAAGGATCGACAGGCGCAGTCGCGCGCCAGCCTCATCGATCAGGTCGATCGCCTTGTCCGGCAGAAAGCGGTCGGCCACATAGCGGTCGGCCAGGTTCGCGGCGGCAACAATCGCGCCATCCGTGATCGACACCTTGTGGAACGACTCGTACTTATCGCGGAGTCCCTTGAGGATGTTGATGGTGTGCGCAAGAGACGGTTCGTGCACCTGCACGGGCTGGAAGCGACGCTCGAGCGCGGCATCCTTCTCAAAGTGCTTGCGGTACTCATCGATCGTGGTGGCACCGATGGTCTGGAGCTCACCGCGCGCGAGCAACGGCTTGAGGATGGATGCGGCGTCGATGGCGCCCTCGGCAGCACCGGCGCCGACGAGGGTGTGGATCTCGTCGATGAAGGTGATGATGTCACCGCGGGTGCGGATCTCCTTTGTGACCTTCTTCAGACGCTCTTCGAAGTCACCGCGATAGCGGCTTCCGGCGATGAGGGATCCGAGGTCGAGAGTGTAGAGCTGCTTGTCTTTCAGCGTCTCCGGCACGTCGCCGCGAACGATCGCCTGGGCGAGACCTTCGACCACGGCAGTCTTACCGACACCGGGCTCACCGATCAGCACAGGGTTGTTCTTGGAGCGACGAGACAGGATCTGCATGACCCGCTCCATCTCCTTCTCGCGCCCGATGACCGGGTCGAGTTTGCCGTCGCGCGCGGCCTGGGTGAGGTTGCGCCCGAACTGGTCAAGGATCTGGCTTCCGCCCTGGGCGGCCTGGGTGGTCTCGCCGCCGACGGCGACCTGTTCCTTGCCTTGGTAGCCGGAGAGCAGCTGGATGACCTGCTGGCGCACGCGGTTAAGGTCGGCGCCGAGCTTTACGAGCACCTGCGCTGCGACACCTTCACCCTCGCGGATGAGCCCGAGCAGGATGTGCTCGGTGCCGATGTAGTTGTGACCGAGTTGCAGCGCTTCGCGCAGGCTCAACTCGAGAACCTTCTTCGCACGCGGCGTGAAGGGGATGTGACCGGTCGGCTGCTGCTGACCCTGGCCGATGATGTCCTGAACCTGCTCGCGCACGGCGTCCAGCGAGATGTTGAGTGACTCGAGCGCCTTGGCAGCGACGCCTTCACCCTCGTGGATGAGACCGAGCAGGATGTGCTCGGTGCCAATGTAATTGTGGTTGAGCATCTTGGCTTCTTCTTGCGCTAAGACGACAACCCGTCGGGCTCTGTCAGTAAATCGTTCGAACATGTTTGCTCCTCTGGCACCTAAGCAGGTGTGGTGCCGTTATACCGAGAGTAACCAGCGGACCCTGCAAATACTGCCCCTGTTCGCCCTCGGCGTGACGGCATCTATCCCGCCTTCCCGAACACCTTTCCGAAAACGCAGGAGATTCACCAGCAATCGGCCCTCCCCCGCAGCATCCCGGTCTATTTGGTGGCGCGTCTCCTGCGTTTTGGGTGCTTGCCCCGCGGGGATCCGAACGCTAGGTTAACGATTATCGTTGTTATCGATTATCGTTAGGATCAGGATGCCACAGACCGACCAACTCGCCGGGAAGGGTGCGGTCGTCGTCGTGGGCCGCATCGTCGTGTGGGCCTTCTTCGTGTTCGCCTGCGTTGCAGGACTGTTTACTCTCGTGTTCGGGCTGACCGGCGCCATCACATCGCTGGCGGCGGACTCCACGCCGCTGATCCTGGCGCTCGATCACGCACTGCCCGCGGCTGCCGACCGCGGATCGGCCACGATAGTAAGCGGCGGTTACGACTCGGCCTCGATCGTCGTTTCCGGCCTCGACTCCGGCACCGTCGTGCTTGCAACCCTGGCGCGCATTGCCGGCATTCTGACGCAGGCCGCGATTGCGGCATCCGTCGCCCTGCTCGCCTGGCGACTGCTGCGGGGATACACCTTTCGGCGGTCTCTGAGCCTCACCACCGCTTTCACGGGTGCGCTGCTGTTAATCGGCGGACTTGTCTCCGGCGGTGTCGGCATGCTCGCATCCTGGATGGCCGCCGACCAGCTGAACGGGCACAGCACGGGCGGCGGATTCTGGCCGATGATCGGGACGGTGGATGGCGCGCCCTTCGGCATCGGTATCTGCCTTCTGCTCGTCGGGCTCGCCTTCGAATACGGCGAGCGCCTGCAGCGCGACACCGAGGGGCTCGTCTGATGGCCCGAGACCCGTTCGCTCCCCGCAAACCGTTGCTCCCTCGTGTTATCTACTGGGGTGCGGCGCTCGAGGCCGTAGTCGCCGCAGTCTCCACTCTCTTGTCTGCTGGAGTCGACCTTTTCGCACCGGCCGTGATGGTAGCGATGCCAGTGCGGTCCTTCTGGCCGGCGCTCAAGCCGTCAGTGCAGTTAGACCCGGCTCCCCCGGCGCAGGTTACCGGGGGAGGCTTTGACGTGGCCAATGTCAGCCTCACCGGACTCGGCCTGGACGCACGGATCTGGCTCGCCGCCGCTGAACTGTTCCAGGGTGCGATGGTCGTGGCATCGGAGTTGCCATCGCGGTGCTCGCTGCGCGGCTGGTGCGCGGCAATCCATTCGGTCGGGTTCTGTCGCAGACAGCGTTCGGCACCGCTACTGCCATCGGTATCGGCGGCATCCTCTGGCAGGTCTGCAGTGGCGTCGGCGGTCTACTCGTTTCCACCCAGGTCCTCAGGGTCACTGGCTGGTCGATTGACGACAGCGATCTCGTGAGAGACAGCCTGAACGAAATCGGTTGGCCTTTTCCTGCGGACGGCTTTTCGATCGATTTCTGGCCGATTGGCGCGGCCCTGGCGATCGTTGCCGGCGGGATCGCCTTTCGATATGGCGAGACCATCCAGGCAGATGCAAAGCGGCTGCGACAGCAGAAACGTGCCCTGCAGCGCGACACCGAGGGGCTCGTCTAATGGAAGAGGAGACCGGCATCCACTGCCGACTCGACGAGCTGCTCGAGGTGCGAGGAATGACGCTGACGAGACTCAGCGAGCTGGTGGGGGTGAGCATCGTGAACCTCTCCGTGCTGAAGAACGACCGAGCCCGAGCCATCCGCTATTCGACGCTCGCCGCGATCTGTCGGGCGCTCGAGTGCGAGGTCGGGGAGCTGCTCGTCGTCGCCTGATGCACCCGATTGCTCGCGACTGCACGCGATTGCTCGCGACTGGCGAGAAGAGCACCCTGAGTGTGTTCGCGTGGGTGTTCTTCTCGCCACTGACGAGGTGGGGCGCGCTCGCGGGTCACGAGCCAGGTCACGAGCCCGTACACGAGCCTCCGCCGAACGCGATATGCCATTTTCTGTTGCAAACGCCGCCGGGAAGCACAGTTTTCGGCATCTCGAGGTCGATTGCGGCGGGCTTTCCGGGACGAATGACACATTGACTAGGGGAGAGTGTGCCGGGAGGAGAGTTCCCTCGACATCCGCCGCCGGTGTAAAGGAAGCTTGTCACCATGGAGAGTGACGTGCGGGAACTCCGAGAAATCGCGAACCTGTCCCAGGCCGCACTCGGGACCGCACTCGGGATCTCGCGACAGACGATAAACGCGATCGAGACCGGACGCTCCGATCCTTCGCTGCCTCTGGCGTTCGCTCTTTCCCGCTACTTTCATCGCACCATTGAGGAGATTTTTCATGTCAGCTGAGCGACGCCGGCTCCCTCTCTCGATGCCAAACATGATTCTGGTAGGAGCCGTCGTCACCGGCGCGATTGTCGCGCTTACGCCCAATTGATGCTGTTCATCTGGGTCTGGAGCCGCGCGAACCGCGTCGCCGCCCGGCCGAACTGACTCCCTGTGAATTTCGGCATGAGCAACCGTGAGCCGCTGAAAGTTCCCTCGGTTGGTCGAGCGGGATAATCGTGCGCTGCACCCTCCCGCTGCGGTGCGTGACACGCAGCAGCACGTAGTCGTCCTCGGCCACCATGGGGCGGATGTGGTGGCCGAGTCAGACCGACTGGTCGCGCCGCCGATTCCGAGTATCCACCTGTGGATCGCGGGGCCGCTCCACGCCGGAGTGGAGGTCAGCGGCATCCACTGCCCTGCTGCCGCCGCGCGAGCTACTTCGACAGGGTCCGCGGTCAGGATGGGCCAGCGCTACTCGCACCGCAGACGCCGAGCGAGCGGCTTAAGGCTCCCGAGAACCGGTGACGGCGTTCTCCGCCTCGAAGCGGGCCCGCTCCTCTGCCTCGATCTCGGCGTAGACGCTGCGCTCGGTGCGGTCCGCTCGGACGATCGAGCGCATCACAAGCCAGAAGATCAGCCCGACGAGGATCGTGGGGATCACCGAGTATGCAGCGTTGGCCCAAAAGTTTTCGATCACGGTACTCAGGATACGTCGTGCGGCTGGGGGAACGTCAGCCGTGCTGCACGATGCCGATGATGCCCTGAATGATCGAGTAGACCCCGATTCCCGCGACCGCGATCCACAGCACCAGGCGTGTGTTCGTGGGCTTCTTGGGATCCTTCGGTTCCGGCGGGAGGTAGCTCATCACTTGACCAGCGGGAACAGGATTGTCTCGCGCACGCCGAGGCCGGAGAGAGCCATGAGCAGGCGGTCGACGCCCATCCCCATACCCCCGGACGGCGGCATCCCGTATTCGAGGGCGCGCAGGAATTCCTCGTCCAGGCGCATGGCCTCGGGGTCTCCCGCAGCGGCAAGTTTCGCCTGCTCGACGAAACGCTCGCGCTGGATCACGGGGTCGACGAGCTCGGAGTATCCGGTCGCGAGCTCGAAGCCGCGCACGTAGAGATCCCACTTCTCGACCAGACCCGGCTCCGAGCGATGG
>JANYEI010000007.1 GCA_025363205.1 Frigoribacterium sp.
AGTCGGTGTTCTTGCTCATGAGGAGTCCTTAGGGGATAAGACGGTCAAGATGAGACCTTCATCTTATTAAACTCGGCACCATGCCCGAATGTTCCGTCGTCCAGAAATCATGGAGTGAACTCACACTGGAGGAGCTCTACTGCTTGGTCAAGCTGCGTACCGATGTCTTTTTCGTAGAGCAGCGAATCGACGAGGAAGAACTCGACAACCGCGATCAGGAACCCACCACCGAGCACCTCTGGATCGCGGATGCCACTGGCACGGCCGCCTACCTGCGCGTGCTGTTCGATGCCGAAGCCTCCCATCTCGACGCCAACCTCTGTCTCGGCCGGGTTGTCGTGCGGGCGGATCGTCGCGGCGAAGGCCTCGCGCAGGTGCTCCTTGCCCGCGTGATGGAGCAGCACGGCCACGAGTCAATGCTGCTGCACTCCCAGGAGTACATCGCCCCGCTCTATGCCAAGTTCGGCTTCGAGTCCTTCGGCGAGAGCTACATCGAGGCGGGCATCCCGCACATCTCGATGTACCGCGCGGGTCATTAGTGGATACCTCCACCTGGTATCGCGACTTTGGTGAGCTCGAGGCGCGTGGCCAGTCCGCGATCTACGAGCAGTGGGCGCTGGGTGTGGCGGATGACCCGGCGCTGATCACTCTCATCGAGGAGCTTCCCCTGCAGAAGCGGCAGCCCAATCTCGTCTTCGCCTGCGCGCGCCTGCTTGGGGCGCCGGAGAGGGACTACCCGGCCCTCCGACGCTGGCTCATGCCGAACTGGTCGGCAGTTGTCAGTGAGGCTCTTGCTCGCAGCACGCAGACCAACGAGGCCAGGCGCTGCGCGTCACTCTTGCCGGCGCTGTCACTGATCCCCGGTCCGCTCGCCCTGCTCGAGGTTGGTGCGAGCGCCGGCCTGTGTCTCTTCCCCGACCGCTACAGCTACTCCTACGACGGCGACGCGCCCCGTGATCCCTCGGCCGGACCGAGCACGGTGTTGCTCGAGTCCACGACGACAGGAGGAATGCCGCGGCCGAGATCGGTGCCGCGGATCGTCTGGCGGGCCGGCCTCGACCTCCATCCCCTCGATGTGCGCGATGCCGACGACATGCGCTGGCTCGAGACGCTGGTCTGGCCGGAGCAACACGAGCGCCGCGCACGGTTGCGTGCCGCCATCCGCATTGCCGCTGAAAATCCGCCGCGTATCGTGCGGGGGGATGCCTCGGTGCTCGCGTCTCTCGCCGCGCAGGCTCCGGATGACGCGACTCTGGTCGTGATCACGAGTGCAGTGCTCGTCTACCTGCCGTTCGCCGAGCGGATGCGTTTCGTGGAGTCGGTGCGCTCCCTCGATGCCCGCTGGATCTCGCTCGAAGGCGTGCGTGGCCTGCCGACCGTGCGAGCGGCACTGCCCGACGACGGGGGCTCCGACGGACGATTCGTGCTCGCGCTGGACGAGGTACCGCTCGCGTTCACCGGACCACATGGACAATCGCTCGACTGGATCGCCGTCCTGTAGCCACCAGGGTCGCCCTGCCGGCCAAATACGCGGCATGCCCGCGGGCATCGACTTTTTTACAGCGACCCAGCCCTAGTATTGCGGCAGAGCGGAGGGAGAACCGTGCCAGCCTCGTCTGACCGGTCTGGGATCCCGTCAGCGACTCCGGGTGTGTCATCGCTCCCGTCGCGCGAGCAGCGCATCCTGGTGTTCGAACGACAGTGGTGGAGCCACGCCGGAGCTAAGGAAGCGGCGATCCGCGCGGAGTTCGCCCTTCCGGCGGCCCGGTACTATCAATTGCTGAACGCGGCGCTCGACCTCCCGGAGGCGATTCTCTTTGATCCGATGCTGGTGCGACGGCTGCAGCGGATGCGTGATGCCCGCACCGAAGCGCGATCTGCTCGGGTTCTCGGCAGCCCCGATTCCACACACCAGTAACCCAATCAACGAAAAGAACTGATGGCGACCAAATCGACTGACCGCTTCGACAGCGTGCCTGACGACCTGCTGCGGACCGGCGCCCACCGTTCCGCGCCGAAGAGAGGTCGCGGATGGATCGCTTTCGCCTGGGCCGCTCTCGCCACCGGTGTGCTCGTCGCGGCGGGATTGTTTGGCCTTGCGGTGATCCGCGGCACCATCGAACTCCCCTTCGCCACCGCCAGCGCGCGCGCGACCACCAAACCGATACCTACTCCGAGTCCAACACCGACTCCGACCATTGAGACGAAGATTAACCCGGCGCTGGCAATCACGATTCTCAACGGCACAAAGACCAAGGGCCTCGCTGCGGCGGCCGGTGACAACCTGGTGAAGCAGGGATGGCGCGGCGCCGCGCCAGACATCGGGTCTCGCACCAACGCCGGCTCGAGCGATATCACCAAGACCGTCGTTTACTACGCAGATGCCGCAAACGAGTCGGCCGCGCGCGCCATGGTGCTCTCGCTCAAGGTTGGCGAGATCCGCCTCTCCCCGGCGTTCCCCGGGTCCCCGATCACAGTAGTCATTGGCAGTGATTACGTTCCCCCGGCTGGGTGAACCCAGGCTGCTGTTCATGCGGCTCCAAACGTGTGTTTCGTCGGGGTTTGAATCGTCCCGATCTGCCTGGATTCCCACTATTATCTGGGATTGATCGCTGACAGCAGCGGCGCGTGGCGACACACAGGGAGTATTCGATGGCGAACGGAACCGTGAAGTGGTTTAACGCGGAAAAGGGCTATGGCTTCATTACGGTGGAGGCGGGTGGCAAGGATGTTTTCGTTCACTACTCGGCGATCGATATGGGCGGTTTCACAGCGCTCGAAGAGGGCCAGAGTGTGACCTTCGAGGTCGGTTCCGGCAACAAGGGCCCCCAGGCTGAATCGGTGCGGCTGGCGCAATAGGATGCCGTGGGCGCCCGCGTGATCGAAGGGCGCGCCCCGAGTAACGATGTCCGGGCTCCCGGACGCCATTAGTCTGTGGCCGTGGGGGATTCTAGGGCGCGGTCGCGCGTATGCGCTCGCGCGCTGGTCTCGGTGACGCTCGCCGTCTTGCTGGGGCTCACCGCCGCGGGGTGTGCGCCGGAGAAGGTCGCGCCGTCTGCCACCCCGAGCCCTACTCCCACCATCACGACTCCGCCTCCCACCGCGATCGCTCCGCTGCGCGGTACAACAGTGCCGGTCGGTTCCCTCGACCACGCGTCGATCGCCGCCAAGATCGACAACCTGCCAGTGGCGCGGCCGCAGGTCGGCCTCGAGAGCGCCGACCTCGTGTACCAGGAACTGGTGGAGGGCGGCCTCACTCGCTACGTCGCAGTGTGGCAGTCCACGATTCCCCCACTGCTCGGCCCCGTCCGTTCCATCCGCCCGATGGACCCGGACATCGTCTCGCCGCTCGGTGGCATCATCTGCTACTCCGGCGGCCAGCAGCGCTTCGTCGACCTGATGCGTAAGACGCCCGTCTACAATCTCATGCACGGTCAGGCGGACACCGCAAGCACCTTCTTCCGCACGCCCACCAGGGCGGCACCGCACAATGTGCTCGTGAGGGCCAAGGACCTTCTCGCCCAACACTCGAGTATCCCCGCCCCCGCGCAGCAGTTCGTGTACTCCCTCACCACGCCCGCGTCGACCGGGGCGAAGGACGGCACCCCCACGGCGGTGGTCAACTATTCATTCTCCGGAATCTCGACCGGCAGCTGGACCTGGGATGCTGGGCGCTCGGTGTTTTTGCGCTCGCAGGGCGCCGGGCCCGACCTGGACAGCGCGGGAGCACAGCTTTCTGCCACCAACGTCGTCGTGATCCGCGTCGCAGTAACCGACGACCAGGGCGTGCCCAAGACCAACCTGATCGGCTCGGGTGAGGCCTGGATATCGTCCGGCGGCGGCACCGTGCACGCAGCGTGGTCGAAGTCCTCGGCGACCGATCCGATTTATCTCGTCGACGGGGCGGGGGCGGCGGTGCGTCTCGTCGCAGGTAACACGTGGATAGAGCTTGTTCCCACGGCGGGGTCTGTCTCGTTCGTCGCTCCCGGTTAGCTCTCCGGCCGTCGGCAGCTCACTTGCACTCTCAGGGGGAGAGTGCCAGAATCATTTAGCACTCCCTTCTTGAGAGTGCCAATAGCTGTTGCTTTTATGACGTCCCGGAAGGACGAAAAACACACATGGCAAAGATCATTGCTTTCAACGAGGAGGCCCGTCGCGGCCTCGAGCGCGGCCTCAACATCCTGGCTGACGCTGTCAAGGTGACCCTCGGCCCGCGCGGTCGCAACGTCGTACTCGAGAAGAAGTGGGGCGCCCCCACCATCACGAACGACGGTGTCTCCATCGCCAAAGAGATCGAACTCGACGACCCCTACGAGAAGATCGGCGCCGAGCTCGTCAAAGAGGTAGCAAAGAAGACGGATGACGTCGCCGGCGACGGAACGACCACCTCGGTCGTTCTCGCCCAAGCCCTCGTGCGCGAAGGACTGCGCAACGTCGCGGCCGGAGCGGACCCGATCAGCCTCAAGCGCGGCATCGACAAGGCCGTCACGGCCGTCATCGCCGCCCTCGTCGCCGGGGCCAAGGAAATCGAGACCAAGGAAGAGATCGCGGCCACCGCATCCATCTCGGCCGGTGACCCCGAAATCGGAGCACTCATCGCGGAAGCGATCGACAAGGTCGGCAAGGAGGGTGTCGTTACCGTAGAGGAGTCGAACACCTTCGGAACCGAGCTCGAGCTCACAGAGGGCATGCGCTTTGACAAGGGTTACCTTTCGGCGTACTTCGTCACCGACCCCGAGCGCCAGGAAGCGGTCTTCGAAGACCCCTACATCCTCATCGTCAACTCGAAGGTCTCCAACATCAAGGACCTCCTTCCGATCGTCGACAAGGTCATCCAGTCGGGCAAGCAGCTCCTCATCATCGCTGAGGATGTGGATGGCGAGGCCCTCGCTACCCTCGTCGTCAACAAGATCCGCGGCATCTTCAAGTCCGTTGCCGTCAAGGCTCCGGGGTTCGGCGACCGTCGCAAGGCGCAGCTGCAGGACATCGCGATCCTCACCGGTGGACAGGTCATCTCCGAGGAGGTCGGCCTCAAGCTCGAGAACGCCACCCTCGACCTGCTTGGTCGTGCCCGCAAGGTCGTCGTCACCAAGGACGAGACCACGATCATCGAAGGCACCGGCGACACCGAAGCCATCGCTGGCCGTGTCAAGCAGATTCGTGCCGAGATCGAGAACACCGATTCCGACTACGACCGTGAGAAGCTCCAGGAGCGCCTCGCCAAGCTTGCCGGTGGAGTAGCCGTCATCAAGGCGGGCGCCGCGACCGAGGTCGAGCTCAAAGAGCGCAAGCACCGCATCGAGGACGCCGTTCGTAACGCGAAGGCTGCCGTCGAAGAGGGCATCGTCGCCGGTGGTGGCGTCGCACTGATCCAGGCCGGCGCTGTCGCTTTCGCCACCGAGGGCCTTTTGGCGCTCACCGGGGACGAGGCCACTGGCGCGAACATCGTCAAGGTCGCCGTCGACGCACCGCTGAAGCAGATCGCGCTCAACGCCGGTCTCGAGGCTGGCGTTGTTGCCGAGAAGGTTCGCAACCTGCCGAGCGGTCACGGCCTCAACGCCGCGACCGGTGAGTATGTCGACATGCTGGCCGCCGGAATCAATGACCCGGTGAAGGTCACCCGCTCGGCACTGCTCAACGCAGCGTCGATCGCTGGCCTGTTCCTCACCACCGAGGTCGTCGTCGCCGACAAGCCCGAGAAGGCCGCGGCACCGATGGGTGACCCGTCGGGTGGCATGGACTTCTAAGTCCTACCTGCACAAACCCCGGAAGGCGGTCCCGAAAGGGGCCGCCTTCCGTCGTCCGTGCGATCTCGGTCATCTCGCGCAGTACTGAAATCCCGCCCGCACAGCGGCGGAATCGGGCCACCCTCCGATCAATGGGCGAACAGTCGCGTGTTCGCCGCTTCGATTTCGGCGTATTGTTGCCCGGCTCGGCCGAGCGCAGTTCCCATCGCGGCGAGAATTTCTTCCACACGTTGTTCGAGACTCTTCCACTCGATCACCGCGCCTTGGAAGGCGGAGGCTGCGGGCCCTGACCAGGACGCCTGCAAATTGGTGAGCTGGCCGTGTAGTGCACCTACCTCGCCTTGAATGCGGCCGATGGTGCTCTTGGCCGCCGATGTCGCGCCAAGTACCGCTTCGCTGTCCACCTGGTAGCGGGTCATGTGTACCTCCTCTGGTTCGCGTCCGGGCGCCGTCTGTGCCGGATCGAGAAGTCCGACGCTAGCCGCCGCCGGCCAGGAGGATGCTGGCGTCAGCTGCGCTTGGGGGCAATGGGGGGTGTGTAGCCCTCGGGGAGGAGCGGAACGCTCACGCGGAAGGTTGCGCCACCCCCGGCAGTCTCCTGGACAGTCACCTCACCCTTATGTGACGCGATGATGCCAGAGACGATTGCCAGCCCCAGTCCGCTGCCGCCCGTCTCTCTAGTGCGTGAAGAATCGGCACGCCAGAACCTCTGGAAGATCTTCTCGCGAATCTGCGGAGGAATGCCCTCGCCATGATCGACGATCTCCAGCACGCCCACCCGGTGTACGCGATCGACCGAGACGATGAGCTCGAGTGGGCTGTCGTCCGGGGTGAATCGCATCGCGTTTCCGATGAGGTTGGTGACCACCTGGCGGATTTTGTTCTCTTCCGCCAGCACCACCGCAGGTTGCTCGACAGCGTCCGCTAACAGCGGGGCAATCTCGATCGGCATGGTGGTCGTCAGCTCACCGCGGGCCTGGCGGCGGCGCAGGCGGGCAAGTTGAGCTCCGGCGAAACGAATGGGGCCGGCCGCGGCCGGCGCGCCAACCGAGGCAGCGGGGTTACTGGGGGTGACCGTGACCGGCGGGGCATCCGTCGCCGGTAGGGAGGAGGAATTGGCCACGATGACGCTCACGGTGCGCCGGGGGGCGGATGCCATCGCGTCCAGGGCGGCGTCGTGGGCGATCGGCACAAGGTCGACGGGACCGAGCTGCAGCGGCTTTGCCTCATCGATACGGGCGAGTTCGAGCAGGTCGGAAACCAGTTCGCCCATGCGGATCGCCTCCTTCTCGATGCGTTCCATGGCCTGGGCCACATCCTCTGGCTTCTGCAGCGCGCCCATACGATAGAGCTCGGCATAGCCTCGAACCGAGACGAGCGGAGTGCGCAACTCATGGCTCGCATCGCCGACGAACCGGCGCATCTGGTCGATGGTGCGAGCGCGATCGGAGAAAGCCCGGTCGATGCGGTTGAGCATGGTGTTGAGCGAGCGGTTGAGGCGCCCGACCTCGGTGTTCGGGGTGGCGCCCTGCAGTCGCTGGCTGAAGTCGCCGTCCGCAATCGCGGCCGCGGTGGCTTCGACCTCCCGCAAAGGGGCGAAGGTGGAGGTGACGAGTAGCCGGGTGAGCGCGGCACCGAGCACGATCACCGCGAGCCCGAAGCCAAGGAAGATCACGAGGAACTGGTTGATCAGCCGGTCAGAGCTCACCAGGTCGACGGCCACCACCACGGTGACGTAATCCGCTGAATCGACGATGTTGCGCGGGACGGCCACGACGCGCCACTGGTCGTCGTGTTCTTTGTCCCAGACGGTGAAGGGCACACCGCCGACCTTGATCACCGTGTTGAACGGCATCGGCGGCATGTTGGGAGTCGAGTGCGTCAGGGCACGGTTGTTGCAGAGTTCGTCACCGTTGGTGTCGAGCACGGCGAGGTAGTAGTCGTTGATCCCGGGGAGGACGTCACAGGTTTTCGCCCCGGTCTTCGTATACCCGGGAACGGCCTGCGCGTACTTGGTCATTTTCGTGTCGGCGTCGGCGAGCAGGTAGGTGCGCAACACCGTCATCGTGCCGACGCCCGCCACGAGCAAGCCGAGGGTCACCAAGAGCACGGTGACACCGGTGATCTTGGTGCGGAGGGAGACCCCACTCCACCAGCCCATGATTTTAACGTGCATTAGAACCTCAAGATTACGGCGCTCACCCTGAAGGTGCGCCCCATACTGCTGGCTACCGGGGGGATGCTCAGACCCGTGCGGCCTTGAGCATGTAGCCGAAGCCGCGCTTGGTCTGGATTACCGGCTCCTCAGAGTACTGATCGAGCTTGCGGCGAAGGTAGGAAATGTAGCTCTCCACAATGCCGGCGTCGCCATTGAAGTCGTACTCCCACACATGATCAAGGATCTGGGCCTTGGAGAGCACGCGGTTCGGGTTCAGCATGAGATAGCGAAGCAGCTTGAACTCGGTGGGGCTCAGCTCGATCTGTTCGGATCCGACAGTTACCTCGTGAGTGTCCTGGTCCATTGTCAGTTCGCCGGCGCGGATGATGGCATCTTCCTCGTCCTGCATAGTGCGGCGCAGGATCGCCTTGATGCGGGCCACGATTTCGTCAAGGCTGAATGGCTTGGTCACGTAGTCGTCGCCACCGACGGTGAGACCGGTGATCTTGTCTTCGGTGTCATCCTTGGCCGTGAGGAACAGGATCGGCGAGGTGTACCCGCTCGACCGCAGGCGCTTGGTGACTCCGAAGCCGTTCATGTCCGGGAGCATCACGTCGAGAATGATGAGATCCGGCTCCTCCTCGAGCACCGCCGAGATCGCCTGTGCTCCATTTCCCACGGCGCGCACGGCGAAACCGGCGAACCGCAGGCTCGTCGTCAGCAGGTCACGGATGTTGGGTTCGTCATCGACAATCAGGATCTTCGGGCCATCGCTCATTGCACCAGTATCTGCGCGTAGGCTGTGCAATTCCTGAGTATGGATTCCGGATGCTCCGAGCCCACGACTCTCGGCGAGAATACGGCTTTCCGTGGCTAGTCTCTGAGGGTGAATCGCATCATCGGAAGGCGCACCTTCGATTTCGACCGGCAGGTCGCGATGATGGCGATCATCAACCGCACCCCCGACTCCTTTTACGACAAAGGAGCAACCTTTGCGCTCGACCGGGCAGTGGACGCTGCGCTCGCCGCGGCGGCCAACGGCGCCGACTGGGTGGACATCGGGGGAGTGCCCTTCGGTCGCGGCGACCCGGTGAGCCTCGCCGACGAGATCGACCGCGTAGTGCCAGTGATCGCCGCCATCAATGACCGCAGCGACGTGGTGATTTCGGTCGACACCACGAGTGCGGAAGTAGCACGGCGCAGCATCGAGGCCGGGGCATCCGTCATCAACGACACGAGTGGGTTTTCTGACCCGGAGATGGCGAGTGTCGTGGCGGCAAGCAGCGCCACCCTGGTGATCACTCACAGCAACGGGGTGCCGCGCAGTGAGCCGCAGAGTCCGCAGTACGACGACGTCACCGGAGAGGTGGTGGCCTATCTGCGTGAGCGTGTCGCGCGGGCTGAGGCTGCTGGCATCCCGCGGGATCGCCTGGTGGTGGACCCCGGACACGATCTGAACAAGAACACGATGCACACCCTGGAGATCACCCGGCGCCTGCAGGAGATCGTGGCGATCGGGTTGCCGACGCTCGCTGCGGTGTCAAACAAGGACTTCATCGGCGAAGCGATCGATCGTGAGCAGGGACAGCGTCAATCGGGGTCCATGGCCGCCGCGGTCATCTGCATCATGAACGGCGCACGGATCGTGCGGATGCACGACGTTCCCGCGGCGGTCGATGCGGTGCGACTCACCGAAGCCGTCCTCGGATTCCGCCAGCCCGCCCATGCGCGACACAACGTCTGATGGACACCGTGCGCGTGGACTGCCTGTTTCCGCTGGCGGTATCCGACCTGACCGACGATGCACTCTCTTCGCTGTATGCCCGGGCGGACCGGTCCGAGCCCTGGTTGCGGGTCAATTTCGTCTCGAGCGTTGACGGCGCTGCGACGGTTGACGGGGTATCCGGCGGCCTCGGGGGCGACGCCGACCATCGGGTCTTTGACCTGTTGCGGGCGCTGTGCGATGTCGTGATCGTCGGTGCTGGCACCGTGCGCGCCGAGTCTTACGGTCCGATGCGGCTCGAACAGCCATCGGCGGATCGGCGGATTGCGCGCGGACTGCCGCCACATCCGGTGTTCGCGATCGTCTCACACAGTCTCAGCCTCGACCCGGCCTCCCGAATCTTCACCGATGCCCCGGTTCGGCCTATCATCATCACGACGGATGCCGCGCCGCGCGATAACCGGGACGCGCTCGCAGCGGTGGCCGACATCGTGATCGCGGGAGTGGACGAACTCGACCCCGTCGCGATGACGGTTGCGCTCGCGGAGCGAGGCCTCACCCAGCAGCACTGCGAGGGCGGTCCGTCGCTCTTCGGCGCGCTCATCGCGGCCGGCGTCGTCGACGAGCTGTGCCTCACCGTGAGCCCGCAGCTGGCGGCGGGCGACGCCAAGCGCATCGCCGCCGGGGCGCTGGCCCATCCGGGCGAGCTGACTCTCGGGCACGTGCTGGTCTCCGGCGATACCCTGCTGCTGCGCTACGAGGTGGCGCGCTAGCCGCGCCCGGCGCCCGGCGCCCGGCGCCCGCTACCTTCGCCCAGCGCCCGCTACCTTCGCGACCGTGAGCCGATTTCGGCGCGAAGAGCCGATTCACAACGAGTCATCCCGCCGGAAGGGGCTCACTGGCGGCGCCGCACGAGAATCTGCTGCGTCCTCAGGCCGCGATCGCATCCCCGTCGAGGATCGTGTAGCTGTAACCCTGCTCGGCGAGAAAGCGCTGGCGGTTCTGCGCGAAGTCCTGGTCGACGGTGTCTCGCGCGACCAGCGTATAAAAGTTGGCGGGAAGACCGCTCTCCTTCGGACGCAGCAGCCTGCCGAGACGCTGGGCCTCCTCCTGGCGTGACCCGAAACTCCCGGAGACCTGGATAGCCACCGTCGCCTCGGGCAGGTCCACCGAGAAGTTTGCGACCTTCGAGACCACGAGCAGAGTGATTTCGCCCTCACGAAATGCCTGATACAGCCGCTCGCGCTCCTCGATCGGAGTGGACCCGGTGAGTTTCGGGGCATCGAGGGTTTCCGCGAGGGTATCGATCTGGTCGAGGTATTGACCGATAACCAGGATGCGCTCGCCCGCGTGTTTTTTCACGAGATCCCGCACCACCTGCAGCTTCGCCGGAGCTGTTGCGGCGAGTCGGTAGCGCTCGTCGTCGGCGGATGCCGCGTACTCGAGTCTCTCCTGCGCGGGCAGGTCGATCCGCACTTCGAAGCACGAGGCAGGCGAGATGAAGCCCTGGGCCTCGATCTCCTTCCAGGGTGCGTCAAACCGTTTCGGACCGATCAGGCTGAAGACGTCGCCCTCGCGACCGTCCTCGCGCACGAGTGTCGCGGTCAGGCCAAGGCGGCGACGGGCCTGCAGCTCGGCCGTGAGTTTGAAGACGGGGGCCGGCAGCAGGTGAACCTCGTCGTAGATCACGAGTCCCCAGTCGAGAGCGTCAAGCAGCGCGAGGTGGGCGTACTCGCCTTTTCTCTTCGCTGTGAGGATCTGGTAGGTGGCGATGGTGACCGGCTTCACCTCTTTCACCTGGCCGGAATACTCGCCAATCTCATCCTCGGTGAGTGTCGTGCGTTTGAGCAGCTCTGCCCGCCACTGCCGAGCGGAAACGGTGTTCGTCACGAGAATCAGCGTCGTGGTTTCGACCCTGGCCATTGCCCCAGCGCCGACGAGGGTCTTGCCCGCGCCGCAGGGCAGCACGACAACGCCAGAACCGCCATCCACAAAACTCGAGATCGCCTGATTCTGGTATTCCCGCAGGTTCCACGCGCTGGTGTTGAGGGAGATCGGATGCGGCGTGCCCGGTGTATATCCGGCAAGATCCTCGGCCGGCCAGCCGAGCTTGACTAACTCCTGCTTCACCTGCCCACGAGCCCAGGGCCGGATCTCGTACCGGTCGATCTCAGGACCTCTACCCCGCTGGTCGTCAGGCAGAAAAAGCAGGGGGGCGATGCGCTTGGCCCGCACAATCTCGCTCAGCACAGCGGCATCGCTCGACCGCAGGATGAGCGTGCCCTGCTCGTCGCGCTCGATGACGAGCCGGCCATAACGCCCCACGGTCTCGGCGATATCGATGGACACACTCTGGGGAATCGAAAATTTGGAGTACTTCTCGAGGGTGTCGAGCATATTTTGGGCGGTGTGACCGGCGGCACGGGCGTTCCAGAGGCCGAGTCGGGTGATGCGGTAAGTGTGGATGTGCTCGGGCGCGCGCTCGAGTTCGGCGAAGACGGCGAGGTCGTGGCGGGCATCCTCGGCGGCGGGATGCGCGACCTCCAGCAACACGGTACGGTCGCTCTGCACGATCAGGGGTCCAGACAGCACATCCACCTCGTTAGCCTAGGTCACGCCGGTGGGTGGTCACCCGTGTGGGCGGGCGGTTTCCCGTGAGGGTGGGTGGTCGCCCGTGTGGGCGGGTGTTCGGACGCTGACGCCGTCGCCCTCTCTTCGCAAGGTTGATCCTGTTCGCGGATCAGGACGCACGAGTGACACGCCGGACGGGCCGACCCCCGCGTGCGGAGCGTCGGTCGAATCTCCTGATCGGCGAACACGATCCCTGCGCCGCTAACTCCACGCCGGTCCCTGCCGCGCCGCGAACCCTGCCGCGCCGCAAACCCCTGCCGCCGCAAACCCTGCCGCCGCGGACCCTGCGCGAGCCGAGAAAGCCCTACTTCGCCGGGGAGATGCCCGCGATTCGTGACAGCGGCAGGGTGCGCTCGATGGCGGCGCGGTTGTCTCGACCGCGCAGGCGTCCGCCGGCCACGCTCGTCGGCTCGAGCTGGTAGTCCACCAGCGTGCCGTTCGGCATTGTCACGCTCACGGTGAGGGGTGTCTTGGCCTTGATCGCTGCATCCAGCTGGCGGATCAGCCAGGCGTGACCGGTCTCTTCGCCTTCAGGCTCAGCGCTGAGGCGCAGACGTTCGATGAGGGCATCGATCGGGTGCAGTCCGTTCGCGGGGGCGGGCCGGGCGGTGCGCTGGCGACGCAAAGCCACAATCTCGCCGCCGGCATCTTCCGCGGCCACCGGGTAGCGCGCATCGCTCACCGACCAGAAGACCACATCGAGGGCAAAGCGACTCTCGGCTCGGGTATCCGAAGTGCGCTCGAAGCCGAGGGATGACAGGTTCTGGTCGACGAGGATCGTGCCGAGGAGCAGTGCATCGTCCGAACGGATGTAGCTGCGGGTATCCGGACGCGGGTCGGTGACGGCGCCCACCCGAACCTGTCCGTAGCGGCTCGATGCCTCGCCGATGAGATAGTCGAGAGGCTGCGGGATGCCCGTGAGCGAGATACTGCCGAGAAACTCGAGGATCGACTCCGCCGTTTCACCCGCGGCCATGGCCCGATTCACGCTCGAGGTTGACACGCGGTAGCTGGAGGCCAGGGCACGACTCTCCACGTCGGCGAGCGACCGTAGCCGGGCATCCACCCGCGGGGTCAGCGGCCCGGGGGCGACGACCGAGAGATCGTGCTGCAGGTAGACCTGCTCGACTTCGGCGGGCAACAGGGCGGTCATCGCCTCTTCAGCCGAGCGGATGCCGTCGGCGAGCAACAGAGATCCCGGCCCGGTTGGCGCCTGGTTGGCCGTGATGCCCAGCAGCTCGGCGTCGCGGGTGTAGGCGCCGATGCGCTCATCCATCCAGTCACCGCCGGCTGGATAGAGCCAGTCGATGTACCCGCGCAACCCCGTGCCCCAGAGTGAGTGCGTGCGCTCGCCGAGCAGCGCGCGGATATCGGCGGGCAGGCGTTCGAACCATGACGAGCCGAGTGTGGCCCAGCGGGAGGCGGTGGAGCGCTGCAGCCAGCCGCCACCGTTCTCAGTGATCATCCACGACCCGGTCTCTCGGGCGACGAGTCCGGCGCGCTCGGCGACAGCAAGGAAGACGGCCACCGATTCGAGGTCGACACTCATCGCATGGGCGAGTCGCTTGTTGTCGGGGAGGGCGACGCCGCCCTTCGCGAGCTCGCGGGCGGGCTCGCGCTCCACTTCCGCGAGCAGCTCGGTAATAGCCGTAATGGCGGCGAAGGCGCGCTCGGCACCGAGTCGGTCGATGAAGCGGTGGTCGACATCCGGCACCGGTTCTAACGCGGAGGGGGCGCGTTCCGCCGTGAGGTCGGCGAGCGAGGGAAGCCCGAAGGCCGGCCAGGAGCGCAGCTGGTCGCGCACGCTGTCGTACGCGGCCAAGCGGCCAGACTCCGCCTCGAGCAGCAATAGCAGCCCAGCGACCCCTGCGACGCGATCGGTGACGGATGCCGCGGAGACCTCGCGACCGGAGAGCGCCGACAGCCGCGTGGCGACATCCGCGGTCGTGGGCGGCCCGGCCTCCTCGGTGAGCTGGCCGATCGCGGAGAGCACCGCGAGGGTCTCCCGGTCGAGTCGCGTGAGGATCTGTTGCATCGACGCGCGGTCGAGAAAGGCTTCGGCGAGGTCGAAAAAATCCTTGACTCCGGACGCGCTGACGTTCCGTGCCCTCATGGCGGCCGCGAGCTCGACATCGCCCATCGCCCTCAGGCGCGTCGCCAAAGACAGGGTGTCACTCATGTCTGCCCGCCCGTTCCTGTGTCCGGCGGCACCGCCGAATCGCTGCGTACTATTTCTTCGTCGTGCTGGTGCTACGGGATACTGCGGCGGCGGCTTCGCGGCTTCGACGACGGCCGCTGACGACGAGCAGAGCAATGATCAGAAGAAATCCGACCGGCAGTCCGACACCGGGCAGCAGAGCCACAGCCTGCCAGAAGCCACCCTGAAACTGGTTTCCGGGAAGACCTGATGCCGTGGCGATGATCACGGTGAGAAACGCCACAATTGACAGCCCTACGATCCCTGCGATCATGAAGGCCAGCACGCGTTCGTTACGATGAATGTTCACCGGGGTTTCTTTTGCCACAGTGACAAGGATACGGCCCCCGACTCCCCGTAGTCTTACGGGCACAGCCAAGTGAAAGAGGTACCGCCATGCCCACCGGCAAGGTCAAGTTTTACGACGAAGAAAAGGGCTTCGGCTTCATCAGTTCTGATGACGGCCAGGAAGTCTTCCTTCATGCCTCCGCACTCCCCGCCGGTACGACAGTCAAGGCGGGCACCAAACTCGAATTCGGCATCGCCGACGGTAAGCGCGGTGCACAGGCACTCTCGGTGCGCGTGCTCGAAGCACCGCCGAGTCTCGTCAAGTTGAGCCGCAAGCCAGCGGATGACATGTCGATCATCGTCGAGGACCTGGTGAAGCTTCTCGACGGCATCGGCACCAACCTCAAGCGCGGCCGCTACCCCGACGGCAAGCACGGCAAGACGATCGCCGCGATGCTGCGCAAGGTCGCGGATGAACTCGATGCCTGATTCGCTTCACCCTGTTTCGGAAGCCCCTGAGTCGGTGGCACCGGACTCCGACTTCGAGCTCGGCCGCAGCGCACTGCTCGAGATTACGTCAGCCGAGTCGATCGGTGCCCCCGCTGGATCTATCGACGAGGGCGACGGCGTCACGACGGTTTACTTCGAGACGCTTCTTGCCGGGTACCCCGGATGGCGCTGGACGGCGAGCATTGCCCATGTGCAGGACACCCCCGCGAGTGTGCTCGAGACCGAGTTGACCCCGGGCGATACCGCCCTGCTCTCTCCGGCCTGGGTGCCGTGGGTTGATCGCCTCGCCGACTACACCGCCGCGCAGGACGCCGCGGGAGAGGATGACGCGGCGGATGGTGCTACCGACGGACTCGACGATGACGATTCGGACGATGACGATTCGGACGATAACGACGACGACGATTCGGACGATGACGATAACGACGACGACGACGATGATGATGACGAGTCCGACGACAGGGACGACGATGAATCTGACGACGAAGACGACGAAGACGACGAAGACGACGATGACGACCTCGGCAGCGACGTGCTGCACAGCGGCGATCTCGACGGGGTCGACATCGATGAGTCGGACGATGACGACACCGACGATGACGACCTCAATGATGACGACCTCGACGATGACGACGAGCCGGAAGACGAGCACGAGCGCTCGGTCTGAGCGCGTCGACGGGTCGCGCGCCCCGGCAAGCTACTTGGGTCGCTTGGCCGCGTAAATCAGACCGGCGAGTCCCAGCACGATTCCGACGACGCAGGTCGACAGCGGTGCGCTGTTGCCGGAGCCACTCATCGGTGCGAAAAACAGCACGACCAGGATGGTGGCGATCACCCACGCCGCGAGACCGACGAGGATGGGCCGGCGGTCATCCGTCTTCACCGGTACCGGATCGGGGCGGCGCTCAGAATCCTTCAGGAACAGGCGCATGATCAGCTGTTGCCGACGACGTACTCGATGGAGGACACGAGGGCGCGCACGTCATCCGGTTCGATCGCGGTGAAGGTGGCGACGCGCAACTGGTTGCGGCCGAGTTTGCGATAGGGCTCCGTGTCGACGATGCCGTTGGCGCGCAGGGTCTTCGCGATGCCGGCGGCGTCGATCGTGTCGTCGAAGTCGATGGTGACGACCACCTGCGAGCGGTGGTCGGGATTCGTGACGAAGGGGGTCGCGTAGTCGACCGACTCGGCCCAGTCGTACAGCACCGCGGATGATTCCCGGGTGCGGGCATCCGCCCAGCCCAGTCCGCCGTTGTCGTTGATCCAGTCGATCTGGTTTTCCATGAGCAGCAGGGTCGAGAGCGCCGGGGTGTTGAGGGTCTGCTTCAGGCGCGAGTTGTCCACGGCGTTCTTGAGGCTGAGGAATTCGGGAATCCAGCGCTCGCTCGCGGCGATGCGCTCCACCCGTTCGATCGCGGCGGGGGAAAACAGCCCAAACCAGAGGCCGCCGTCCGAGGCGAAGTTTTTTTGCGGTGCGAAGTAATACACGTCGGCCTGCGAGGCATCGAAGTCGATGCCGCCCGCGGCGCTCGTGGCGTCAACGACCGTGAGTGCGCCGTCATCACCGGCGGCGCGGATGACCGGGGCCATCACTCCCGTGGAGGTCTCGTTGTGCGGCCAGGCGTAGACGTCGATGCCGGAGGTGATCTCGATCTCGCTTCGGGTTCCGGCTGGCGCGTCGATCACGATCGGCGCCTTGAGGAACGGTGCGCCCGCGGCCTGCGCGAACTTGGAGCCGAATTCGCCGAAGGTGAGGTTCTGGCTGCGCTTCTCGATTAGGGAGAAGGCCGCGGCATCCCAGAAGGCCGTCGATCCACCGTTGCCGATCACGACCTCATAGCCATCGGGAACACGGAAGAGCGCAGAGAGGCCGGATTGCACCCGGCCGACGAGGTCTTTGACCGGAGCCTGCCGATGTGAGGTTCCGAGAATGTTCACTCCGGCGCTCGCGAGATGCGCGAGCTGTTCCGGCCGCACTTTGGACGGGCCGCAGCCGAATCGTCCGTCAGCGGGCAGGAGCGAGGAGGGAATGGTCAGAATTGGCATAACTCCAATTCTATTAGCCCGGTTTCGTGCGGGATGCCGTGGGTGTGCCGCAGGTTAGGCTTACCTGACAAGTATGCAGCGTTAGGAGGCGACGATGGCCGATCTCATTGACACCACTGAGATGTACCTCCGCACGATCTACGAACTCGAAGAAGAAAACATCTTCCCGCTGCGTGCCCGGATCAGCGAACGCCTCGGCCATTCCGGCCCGACTGTCTCGCAGACGGTCGGCCGCATGGAACGAGATGGACTTGTCGTCGTGGAGGGCGACCGCCACCTTGCTCTCACCGCGGAGGGCCGGAGCAAAGCCATCCAGGTGATGCGCAAGCATCGCCTCGCCGAGCGGCTGCTCGCCGACGTGATCGGCCTCGACTGGACCCTCGTTCACGAGGAAGCCTGTCGCTGGGAACACGTGATGAGCGAGTCGGTGGAGCGCCGGATCATCGAGATGCTTGAGCACCCCACGCACTCGCCCTACGGCAACCCGATCCCGGGCCTCGATGAATTCGGCGAGAATAGCGTGGGCAAATTCTCGGACGGCGTGGTAAACATCGTCAACTTCACGCTCGGGGCGGTCGGACCGATCAATGGAGTCATCCGGCGTCTGGGTGAGCCGGTGCAGTACGAGGTCGAGCTTCTGGAGCAACTGCGTTCCGCTGGCGTGATGCCAGGGGCGAAGGCGAGCTTCTCGGCGCTCGGTACGTATGTGCGGGTGCAGGTGGACGGTCACGAAGACGGGCTCGAGCTGCCCAACGAGGTCGCGATCCACATCTACGTGGCAATCTAACAACGGGTAAACGGTTGCGTTCGAGGTGCGTCACGCCCCCGGTTGCGCAGATATTCTGGGTTACGCTGGGGTTCTTGCAATTCTGAGAATCGTTTTCGAAAAAGAGCCAGATGTCGAAATCACGAGCCATCCAATCCGCGGATGCGCGCGCGCTTTTTTACATACGGCACTGCTGTCAGCACCGGGCGGTTTTGTCCGCGCGCACTCATCAGGCACTGTCGTACTGACAGTGTCTTTTTGTTTGCCCCGGCGCCTCACCGCACGCTTTCTCTGACCTTTCCCAGAACCCAAGGTGCATCGAACTGCCTGGAAGCCGTCCAGGCATCGTCGAAAGGATGACAATGCGCACGCTGGTCCTGAATGCGGGCTTCGAGCCCCTCGCCGTTGTGTCGTTCAAGCGAGCGCTCGTTCTCGTGATGAACCAGAAGGCGACGATCGTCGCAGCGGATGCCGAGCATCCGGTGTGGGCGGCATCCGGCTCCTATGCCAGGCCCTCTGTCATCCTGTTGACACGGTACGTGCGCATCCCGAACAGCCGGCTCATTCCGGTGTCGCGTCGCGGTGTGCTTCGCCGCGACGGGCAGCGCTGCGGATACTGCGGGGGAGCGGCCAACACCATCGACCATGTTTTTCCGCGCTCTCGTGGGGGTGCCGACAGCTGGGAGAATCTCGTTGCCTGCTGCTTGCGCTGCAACAACCTGAAGGGCGATCGCACTCCCACCGAGATGAACTGGACTCTGCGTGTGCGCCCGAAGCCGCCGCACGGTACGGCCTGGCTGGTGCGCGGGGTCGAGCGCGCTGAGGCCGAGTGGGAAGAGTTCCTCGCGCCTGCGGCGTGATTATGCTGGACGGTCTCTGCCGTCTGCTTTTGCTACCCCGCTGGTGTTTTGGATCTCCTGCAGTCCCCTCCCGCGCGTGACTGGCGACAACAACACCCTTCCCTCGCCAACGAGCATGCAATTCTCGCGACTCACCACCCTCGGGCTAAACTTGCAAGGCCAGCCTCTGTAGCTCAATGGAAGAGCAGTTCCGTCCTAAGGAAACGGTTGGGGGTTCGAGTCCCTCCAGGGGCACCTCGGATTTTCCTAAGATTCCTGTCACGTCGCATCCATTTCTGGGTTTTTCGCGTGTAACTCTGGACTAGTCCGACCTTCGCGGGTGCCGATTCCCGTCGTTTCGCTTGCATTTGCTGGTACTCCCTGAGCAGCCGCTTTCGGCTCGATGCTTG
>JANYEI010000025.1 GCA_025363205.1 Frigoribacterium sp.
ATGCGGTGGGCGCGTTCGCGGCGGCTGCGACCGGTTCCGCGCAGACGCCGTCGGCGCGCCTTAGTGCGCTTAGCACCGCCCTGACGAAGAAGGGCTTTTTCAGCCACGGGCTCAGCGGTGACTTCACCAGCCTTCCCGGCCACGGTGCCCAACGACTGACCAGGTTTCTGGGCGGCACCCAGATCGTTGGCGACGACGAACAATATGCGGTTGCCATGTCACTGATGGCGAACCAGCTCGGGATCCCGGCCAGGGTCGTCATGGGGTTCTATCCGAAGACCTATGCCCCGGATCGGTCGGTCGCGATCACCGGTGCCGACCTGCACGCCTGGGTTGAGGTGGACTTCAACAGGCTGGGCTGGGTGGCGTTCAATTCGACACCGGATCAGAGCAAGAAGCCTGACCAGCAGATCGTGAAATCGCAAACCGATCCTCGAGCGCAAGTTCTCCAACCGCCGCCCGCGCCGCCTGTTGCCGTGTCGGCACCGAACGATCCTGCGACCCGAGGTGGAAAGTCGACCAAGATCACCACCTCAACCATTGACTCCTTCCTGGCCGTGCTCCGCATCGGCGGGAGCGGCCTCGGTATCCTGCTAATCCTTCTCGGGCCAGCTTTGCTGATCGCCCTCCTGAAGGCACGTCGGCGCCGTCAGCGCGCGGGGGCCGCCCGCGGTGCCGACCGTCTGAGCGGAGGGTGGGATGAAATTGTCGATGTTGCCTTGGACCTCGGAACGCCCCTCGTCGCTGGTCGAACTCGGCTGGAAGGTGCGTTGGCTCTGGCCGAACGCTATCCGACGGCCAGCATCATGCCGGTCGCCGCAATCGCGGATACCGGCGTGTTCGGCCCGGTTGAACCAAGCGCCGAGGAGACCGCCGCGTTCTGGACGCAGGTAGACCTGCTCGTCAAGGAGATGCACAGATCTGCCAGCCGGTTCCGTCGTCTGAAAGCACGCTTATCAATCGTCACGTTCACCGCCCGGAGAAGGGAAGCCACTGCAATGAGGCAGAAGAAAAAGAGCGAGAAGAGGCGGTCACAATGACTGTTGTTCCGGCAAGCTACGGCGCGCGAGTCGGTGCCTACCTAATCGATGGGATTGTTCCCTTCGTGCTGTTTATACCGAGTCTCATCGCTTTCATCTCCGCCACTTCGATGCTCACCAGCGGCAACTATAAAGGAGCGATTTCGGCGTCACAGGCCGGGACGGCATTGCAGTGGATCGCCGTTGTTCTGACCCTTCTCTTCGGCCTCGCCCAGTACCTCGCCGAAGCGAACACGGGCATGACTCTGGGTAAACGTGCCGTTGGTCTCCGAACGGTGCGGGCCGACACGCTCGGGCCGGTCGGTTTCGGTCGGGTTCTCGGCCGCTACTCCATAATCGCGCTCGGCGGTTTCCTGCTCATCGGCCAGTACGTGGTGCTGCTCTCACCTCTGTGGGACTCCGAGAAACGCAACCGGGGCTGGCATGACAAAGCATCGAACACGTGGGTACTCGACGTGAAGAACGGACCGAACCCGCTGCTCGCGACTATTGCGGATCACGAGTCGATTGCGGATCACGAGCCCATCGTGGAAACCTCCGCCCGGGGTATCGTGACCGTCGGCATGCCGTCTGCCATGACAGCCGCCGCCGTCGAATA
Source organism: Frigoribacterium sp. (assembly GCA_025363205.1). GTDB lineage: Bacteria > Actinomycetota > Actinomycetes > Actinomycetales > Microbacteriaceae > Lacisediminihabitans. Next base: position 1,639 of record JANYEI010000025.1, read on the forward strand.
CCAGCCTCGCCCAGAGAGCACCTCCGAGCTGGAGAGACAACCAGCACCGACTCCTCTCCCCGAAGTGCAGAAAGCACCCCTCCTCGAATCGACGTTGAGGGAGTCCGCCAGCGCCGGCGCGGGCCTGATCGCCGGGGTTCCCGGCTTCACTTCTGCAACACCGGTTGCACCCACGCCGACGGCACTAATGGCACCTCAGGCGCCCCTCGGCCTGTTACCAGGGACCTTGACCGTCGACAACTACGAGGATGACGAGGGAGATCGAACTCGGGCGGCAACCGGAGCAGAGTTGCGTCCGCGTGGCGCGGTCCTCCGACTCGACAGTGGAGAGGAGTTTCCCATTTCCGGCCCCACTCTTCTTGGCCGCAACCCGGCCCGCGACCTCGGCGAGGAACACATCGGGTTGGTTTCCATCGCCGACACAACGCGGACGCTATCCAAGACTCACGCCGAGATCGGTATTGACGGGATGAGGCTGTGGGTATCCGACCGCAATTCGACCAATGGCACTCGTGTGCGTCGCCTCGACAGCAGCGAACAGCCGGTGTCTTCCGCCGAACGCGTCTACTTCGCGCCCGGTGAGATGGTCGTCATTGGCGATCGGACCCTCGACGTGCGGTGGCAGGAATGAGTCACGACCAGGCAGTGCCCGCGAGAATCCGACTCGCGTGGGGTGCCTCAACCGACCGAGGGCGACGGCGCACCACCAACGAGGACTCATTTCTGGCGGACCATCCCCTGTTCCTGGTGGCTGACGGGATGGGCGGCCACGAGGCGGGCGAAGTGGCCAGTGCCGCCGCGATCAGCGCATTTCTTCCCCTCGTCGGCAACCCGACCCTCTCGGTCGATGAGGTCCGCGAGGCACTCTCCGCTGCAAAATCGACAGTCTTCGCAATCGCCGACGCTCTCGGATCCGGCGCAGCAGGAACGACACTCACCGGTGTGGCCGTCACAGAGCAAGGCGGGAGCCCCTACTGGATCGTCATCAACCTGGGCGATTCGCGAACCTACATGCTGGCAGACGGAGTTCTCGAACAGGTCAGCGTCGACCACTCCCTCGTGCAGGAACTTATCGAATCCGGGGAACTGGAACAATCACATGCGGGCGTCGATCCCCGTCGAAACGTAATCACTCGAGCAATCGGCGCAGGCAATCAGGGCGAGGCGGACTTCTGGCTCATCCCCGCCAATACGGGCGAGCGGATCCTGATCTGCTCTGATGGCCTCACCGGTGAACTCGATGATGCAGCAATCACCATGGTGCTGCTCGAAGAGACCGGTGCCCAAGATGCTGCGAACCGGCTCGTACACGAAGCACTGCTACACGGCGGGCGGGACAACGTCACCGTACTCGTCGTCGACGTCCTCGGCACCGCGACTGGAGAAAGCGACCCGGAAACGGCCAAGACCGCTGTCGGTGACGACTACTCGGACGACACCTACCCGCGCGAGCAACTCCTGGCCGGAGGCTGAGATGACTGGAGTCGAATATGTATCCGGCGATTGGCATGGGGTCGTGACCTCGAGCGCAGTCGCCCTCCTTCCCGAAAAGATCGCGCCCGGCCTCTCCGCCAGGGTGTGGGCCACCCTTGAGAAGGGCGCCGGTTTCTCCGGTCTTCTGGACGTGCTGACGGAGGCGTACGGCACGAGCCTGTCGTCTTTTCCGTCCTTCGCGGTCGTCGCCTTCGACGGGGATGAGGCACGCATTGCCGTCCGCGGACCTCTGACCGTCGAGGTGATCGAATCTGACGGCACCGCATTGCAGAGCATCGGAGGCGACAGGGTGACGACTTGGAATGAGAGCGTGGTCGTCGCCCCCCGCTCGATCACCCTCATCGTGAAGGGGGTCACCGCCTCCGCTGAACCTCTCATGATGAGCAGCGGGGTGGTGCGGTGCTCCCGAATCGACACGGTACTCGCCGATGCGACGCCGGACGCCGAACGGACGTGGAATGCAGAGTCGGACCGTTCCCCCAGCCGGGCGGCGACAGCGGTGTCCGTGGGACCACCAGAGGCATCCATCGAGAATGCGGAAGAGACGGCCATCCCCGACAAGGGAATGACGGTCCCGGGCGAGGAGGAGACACTTGCTGACCCCCTCGACTTCGAACCCTCCACCGACGAGTCGCCCTCCAGCAACTATGACGATCTGTGGGGCGCAACCATCGCCACATCCGTCGAGTCGGCGGCCGTCCGCCCCTTGGCGGAAGACGACGTACCCGACGCCGCAACCCCGGCATCGGCTCGGCAGTCAGCATCTGTCGTCTCTCCCCCCATCTTGCCGGTCGCAATCTTGCCGGTCACGCGCGCTGTAGCAGCAGAACAGGCACCGCTTGCGGCAACGATGATCTCCGGCATCCCGGCCTTCGGGGTCCCGTCCGCGGTAGCCCCCGCTTCGGCATCCCAGCCGCACCCCACCGAACACAACGACCATGACGGCGAAACGATTTCCGTCGCCCAACTGCAACGCATGCAGACAACTGAGGTGCACGCGGCCACCCCCGTGGCGTCGGCCGGAGTGAAACCGGCCGGCAAGATCATCCTCTCCACCGGCGATGAGGCGATCCTCGACCGGACCGTCATCATCGGCCGGCGACCGCGAGCCACTCGGGTGCCCGGAAATCAGATGCCTCACCTGCTGGCTGTTCCAAGTCCGCTACAAGACATCTCGCGCAGCCACGTCGAGATCCGCGTCGAAGGGTCCCACATTCTCGCCCAGGACCTCGACACCACCAACGGCACGATTCTCCGCCGCGTTGACGAACCACCTATCCGCCTCCATCCCGGGGAGGCCACAATGATCGCGAATCACGACGTGCTCGACCTCGGTGAAGGAATCACCGTCACTTTCTCAGGTCTGTCATGAGCCCGAAACGCGCCCCCTCCGCACCGCCGCAAATCACCGGGTTCACTCATCTCCAACTGTTGGGCTCCGGAGGATTCGCGGACGTCTTCCTCTACCAGCAGGCGATGCCGCGCCGTCAAGTCGCCGTCAAGGTGCTCCTCCCTGACCAGATCAGCGAAACCTCGCTCGTCGCCTTCCACGCTGAAGCCGACCTGATGGCATCCCTCTCCACCCACCCGTCGATCGTCACCATCTACCAAGCCGACGTCTCCACCGATGGCCGGCCCTACCTGGTGATGGAGTACTGCTCGAAACCCAACCTCGAAGCTCGGTACAAACGCGAGAGACTCAGCGTCGCTGAGGTATTACGGATCGGGATTCAAGTCGCGGGGGCTGTGGAAACCGCCCATCGGGCGGGGATCCTTCACCGCGACATCAAGCCCGCCAACATCCTCGTCACCCAATACAACCGACCTGCCCTCACGGACTTCGGAATCTCCGCCACCATGGAATCGGCTAACTCAGAACAATCCGGGGGGATGTCGATCCCCTGGTCGCCTCCCGAGTCTTTCACCGGCGCCTCAAGCGACCACCGATCAGACGTGTACGCGTTGGCGGCGACCATCTACACGTTGCTCGCCGGTCGCAGCCCGTTCTCGTTCCCGGGGGCCACCAACTCCAGCATGGACTTGATCAGCCGCATCCAATCCACGCCGGTGCCGGCGCTGGGAAGACCAGATGTTCCGCCATCGATCGAACATGTGCTGGCCAGCGCCATGTCGAAGAAGCTGAACGATCGGTACACCTCTGCCATGGAATTCGGGCGGGAGCTGCAACGGCTGCAGATGGAATTCAGCATGTCGGTGACCCCGATCGATGTCCTCGATGACGCTATCCCCGACGAGACCGAAGTCGACGAAGACGACGGTCGCACCCGCATCCGCAGCATCGTCAGCATCGAACAACCCGCCCAGACGCCAACGGCACACGCACCAACGCCCGCCATTGCGGCGGTTCCAGTGCATGACGACAACCTTGTGGACTCCACCATCAGACGGGTTGCGCCCTTCCAACTCCCGGTGCCCGGGGTCGAGCCCGCCGAGAGCACGATCAGGCGCGACCCCGTGCCGCCCTCCGACGTTGCGCTCCCGCCGACGCCCGCGCCCAAACGAGGCAAGCTCGTCGGGATCGTGACGGCGGTCGTTCTCGTGGTCGCGCTGGCCGGCGGAGGGGTCATCGTCGCCACTAGCGGCGCGACGAGCTCACCGCCTGCTGATAACACCCGCAATCCTGCTCCGGTTGACCCGCTGGGCTCCACGGCAACGGTCCCCTCCCCCAAACAGCTTGTCGGAACTGTCACGGCCGGAGGAATCGTATTCAGCTGGAAAGATCCGACACCCCAGACGGGCGACAGTTACATCTACCAGAACGTGAGCGATCCCACGAAGTCGACAAGCCAGGTCCCTGCCGCCCAGTCGACAGTGACCCTGGCAGCAGACCCAACTGGACGCACCTGTATCTCCGTGTGGCTGCTTCGCGCGGACGGAAATCAATCGGCCACCCCCGCAACCGGGTGCGCCCCATGACACTCACATTGAACACCGACCCCGGACCACCGCCTCGCTCCACAGTGTCCGTCGAATTCTGCGGTGAATGGTGCACCGTCGACCCCGACCGGGTTTTCGATGTCGGCCGTGGCGCCGACCTCAACATCGATGACAACCCGTTCCTGCACCGCCACTTTCTCCAGGTCCTCTCCGCCGACGGCCTCTGGTGGCTCCGCAACGTCGGCACCCGTCTCCCCGCAACAGTCACCGACGGTGACGGTCGCATGCAGGCATGGCTCGCGCCCGGCGCACGCCTCCCCCTCGTCTTCAGCATGACCAGCGTGATCTTCACCGCCGGTCCCACCACATACGAGTTCAACATCCACCTGACCGAACCCCCATTCATCGACGCCATCCCCTTCGTCGGAGATGCCGGGGTGACCACAGTCGGCCCGATCGCTCTCACCGCCGCGCAGCACCTCCTCATCCTGGCGCTGGCCGAGCCGATGCTCCGGCGAGAAGG